>DAIQQC010000096.1:0-5728 GCA_036787005.1 Dehalococcoidales bacterium | reverse complement strand
AGCAGCGACGGTATATCTTTTGAAACCTCTTCCAGCGCCTTGAGCTTGTCATCGGTCTCTTCCTGCCGCCTCTTGAACTCCGGGATGAGGTCTGTCGACTTAAGGTAATAGTCGCGTACTTTCTCTACGTCGCTGAGCTCGGAGAGCAGCACCGTCACGTCCACCACGCCCCTCTCTCGGGGATAGTCGCCATTGCGGATGATGGCCTCGGGGGCGATGTCCCTCATGTAATCGCCGATCTCCTTGACCATGTCCATGTTCATTTCCTTGGCCGGGCCGGACACCAGGTACAAAGCCCGCCGCGAGTCGGCCGGGTTGCACTTCAGCGATAGCTCGCTGATGGCCTCGTCCATGGCCTGGATGCCCTTCTGGATTTCCTGGCCTTTCTTGCGGAAGTCGCTCCTCATCTCCGGCAGCTTGAAAAGGGGCGCCTGCGTCTTGCCGTAGCCGATGACCGTCCAGCCGACCACCGTCTGGATGATGTCCCCGGCGTCGAGCAGCTTGGCGCCGATGTACCGCATCTTTTTCTCTTCGCCCGCGCAGAGCAGGTTATAAAAAGGCTCGGATATCATGGTGTTTATCTTGGAGAGGTTGGCCTGCAGCGAGGAGTCTTTTCTGACGTATCTCTGGTTGTCCACCAGGAACACGGCGTCGGCGATGGAGTAGCAGGACTTGAGGCAGGTGGCGACGTTGAAGGTGGTGCGTTGTTCGGTGTTCTCTTCGTGCTCGAAGGGGAGGACCAGCAGGTTCCATATCGGTTTATCGATGTAGCGCTCTTTCAGATGCTGGGTTATGACGGAGATGGCGCCGGAACCGGTGCCGCCGGCCGTTCCCGCGATGAGCAGGAACGCGTCCGTCTCGAAGAATTTCTTGGTCGTCCTGATGGCGTCGACGATTTTATCGGCGTCTTCCTTGGCGATTTCCGCCCCCAGTTCGTTGATCTTGCCTACGCCGTGGCCCCCCGTCTTGCGGCTGCCGATGAGGATGCGGTGGCGGTGGTCGTTGCCGATGGCTGATAGTCCGCTGAGGTCGGCGGCGTCGGTGTTGACCGCGAAGCAGCCGGTAACGATGGTCATGCCCCGGCGACTGTGGGCTCTCGAGTTTAGTCTGGCGAACTCGTCGGCGATCCTGCCGCCGCATTGACCCAGACCGACAACAACTAATTTCATCTTACACCTCGATTCTAAGAATCTGGATGCCTATTAGCTATTTTTAACATAAGACGCCTGCGATGTCAATCTTTAGTTCGGTGACTTAGGTAATATATTTTGGTACTGTTAGACCTTTTTATTGAAAAACTCGGGGTTCAATAATATAATAGGGGGGCGTTATTCATTAGGGAGGGTCGGGCTGATGTCTCCGGAAACCAGGCAGGACGTAGATAAACCCGCCAGCGACTTTGAGAAAGCCGTCGCCAGGGCTGAGGCGCTGAGCCGCGCCGCCCGTCAGGCCGCCGGCATCTCTACCAAGACCGCTATGGAAGCGACCCTCCGCGCCGAGCAGATCGGCCGTGAAGCTAAAGAGGCCGCCGAGACCGCCGTCAGGGCCGCCCAGGATGCCGTCGCCCGCGCCGATAAGGTCGCCCGCGAAGCCAGGGAAGCATCCGAAGCCGCCATCCAGGCCGCCCGCGAAGCTATCAGCCGCGCCGAAGAGGTCGGCCGCCGGCCCAAAGAAACCACCGAATCCATGACCAGGATCTTCGAGGAGGCCATCGCCCGCGCCGAGAAGACCACTACCGAGGCCATGCACGCTGCGGAGTCGGCCCTGATGCTGTCCCGGGAAGGATTGGGCCGTATCGATGCTTTAAGCCGCGAGGCGAAGAAGACGGCGGATTCCGCCCAGGAGGCCTCGCAGGAGGCAATCGGCCTGGCCGAGATAGCCGTCAAGACCGCTAAAGAGGCCGCCGAAGAATCTATCAAGGCCACCCGTGACGCTACTCTCCGGGCGGACAAATTGGCCCGCGAGGCCAAGGACGCCGCCGACGCCGCCAACCGGGCCGCTAAGGAAACGGTCGTCCGGGCGGAAAGGGCGAGCAAGTCCACCCGTGAGGCCGCCGACCTCTCGGCTAACGCCGCCGAAGAAGCGGCCACCCGTGCCGAGACTATCAGCAAGGTCGCCCGCGAGGTCGCCGACGCTGCCCAGAGATCGTCGCAGGAGACCCTGAACAAGGTTGAAGCTTCCCGGCGTGAAGCCGGGCTGGTCACCGAAGCCCTGCAAAAAGCCTCTCAGGAACCGATGCGCCGCGCCGAGGAAATTATCGAGGAGACCAGGGTAATCACCGAGACCTCGCTGAAAATGGTCAGAGAAGCCTCCGCCGCCGCCGTCAAGGCCTCACAGGAAGCCATGGCCCGGTCAGAAGCTATCGGTAAGGAAGCCAGGGCGGAGGCCTCCCTTGCCGCCGAAGAGTTCCGCCGGTCTGTAGCCGATATCGAGCAGGTCAGCCGGGAGACCCGCGAGATCGCTGAAACCACCGTTAAAGATATCCGGGAGACCATCGCCCGGGCGGAACAGGAAGGCAAAGAAGCCATGACCGTCGCCCAGGTTTCCGCCCAGGCCGCCCGCAAGTCCGCCGAAGCCTCCGCGAAGGCAGCCAAAGAAGCCGCGGCCACCGCCTCCCAGGCCGCCGCCGAGGCCGGCCGACTATCTATGGAGCAATCGAAGGAAGCCATTGCCAGGGCGGAAGAGATCGGCCAACAGACTAAAGCAACGGTTGAAACGCAGTCCGCCGAATACCGCAAGACCGTCGCCCGGCTGGAGCAGATTGCCGCCGTCGCCAAAGAAGCCGCGGAAGCGTCCGCTAAAGCGGCGCAGGACGCTATTGAAGCCTCCATAAAACAATCCGAGGAGGCGGTGTCCAGGGCCGAGGAGCTGAGCCGCTCGGCCCGTGAGACCGCTGAAGAATCGTTAAAGACCGTTAAAGCGGCCGTTGCCGCCGCCGAAGCTAACGCCAGTAACGCCGCCGCTAAGGCTGAGAAAGAAATACACGCGTCCATCGCCCGCGCCGAGCAGGTCAGCCGGGAGACCCGCGAAGCCGGTGAAGCCGCCGTGAAGACCGCCCGCGAGGTCACCGGCGCCCTCGTCAAGGCCGCCCGCGAGTCGGCGGAGAGAACGGTGAAAGCCATCAAGGAAGCTACGGAATCCTCGGCCCGTATCGCCCGCCAGGCCGCCGAGGCTTCTTTCAGGGCTTACCAGACCGACGTACGCCAGGACGGTATGCCGGAAGAAACTGAAGACACGGAAGAGCCCGCCGCGGAGAATGAGGGCCAGGCGGAGAAGAAACCAAAGGCCGCTTACCAGAGCCCGGAAGCCGCCCTGGAGACCATGAAGCAGGGCATGGAAAAGGCGGGTAAAGCCGGGCAGCAATCCGATAAGGAATCCAAAGGCAAGATGGAGACCCGCCTGGAGTCATTAGCCAGGATGTATGAGGCCAAGCGTAGCCAGCAGGCCAAGAGGAGCGCTGACGCTGACGACTCCGGCGACGACACGGAATGACGTCGCAGAACTGATTTTAAACTTAGAAATTCGTTTGACTTTTTATATGGTGCGCCATATACTTGGCATGAACGAAAAAGAATAATACTTGAAAGAACTAATAGGAGGTGCCTGTGCCTGCACAGAAAGATCGACCCAAAAGACCATCGGATATGAAAGAAGAAGCCCCTCCCGAGGCGACCGAGGCCGCCGGGGAAAAACCCAAGAGCGCCCTTGACGAGGTCATGTCCCAGGCCGAACGGGCTTACGCCGCCTACATGGACGCCGAGCGGCAGGTCGCCAAGGCCTACCACGAGAACGAAATGCAGGTCGCCAAGGCTTATAAGCGCGCCGAGGCGCAGTCGCACCGCTCTTACGAGGCCACCGTCGCCCAGGCTTTGAAAGACCGCGAACAGGCTATGGCCAGGGCTGCCGCGGCCCGCGAGGCCCTCATGGCCAAGGCCGAGGAGGCCTACCGCGCCGCCGTGGAAGCCGCCACTAGCGCTAGCGACGCCGCCCTCGCCGAGGCCGCCCGCGTCCGCGACGAGCATGTCGAGAAAGCCTGGAAAGTCCGCGACGAGACCATCGAACAGGCCTGGCAGATCTATTCCAAGATTGCCCGGTAAACCCTGTTGTAAAAAGTTCAATAAACGTCATTCGCGCGAAAGCGTGAATCCAATGACCATAAGGAAAAAAAGATGCCGCCCCTTTTTGGGGCGGCATCCTGTTTATTATCGGACGGTTGAATTGGGGGGAAAACTGTCAACCTACAACTGTAAACTATTATAGCAGCGACGGTATGTCTTTGATGGTGATGTCGATGCCCCGCTGCGTGCTTACCAGTCCTTCCTGCCGCTTCTTGAGCTCCGCGATGAGGTTGATCGCCTTGGTGAAGTAGCTCCTCACCTTCTCCACGTCGCTCATCTCGGAGAGTATCACCGTGACGTCCAGGTTGCCTTTCTCCCGGGGATAGTCGCCGCTCCTGATGATGGCCTCCGGCGCCATATTTTTGATGTAAGTCCCCAGCTCTTTGATGAGGTCGACGTTGATCTCCTCTGCCGGCGCGGACACGAGGTATAAAGCCCGCTTGGAGTCCAGCGGGTTGCACTTTATCGAAAGCCCGCTGATAGCCTCGTCCAGGGCGTGGATGCCTTTCTGTGTTTCCGTGGCCTTGTCCCGGAAGTTGCGCTTGGCCGGCATGAAGCTCTTGAAAATGGAGGTCTGCGACCTCCCGTATCCGAGGGTCGTCCAGCCCACCAGTGTCTGGATGATGTCCCCGGCGTCGAGGATCTTGGCGCCGATGTACCGGCTTTTCTTTTCTTCGCCGGCGCAGAGCAGGTTAAAAAACGGCTGGACGATGGTGGTATTTATCTTGGCCAGGTTGTGCCTGAGCGAGGAGTCTTTCATCACGTAGCGCTGGTTATCCACCAGGAAGATGGCGTCAGCCACGAGGTAGCTGGATTTCAGGCAGGTGGCCACGTTGTAGACCGTCCTGTCTTCGGTAACGACCTCGTGCTCGAAAGGCAGGACGATCAGGTTGTAGACCGGTTTATCGACGTACCGTTCTTTGATCTGCTGCGTCATGACCGGTATCGCCCCGGACCCGGTGCCGCCGCCGGCGCTGGCAACCAGTAAAAAAGCGTCTGTTTCGGCGAAGTCCTCGGTGTTCCGGATGGTCTCGATGACCATGTCGGCGTCTTCCCGGGCGATCTCGGCACCGAGCTCGTTGATCTTGCCAACACCGTGGCCGCCGGTCTTCTTCTTGCCGATGACGATCCGCTGGCTGAAATTAGGCTTGATGGTATGCAGTCCGCTCAGGTCCGCGAGGTCGGTATTGACCGCGTAGGCGCCCGTAATAATGTTGAGACCGCGCAGGCCGTGCGCCCTTTTATTGAGGCGGGCGAACTCGTCGGCGATTCTCCCGCCGCATTGCCCGAAACCGACCACTACCAGCTTCATGATTTACCTCTCCGGCCGTTTCCTAATTCTAACCAGTTCCACGCCGGAATGTCAATTTAGTAATATGACTTTTGAGTGATGTATATAAACCCCACCGCCCCGGTCAGTTAGCCATTCCGGCGAAGGCCTGTCCTGTACTTGATACGGGAGCCGGAATCCAGCCTCATTTTTTGCTCCCCGTCATTGCGAGCGTAGCGATGCAATCCGTGCACCCTGAGCCTGTCGAAGGGTTTCACCCCATCCCCTTCATCCCCTTCCCCTGGCAGGGGAAGGGGGGAGAAAAAGAAAAGAGGGGCTT
>DAIQQC010000004.1:37533-45883 GCA_036787005.1 Dehalococcoidales bacterium | reverse complement strand
CTGAGAAAAGGGGAGGAATAAAAGAGAGGCGGGTTGCTCCGGCAACCCGCCTTTTGTTTAACCTAACAATAACTGGAGGCGACGGGCGGATTCGGACCGCCGAATAGGGGTTTTGCAGACCCCCGCCTTAACCACTTGGCCACGTCGCCCCAGCGATATAATTCTATTCCAAAATCAGAGATGATGCAATAATTGTTTTAAGTATTGTGATGGCGCGCTTTTGGTCAAACCTCACCCCCTGACCCCCTCTCAGACAGTATCATATTTATTGCTCGCTTTGTCTTTTGTCTGAGAGGGGGAAGTAATTTGAGAGGGGCTAGCGCCCCTCTCGCTGACGCACTCCCTTTTGGCGTTGAGTATCCAGGAACACAAAACTAGTACCTCTCCTTCTTAATCTCCCTCTCCGTTAACAGAGAGGGAGAACCAATTGCTTCGCCCCGACAAGTAGGGGTCTCGCAATGACAAAAAAAGAAAATGGCGGTGAGGGGGTGAGGTGAAACAAGCAAAAACTACATCGCGTATTCAACTATCAGGAACCCTATCAGGCAGAAAAAGGCAATCGGCGGCAGGGCGGGCATCGGCCGGCCTTTTAACAAGAGCCACTGTATCAGGAAGGCACTCATCAGCCCTAAAAGGGCGAACCCGCCTACCAGCATCGCCGGAGAGAGGCCGGACACGAAATAGACCGAGGACGCCAGCATCAGCGGAAACCCGATATCGCCGCCGCCCAGCAGCGAATACTCGCGCTCGGCCGCCGGCTTGGCCGCCAGCTCGTTCACCCGTACCGTTTTCAGGCCCAGCAACCAGTCTTTGATCTTCCTGGGATAGATAAAGGCCGGCAGGGTCACCGTCTCCGAGAGCCGGTCCACCATCCAGACCATGAAGCCGAAACGCACCGCTAAAAAATCGTAGACGGCGATGACCAGCATGACGATCAGGAATGCCCACGGCGAGAAAAGGGAGCCGAAGACCGAGCCCGCGCTGGCAAGCGCTATCAGCAGAACCAAGTTATGCAGCCACACCCTCGCCCAGAGCAGCCAGCCCAGGCCGGCGATGACCGCCAGGGGATAGGCGGCCGCGTCCGGCAGTGTCAAGAACGCCATGATGAATACGCCCCAGGCGAACATCAGCGCGAAAAGGCCCTTAAAGACCAGCTTGAGTTTATCCAGGGGGATGAGGAAAAGCACCAGCGCCATCACGGCCACCGCGCCTAAAAAGTAGGCGATGCCGAACCCGCTGGAGACGCTGGGCGTGACAATGCCATGGTCGTCGACGTATTGCTGCTGGCGGGGCGCCACGTTTAGCGTCAGCGCCAGGCCGGCGACCAGGGTCAGTCCGCCCCAGATGAAGGGGTTCAGTCTCGATTTCATAATTATCTCAAAGTTGGATCACCAGTTAATATAACGCTATTGATCGTGTACTGTTACTATATAATATTTACCCCTTAACTAAAAAGGGCGCATGTTTTACACGATAACTTCTAACCGGCAGGAGCAGCAGGAACGACAGGAGCGCCGCACCCGCGGCCAGGGCAAACGACCAGGCGAGGTCGCCGGTAACATCGGCGATCCAGCCGGAAACAATGGGCGCCAGCACCGAGCCGACGCCCAGGAACATGGTCCACAAGCCAACTGTCGTCCCGGCCGAACCCCGGGGAAAAAAGTCGGAAGCGGCGGCGGCATACATCGCCCAGATGACACCGTAGCCCAGGCTGAACACGACGGACGTGGCGAACAGCCAGACCTTATCGAAGAAGACCATCCCCAGGCTCCCCAGGGCGATGAGCACGGCGCAGAGCATCATGACCTTTATCCGGCCGACCCTGTCGGAGAGCGGCCCCAGGCCGACCTTGCTGATGATGGCGCCGATGCCTATGGTCGTAATAAGGTTAGAGGCCAACTGGTAGGAAAAGCCCTGCCCTTCCGTGGCGTAGGTGCTCAGGAAGGTGAATGGAATGATGATGGCAAAACCCGTGAGCAGGTAAGCCAGGCCGAGGAGCCAGAACCTGGAATCCTTTAAAAGCGTAGATATCGCGGTCCCGACGGGCGGCGGCCGGTCGCGGCGTATTTCCCCCGGGCTTTCCAGTTGCGGCGGCCGGTCGCGGACCACCAGGAAATTGAGCGCGGCCACGAAAAATCCCAGCCCGCCGAGCAGCATCCAGCCGGTGCGCCAGTCCCAGGCACCAACCACCAGAGGCATCACGGCGCCGGCGCCGATAAGCCCCAGCGCGCTGCCGACGTCGATGACGGCCAGCGTCCCGCCGATCCTTTCACGGCTGGTCCAGCGCTGGGCCAGGGCCATGACGGGAGCCCAGCAGGCGGCCGAGCCTATGCCGGCCAGGGCATAGATCAGGCTGGCGGAAAGGACCGACGAGGCAGAGTACATGAAAAAGGCGCCAGCACCCAGGATAGCCACGAACGAGGACAACAGCCAGCGCGCGTCCCAGCGGTCGCCCAGCAGGCCGAGCACCGGCGAGCTTACCGTGTAGGCGATAAAGAAAGAGGAGAAGATGACGCCCGCTTCGGCCTTGGTGATCTCCAGGGAGACGATCATCTCCGGGAGGAGCACGCCGTAGCCATACCTGATGGCATACGAAGTAAAGACGGTCAGGAAACACGCGATCAGGACCAGTCGTCTGCTCATAATGCCAGGTTGATCTTACGCGACGGACTCCATGAGCTGCAAGACGCCCCGCAGCGGTATATCCAGCCAGTCGGGCCGGTTATTGAGCTCGTAGCCGACTTCATAGACCGCCCTTTCCAGGAGGAAGGCGTCCAGCAGGGTTTTCACCTGCCCGGGGTCATCGGGGAGCAGGCCGGACTTCTTGATATTTTGCAGGTAGGACCCCAGGAAATGGGCCGCCACCCAGATATACCAGTATTGCGCCCAGTCGCGAAGGAGGGCCATCTCTTCCTCCGGGCGGGGCGCCAGCGATACCTGGTGCAGGAGGGCGCTGTGCGCCGCGTAATGCAGGGAGCGGATCATGCTGGCCACGTCCCGCAGGGGCGAACGCTTGGCCCGCCGCGCGCTCATCGGCCGGGCGGTCTCTCCCTCGAAATCGATAATGACGAAGTCCTTGCCGGTGTAAAGCACCTGTCCCAGGTGGTAGTCGCCGTGGTCACGTATGCGCACCGCCACGATATTGCGGTCGCGCATCAGGCGGTAGCGCTCGATGATGGCCCTTTCCAGGCTGATGACCTTCCGGGCTAAAGCATTGGTCTCGGCGGAGAGGCCGGGCATCTTTTCCCTCAGCAGCTGCAGCGTGCGGACGGTCTGGACGCGCAGCGACTGGTAAAGCGAGGCCTGGTGGACATATGAAAAGGGCTCGGGGGCAAAGGTGGGGTCGTCCGGCCTGGAGGCCAGCGCCACGTGAAGGCCGGCGGTGCGCTGTCCCAGAAGCTGCACCGAGTCCAGATAGCTGCCGATCGCTTCCCTGGCAAAGGAGGGGATTTCTGCGGGCAACCATACCAGGTGTTCCCGGGGGAGGGGCGGTCCTTTCCGGAACGGCTGGGCGAGAACGTACTGGAAATAACGCTCCAGGGAGTCCTGCGTATAGCGCCAGGCGTTCCCTTCGTTGGGCACGAAGCCGTGCAGGACTCCCAGGGTGACCGGCCCGGCGCCCGTCTGATAGTACTCCAGGGCGCCTGCCAGCGGCGGGATGCTGGCAAAGTCCGTGTCTTCGGTGAGGAAACGCGCTATCTCCAGCTCCGGGTTGATCCCGTCTCCGAGCTGCCGGAACAGCTTGAAAATCAGCTTATCGCCGTAGACCAGCGACGTGTTGGTCTGCTCGGTTTTGACCGGGGTGGGTTCGGGGACTGCCCCGCCGGGGCCGAGGGCGCTGAAGAAAGTCTCCGTGGTGGAAGCAACGATGCGGCCGTTTTCCCCGGCGTAGCGGTGTTTCCTGCCGATGCTTTGCAGGAGGTACCTGCCGAAATTCTTATCGGCCATGGCGTCGCACAGCAGCGCTTCGCCACCCTCCGGCACCTGCAGGCGGGCGATGACCGCCTGGGGCTGCTCATGGCGCATCGCGCCTATCCGCTCGCCCGAGACAACCGAGAGCGGGAACGCGTAGGTCTCCGGCTCGCCTTCTACGTAGTTGAGCTGGATCAGTATGAAGTAAGCTTCGCCTTCCGGCGAGCGCATCGGGACGATATCTTTGATCCTCGACCACTGGATTGCCCGCGCTTTGCTGCGGAACCAGCGCCGGCCCTTGATGTAGTTCTGGAGCAGCCCCGCCAGGACGTCCGGGTCGCCTCCAAAAATTTCGTCAGCGGTAGCGGCCAGGGACGGGACGGCGGTTATTTCCTCCGCTGGCAGCGGCTGCGGCGGTGCCGTTCCCGCCGGCAGCGGCTGCAAGGCGAACCAGTAGTAGGCGTAAGGACCGAGCGTAAAGGGATATTTACCGCCGGCGACCGGGGCGAATTCCACCGGGCCGAAGAGATTAATGAGCCGGCAGCCGTTGAACTCTGTGAGGTCGAGCTGCACCTGCTGCCCCAGGTGAGACAGGTTGGCCAGCACCAGGATGTTCTCTCCCTGGTAGCGGCGCAGGAACGCCAGGACTTTCTTGTTCTCCGGCTGGAGAAACTCGATGCTGCCGCGACCGAAGGCCCGGTAACGCTTGCTCAGGGCGATGGTCTGTTTCATCCACGCCAGGAACGAGTCCGGGTTGGTCTGCTGCGTCTCCACATTGACCGATTCGTAGTGATAACCGGGGTCGGTAATCACCGGCAGGAACAGCTTTTGCGGGTTGGCCTGCGAAAAGCCGGAGTTGCGGTCGGCGCTCCACTGCATGGGCGTGCGCACGCCGGCGCGGTCGCCCAGGTAGATATTGTCCCCCATCCCTATCTCGTCCCCGTAATAGACCACCTGCGTCCCGGGCAGGGAGAAGAGCAGGGCGTTGATCAGCTCGAGCTTCCGACGGTCGTTGTTGAGAAGGGGGGCCAACCGCCGCCGTATGCCCAGGTTGAGGCGCGCGGCGGGGTCCTTGGTGTATATCCGGTACATGTAGTCGCGGTCTTCGTCGGTGACCATCTCCAGCGTCAGCTCGTCGTGATTGCGCAGGAAGAGGGCCCACTGGCAGTTTTCCGGTATCGGCGGCGTCTGCCGCAGGATGTCCACCAGCGGGAAGCGGTCTTCCATGCCGATGGCCATGAACAGCCGCGGCATGATGGGGAAGTGAAAGGCCATGTGAAACTCGTCGCCGCTGCCGAAATAAGGCACGGCGTCCTCCGGCCACTGGTTAGCCTCGGCAATGAGAATGCGGTTCTTGAACTTGCCGTCGACGTGCGCCCGGAGTTCTTTCAAGAAGGCGTGCGTTTCCGGCAGGTTTTCGCAGCTGGTGCCCTCGCGCTCGTAAAGATAGGGTACGGCGTCGACGCGTAATCCATCCACGCCTTTTTTCAGCCAGAAATCGACGACACGGAAGATGGCGCGGTGTACGGCAGGGTTATCGAAGTTAAGGTCCGGCTGGTGCGAGTAGAAGCGGTGCCAGTAATAGGACCGGGCCACCTCGTCCCACGCCCAGTTAGAGTATTCGTAATCCCGGAAGATGACGCGCGCCCCCTTATACTTGTCCCGGGTATCGCTCCAGACATAGAAATCGCGCGCCCGGCTTCCCCTGGCGGCGTGCCGCGCTTTCTGGAACCACGGATGCTGGTCGGAGGTGTGGTTGATGACCAGCTCGGTGATGACCCTGAGGCCGCGGCGGTGCGCCTCTTCCAGGAAAGCCTCGAAATCGTCCATGTCACCGTAGACGGGGTTGATTTTAAAGTAATCGGAGATATCGTAGCCGTCGTCCTTAAGCGGCGAGGGGTAAAAGGGGAGCAGCCACACGGTATTGACACCGAGCTCTTCCAGGTAATCGAGTTTCCGAATCAGCCCGGGAAAGTCACCGATACCGTTAGCGTTGCTGTCACAGAAAGACCGGACGTGGAGCTCGTAGATAGTGGCGTCCTTGTACCAGAGCGGGTCGCTACCGAGCGGTGGTCCGGAGGTTTTTCTTCTCATCAAAGCTACCCGTTAAAGCTGGCCGGCCACTTTATTTTTGCCCTTTAACCTCGGCAAGAAACTGCTCGGCCCTTTTGATCATTTCGTCGCGCGTCGTTTTGGCGCCATTGGTGAAGAGAAACTTGTAGTAGATCACTTTTTCCGGACGCTCCTCGGCGCCCACGAGGAAGCAGTTGGTAAGCTCAAACCACTCTCCGTCCTTGCTCAGCACGATGACCTTGTTGTCCATTTCCCCTCCCTGCTGGAGTGAATCCCCCCGTGTTTCCGGACAAAGGGGTCAGACATATATTATTCCCTTTGGAAAACGCCGTCAAACTCCCGCGGGAGCGGCGGCTTCATTTATTTCCGTTATTTTACCGAGGTCTTTCTTAGCCGCGAGGATGTCCGCCCAGAGATCGCCGATTTTCTTAAGCCGCTCCGGCATGGTCTTCAGGTTGAAATCCGTCGGGTACACCTTGCCGAGCTCCGTCCAGCGCAGCGGCGTAGACACCGGGGCGCCCGGCGCCGGGCGGGGAGAATAGGCCGAGGCCAGGGTCTTGCCCCTGACGTTCTGCGCGTAATCGACGAAGATCTTGCCCTTGCGCTTTTCCTGCGCCCACTCGGTGGTGACGTCCCCGGGGTGCTTCCGGACGAGGTACTGGCCGATCGTTTTAGCGGTCGCCCGCACCGAAGCATAATTGAAATTACGTTTAATGGGGACGTGGACATGCAGGCCGGTCTTGCCGGACGTCTTGATATAAGAGTTGAGACCGAGCCCGTCCAGTATCTCTTTAAGGAGCAAGGCGATCTCCCCTGCCCGGTCGAAGCCGACGCGGTTCAGCTCGGGCTCGTCGCCGCGGCGCTCCTTACCTGAATAAATATAGGGATCAAGGTCGAAGATGAGAAAATCGGGATAGTCCAGGTAATAGTCGGTGCTTTTGCCCTTCGGCATATCAGGCGAGGCGTTAGCCCGCGAAAACCAGGAGTGGAACTCCAGGTTGGCTACCTGTGCCAGCCAGATGAGGGCGGGCAGGTTTTCGCAGATGAGGTACTCGCTCTTCGTGCCTTTTTCCTCTTTAATGTCGATGCGGCGGATGAAATCGGGGAGGGGGTGCCCCCAGTGCTTCTGCCAGAAGTGCTCGCCATCCAGGCCATCGGGATAGCGACTCAAAGTAAGGGGGCGGTCTTTGAGGTGCGCCAGCAGGTAAGGCGCTAAACGGACGAGGTATTCCAGCAGGTCGCGCTTGGTGAAACCGGGAAGCCTGCCCTGGCCGGGCCAGAGCGTCTTGTCGACATTGCTCAGCTTGATTTTTTGCCCTTCGACTTCAATGGTGAAATCGTTTTCGGGGTTTTTCAGCTGCGCCAGGACTTTATCGCCAGCCGCGGGCGGCGGGTCATCAGCCGCGGTCGGCGGGACGTCCGCGGCAGCAGCGGCTTTCACACGGCCTTTCGCGCCCGATTTTTTCGGCGGGCTGTTTGCTACCGTGACCGTCTCCGTCCGCTGTACTTCTTGCGGCGGCTTGTCATCGCGCAACCGCATGAAGACCGGGGCGCGGAGCCGCCCGTCCCGGGTCCACTCGCTGAACTTGACCTCGGCCACCAGCTCCGGTTTGACCCACGTGGTGGCACCGTTAAGGGGCGGGGCTTCAACAAACGGATTTGTCGTACTCTTCAGCGCGTCGAGCCTTTTTTTCATATCGCCCAGGAGCTTTTCATCGAAGCCGGTGCCGACGTGCCCGGTGAAAACGAGCTTGCGGCTTTTGTCGTAATATCCCAGTAAAAGCGAGCTGAAGGTCGTTTTCCTGGCGCCTTCCGCCGCCACACTGTAGCCGCCGATGACGAACTCGTCACTAAGGGTGGCCTTCACTTTAAGCCAATCGGGCGAGCGTTTGCCGGACTGGTAAATGCTGTCGAATTGCTTGGCGACGACCCCCTCCAGCCCGTTCTTCACCGCGGCTTTATAAACAGTCTCGCCATCGTTCTCGAAATATTCGATGAGCCGGACGCGGTCGCCGGGGGCGAGGACTTTTTTCAGCAGCTCCTTCCGGTAGCGCAAGGCCGCTCCGCGCAGGTCATACCCGTCCAGGTAGAGAATATCGAAGACGTAATAGACCAGGGGGAAACCTCCGGCCTCCGCCCCGTCTTTCCTGCCTACCGATTTTAGATAGTTTTGCAGGCACTGGAAGCATTGCTTGCCTTTCTCGTCCAGGGCGATTATCTCCCCGTCCAGGACGAGCTCCGCGACAGGCTGCCGGGTGAGCTCAGGGACGAGGATGCTGTATTTAGCGGTGACGTTGTTGCCGTTGCGGGAAAGCAGGGTAGCTTTTCCGCCCTGTATCAGGGTGATGATGCGGAAGCCGTCCAG
>DAIQQC010000004.1:27129-37433 GCA_036787005.1 Dehalococcoidales bacterium | reverse complement strand
TGCTCGTCGCGGTGCTTTATCAGGAGCCAGTCGCGCTCTCGCTTCTGGATTTTCACCAGCGTCCAGGAGCCCTTGAGCTTGCTGCCGCGCAGGGTTATCGACAGCTTACCGTCCTTGAGCCCCTGTCGCATATTCATTTCAGCGGCGGCGCGGTCGTTAAAGAGCAGCAGACCGCCCTCGTCGGGGGAATACGTGCCGCTGTCCCAGACGATGACCTCACCGGCCCCGTACTCGCCTTTGGGGATGGTCCCCTCGAAGGAAGCGTAATCCAGCGGGTGGTCCTCCACCATCACGGCCAGGCGTTTATCGGCGGGGTCCAAGGACGGACCTTTGGGCACCGACCAAGATTTAAGGACACCGTCCAGCTCGAGGCGGAAATCGTAATGGAGCGCGCGGGCGCGGTGCTTCTGAATGACGAAGGTCAACGGCCCTTTGCCGGCCTTTTTTTCAGGCGAAGGCTCGCCGGTACGCTTAAAATCACGTTTTCGCCGGTATTCTGCCAGGGTCATCGCTATATCCGCCTACTTTGCCACCGCCACCGGCTCCTTTTTGGCGGCCCTGATGCTCGCCCGCAGCGACTCCATCAAATCGCCCATTTCTACCTTCGGCGGGGCGGGCGCGGTGATCTTCTCGCCTTTCATCTTGGCGTCCACCACCTTTTTCAGGGCGGCGCGGTATTCGTCCTTGTATTCCGCCGGCTTGAACGCCCTGGCCATTGCTTTAACCAGCGAAACGGCCATCTCGAGCTCGGCGGCGGCCAGCTTGCTTTTAGGGGCGGTGATTTCCTGGCGCGACAGTATCTCGGACTCGTAGCGCAGGCTGTGCAGGATAATAATATCGTCAGCGGGCCTGAGGCAGCAGAGGTGTTCGCGGCGCTGAAACGTTACTTTCCCGACGCCCAGCCGGCCGGTCTTTTCGAGGGCTTCCCTGAGGAGCTGGAAAGGCCGGGCGCCGAGCTCTTCCGGCTCGAGGTAATGCACGCCGGAGAAGTAGACGGGATCGACCTCTTTTTCTTCGACGAAGCCGAGGATATTGATAGCGTGCGTGGTCTTGACCGGCACGTTCTCGAAGTCGGCTTCAGTCAGGACGACGTACTGGTCTTTAGATACTTCGTAGCCGCGCACGGTGTCCTTGATGCCGAAGTATTCCTCGTCTTTCTCACAATGTAATACCTGCTTGGGCCGGGTGAGGCATTTTTTATGGAGCAGATGGAAACTCAGGGCTTTGCTCTCGGTGCCCACGTACATTTTGACCGGAATTACTACCAGCCCGAAGCTGATGACGCCTTTCCAGAATGCCCTTGCCATAGACCGCCTCCTGCTTTATCCCGGGTGCCGCCAGCTCAAGCCGAACAGCACCTTGAGTTAACGTGGTAATTATAGCAAGTTTAACATCACAGAATAATAGAAGCGGAAGCAGAAATATTACAAATTTATATCATTTTTAACGTTTACTTTTGCGCCGTTTGCTGTATTTGGATCAGGTTGCCACAGGTGTCATCGAAGACGGCTATGGTCACATGCTCCATTACTTTCGTCGGCTCCATGGTGAACTTCACGCCGAGCCCCTTCAAGCGCTTGTGCTCGGCGCTAACATCAGAAACGCCGAACATTGTCGCGGGAATACCCTGACCAAAAATTGCCTGCTGGTATGTTTTGGCGGCCGGATTAGCGTTCGGCTCCAGTACCAGCTCGGTGCCGTTCTTAGCGTCAGGGGAGACAACGGTGAGCCACCTGTATTCCCCCGCGGCGACGTCGGCTTTCTTCACAAAGCCCAGGGTTTCTGTATAAAATTTCAAGGCTTTCGCTTGATCGTTAACGAACAGGCTGGTATATATGATTTTCATAATATCCGCCTTTCTATGGAATTTTTTATATTATCTACGGCCTATCGGCGCTCGCGGTCCAGGTCCATTTAAGCCTCAACGATAACCTCGAACCCGCCATAGGCGACGCGTTTCATATCGAATGGCATGGGCTTATTCTTGTTTTCCGGCTTATTCATCACGGTTTCCATCTCCTTCATCACCTTTGCGTTGACCTCGTCGCGATGCTGCCGCGAACTGAAAAGGATGTAGGAAAAGACCACGGTCTCGCCAGGCTTGGTGCCCGCCATCTGCGGAAACGTGACTCCCTTCATTTCTGCCGGCACATCCGGGGCGAGGTCTTCACCGACGCTCTCAATGTACTCGAGCGCGCCATACTTTTTCCAGATCTTCCCGGCTTCCTCAGCCATCTTGCGGTAGGCGGGTAAATTCTTCTCAGATACCACCAGGACAAATCCGTCGACGTACTTCATTTCTCCTATTCCTCCCTTTTTAAACCCGGCTATGCTCTGTTTTTCGGTTAGCCGCTTAAGATGAACACTCTAGTACGTGTATAACACACAATTTGCACAGGTAAATGGGTAAAGCTACCTGGTCATTCAGGCGAAAGTTACATGTAACTACTTTAAGCCTGAAGATATGGAATAGTTACAAAAACGAATGAGAGAAAGTAACAAACTTATAACATTTGGAAAAGGGAAGCATCACTGAATAATAGTAGCCGGGTGCGGTTACATGACGAGTCCTGGAATCAATCATTTTCTCAATTCCCCCGCTGTTCAGCAAACCCAATATGCAGTCTATTATCTGGATGCCCCGGTGTCAATAGAAGGGGGCCATCGTGTGGTCAGAGGAGAGCAACGACTTGTAATCACTACCACATTGTGGTATTATACGATAAATTGTGTGGAGAAAACAGATGAAGCTGCTAAGCATCGTCCTTAAAGATCTAAAAGCGCGAAAGAGGCGCGTCCTCTTTGCGGCCCTCGGCGTGGTCATTGGCACCATGACCATTACGGCCATCCTGACAATCTCGCTGGCCGCCAAGGCCCAGGTCTATAGCCAGCTTGAAAAGTTCGGCCCGAACCTGACCATCGTGCCCGCCATTAACACCCTGGATATGAAACTCGGCAACGTCAACCTGGGGCAGCTCAGCGTCGGTGATAACTATATTTCGCAGGACCTGGTGCCGGAAATCCGCAAGATAGCCGATGGCGAGATAAAAAAAGCACTTGAAATCGAGGATGAGGGCGATATCGCCCTGATCGCGCCGAAGCTCTATGTAAACACCGAGATCAAAGGCACCTCGTTAACAGTCGTAGGCATTCAGGCGTCTAACGAAATCGCCATCAGGACCTGGTGGATGATCGAACGCGGCGCTTATATCGAAGACGGTCAACCCGGGCAGGCGATGGTCGGTTCGGTCGCGGCCGATGTCCTGAAAGTTAGTCCCGGGGACAATATCAATCTCAACGGCAGGGAACTGACCGTTACCGGTATTCTCGGGGAAACCGGGTCAAATGACGATTACCAGGTATTTACGGACCTCGAGACAGTGCAATCGGCCTTTAATAAGCCGGGCCTGCTCTCGGTAGTGGACGTGCGCGCCCTGTGCAATGCCTGCCCGGTCGAGGTCATCGCCGGTGCGATAAACGGGCAAATATCGGGCATCCGTGCGGTGGCTGTAACGCAAATTGCCGAGAGTGAAATGGGGATGATCGATAAAGTCAACCGCTTCATGATGACACTGGGGGCCATAACCCTGTTAATCGGCCTGTTCGGCGTCGTCAACAGCATGATGGCTTCGGTAAACGAGAGAACCAAGGATATCGGCATCATGAGGGCTGTAGGCGCGTCACAGGGCCAGATCGTAATAACCTTCATCTATGAAGCGATATTAATCGGCATCATCGGCGGCGTTTTCGGATACCTGATAGGAGGCGGTCTCGCCTACGTGGTCGGGCCGATGCTTTTTGAAGGAGCCGCCATATCCTATGTTCCGGTGTATTTTCCGCTCGCAGTCGGGCTGGCCATACTCCTGGCCGTGCTGGCAGCCATCTGGCCGGCACAGCGAGCCTCTCACATCAAGGTCGCCGATTGTTTCCGATCTCTGTGAGGCTTGAAGATGCTCGAAATAAAAAACGTATCTAAATTCTACGGCGATGGAGACAGTCGTATTGCAGCTTTGGATGAGGTTTCGCTGGCGCTAAACAAAAACGACTTTGTTGCCATCATGGGACCTTCCGGCAGCGGCAAGTCCACTCTGCTCAACGTAATCGGCGGACTGGACCGCATCTCCAACGGCGAGGTCGTCCTGGACGGCCAGCGCATCGATCAGCTTGATGAAAACGCGCTGGTAAGCATCCGGCGCGGTAAGATCGCCTACATTTTTCAACAATATTATTTATTCGCGTCATTGACCGCGCTGGAGAATGTGCTCCTGCCCCTCGTATTCCGCGGTGATATACCCGACCCGGAAAAAGCGCGGCAGATATTACGGCGGGTGGGACTGGAGAAGCGGGCGCATCACAAGCCCAACCAGCTCAGCGGCGGTGAGCAGCAGCGGGTGGCTATCGCCAGGGCGCTCGTTAACGATCCCAGGCTTCTACTGGCCGATGAACCGACCGGTAATATGGACCAGAAAACGAGTAAGGGGATCCTGGAACTGTTTGGGGAACTGAATACCGAAGGGCGCAGCATTATCATGGTTACTCATGACCCTGCCATCGCCGATTATGCTAAAGAGACCATCTTCCTGCAGGACGGGAAAATCATAGCCAGAAAGAGGAGGGACCAGAGTGTTAACTAAATTAATCCGCAAAATTGCACTGGCAGTTATAGCCGCTTCGCTTTTGATGATCGTACTCGGTTCGTGTTCTTCGGCTCCGCCAGCCACAAATTCGTTAATACCTGCCGGCAAACCGGCCAATCCGATAAAGCAGGTAACGATTGACGTTCAAACGACCGATGATACCGTCGTTATACCGCTGGAGAATGTCACTTCAAACTTGAATACGCGCTTCAAGATGGCCACTGATGAAGGCGAGATGACCTTTATGGCGTATGTCTGGGACGGTAAATTAGAAGTCAGGGCCGACATTTGTCCGCCATGCCGTTCCAGGAGTTTTACGCTGGCTAAGGGCACCCTGGTGTGCGACGCCTGCGGGACTGTATTCAACGCCATAAACGGCCAGGGTATCAGAGGCGCTTGTGTAGCCTACCCGAAAGAATCGGCCGCGTATCAGATCTCCGCCAGCAATATCGTCGTGGAGAAAGCCAACCTGGTCACTGCCTATAAGAATACCCTTACATCCAATTAGTTGAAACTAATTCTTAAAAGGCACGAGGGGTACATTCATTTGGGTTGAAGCCGGTCCCGGCACCTGTAAACGCTGGCACCTGTAAACGCCGGCTCCAGCCGGTGACCAGTCTATTCGCGGCGGGGCCCATCCTCTTATTTCCTGTCAAAGTATTTCATAATATCGAACCCGTGCAGCGGGCGGGCGAAGGCGCCCAGCGGGTTCAGGTGGACATCGCTCTTCCCGTCCGGGCTCATGTCACCGATACCGAAGAAGAAGCCGCCGTCGTGCATGATCCACGGATTCAATATAAACGTGCCCTGGTTTCCATTGCAGGTGTCCTCGGTCCAGCTCATCAGATAGGCGTCGTCACGTAACTTTACATACAGACAGGGTGAACTCCACATCCATCCGCCCGCGTTGCGTCCGAGCATGATCGTCCAAGAATACGAATTCGGCGAGCTGTAGACGTGTATTGACTGCATGGTTTCTCCATAAGTCCAGGAGAACGCCTTGCCGACCAGCTCCGTGGTGAAGGCGTGCCGCTCCACCGCCGGAGGCGTCGGTCCGCCTTTAAGCTCCAGGACGCCGAAAATCGCCTTATGTCCCACTTCCCAGGGCTTGCGTCCGTTGCCGAGCTGCGCGTCCACGCAGGTTGCCAGCGCGTTGGAGAAGTCGACGGCCTGCGTCAGGCAGCGCAGCGGGTTGCTTCCCGTGCAGATATGGCTGAACAGGATGATATCCTTAGCCACTTCATAACCCTGGTAGAGCTCGGAATGCCAGGCTTTTTCGCCTTCTTCGCGCCACTTCAGATGCTCTGTGTCGATGATATCGTATTCCCAGGCCGGGCCATCATCATAACGGAGGGTGAACTTCTTCCCAACGATATAGTCGGATGTTTCCATGTCATTCCGGCCGGACATGATGGACCGGCCGGCGAATATCTTGCTGTTCGTCTTGATGATCTTGTCCACTTCGGCCCGGGAGTAATCTTTGTGCATGAACCTGGGGCGGTAAGAAGGCCGGGACCCTTTGATGGCGGGGTTAATCCGCTTGCGGTGTTCTTCGCTGTAAGGAATCTCCGTGCCGTAATCGGTCAGCGGCTCCAGATTGGTTGATTGCCCGGTGACCTCGCCTTCCCCGGAATACATGGTGTAGTCAAGCGCGTCGTCCTTATCAAAGCCAAGCCGCATACCGATATGCCTGACCGTAAACAGGTCGATCACTTCCAGCGTAAAAGTACCGGAATACTCCTGCTCCACGCGGGAGTAGATATAAAGCCTGTCGTTGATCTTGATATAATCGGACGGCGCGGTGATGGTGATGCCGCCAAGCGGGTCGCTCAACTCAATGAAGGAAGACCAGACGACCGACGGGAAGAAGTAGAGCATCTCCGTGCCGTTATCATTCTTCCAGTAGGTGCCCTTGCCTTCGATGCGGTTGGTCAGGGCATGGCGTTTTTCAGGCGCGGGGGCGCCGGTATCGATATAGCCGAACTTGAAATCGCGCCACACCTCGCGCTTGTCCCTTTCGAACCCGCAGAACCACAGCTCGAAAGCGGTCGCGAGGTTTGTCTTCATATCGCAGATAACGCCGTAGCCGCGGACGGTGCCCGGTATCAGGTGGGTAAAGAGGATAATATCGTCAAGTTCCCGGGCCGAATATGGCGCCGCCACGGCCGCGCCGCCGCCCTCCGAGAGCGTGAGCTTATCTTTTGACTTGAACTTGTACTCAAGCACCGGTCCCTGGTCAAGGACAATCTTCAGGGTTTTGCCCGATAGCGCCCCGGAGAGCGGGGAAGCGCTTGCGGCCTTCGGCGCCGGTTTGAGTTTTGCCGCGATCTGCCTGTCAGTCAGCGGTGTGTACTTGTTGTAGAAAGTAGACCTGAAGAAATCCATTGAGCTTGCTCCTCTCGATTATTTCCATATCCGAAAATAAGTTTTTTAAGCATATCTATTCTACATCCCCCTCAAGTTCAAAACAACTTAGAAAACGAATCAGCATGCCGGGGCCGCTTCGCCGGTATTTGCACAAAATATATGGATATGAAACAATATCTGCTGTATTCGACAAATCAGGAATATCCAGGACAAAAATTACGGGGAGAACGAAGTGGAAATATTCGGCAGTTACGACGTGGTAGTGGTCGGCGGCGGTACCGAAGGAGTATCGGCGGCTATAGCTGCCGCCAGGGCCGGGGCTAACACCATGTTAATCGAACGCCTCGGCGCTCTCGGCGGGCAGATGAACGTTCAGGGCCCTCCCGGCTTCGCTTATGCCCATATGTTCAATCCCCGCGGCGAGCAGGTTATCGGCGGTATTGTCGAGGAAACACATCACCGCCTGTTGAAAGACGGCCATGCCTTACCGCATCTTAAACCGGGATGGCGGGCGGGCTATACTTTCTCCTATGTCGACCCGGACTGGTGGGGCCTGCTCATGTTCGAGATGATGACGGAAAACGGCGTCAACCTGCTGCTCCACTCACTGGTCGTCGATGTCATGAAAAAGGGCAACAGGGTTAGTGGAGTGGTCGTAGAGAATCCTTCCGGCCGGCAGGGTGTCCTGGGCAAAGTCATCATCGATTGCACCGGCGAGGGAGACCTGTCCGTAATGGCCGGCGCTCCGTACGAAAAGCGGCCGAGGGAACACCTGATGAGACCTTCTATCGCTTTTACCGTCGACGGCGTAAATTGGGACGTTATTCTCAAATATATCAAAGAAAATCCGGACGAATTCCAGTTCCGCACCCATCCTTACCTGAAAATGACCAAAGAAGAAATGTGGCGGCAGATCAACGCAATCAAGAAAATAGAAGAGATCGGCAACGTCCCGGACGGGTGGTTCACCATCGTGGAAAAAGGCGTCAAGGCCGGCGAGATGCACCAGTTCGGCACGGTAGGTTTCTTTCTTACTCCCCGGGAGGGCGGGGTTATCCAGGCCCATTTCCAGCATTCCGCCCATGTGCCCGACTGTGATGCCACTGATGTCCGGGATTTAACCCGCGCTGAGGTAGAGGCCAGGAGACAGGCGGTAATGGCCTGGAAATTCATCAAGAAGCGCGTTCCCGGCTTTGAGAAGGCTTATATTACCCGGGTAACTCCTGAGATAAGAATCAGGGAAACACGCCGCATTACGTGTGATTACAGGATTACGGAGGAAGACATCGCCGCGGCCCGTAAGTTCAAGGACGTTATCGGTAAAGACCAGTATCAGGCCGGCGGCCAGCATATGAAAATGTCCACGATGCTGGACCCGGATGCGATTTATGCCAGGGACGGAGGCTCGACGGATATTCCCTACCGGAGCCTGGTGCCCAGGAACGTCGAGGGCCTGCTGGTAGCCGGTAAACCGATCTGCACCGATGAGACCACCTATAAGAGGTTCATCGTATCCACCATGGTTACAGGGCAGGCGGCCGGTGTTGCCGCCGCTGTCTGCGCTAAAAAAGGTATCACGCCGCGGGAACTGGAAAAAGACATCAGGGAAGTGCAGGACATCCTCGTCAAACAGGGCGCTATTTTATACGGCACACATTAGGGATAAGGAGACCGATAAATGGAAATTTACGGTGAATATGATGTTGTCATTGTCGGCGGCGGTACTTCGGGAGTGTCAGCCGCTATTGCCGCGGCCCGCACCGGCGCTAAAACCATAATCATTGAGCGGTTCGGCGTCCTCGGCGGCCAGATGAATGTCTCCGGCCCGCCCGGCTTTGCCTATTCGGCGCTCTGGAACCGGCGCGGTGAAAAGTGCCTGGCCGGCATTATCGAGGAAACACATCACCGGCTGGAAAAAGAAGGGCACGCCATGCCTTACCCTGAAAATCCTCAGGAAACCACCTATTGCTTTGTCGACCCCGATTGGTGGGGCCTCATGATCTTTGAAATGATGACGGAGAATAAGGTCAATCTCCTGCTGCATTCCCTGGCGGTTGAAGTCGTTAAACAGGCAGATGCCGTCACCGGCGTCATCGTGGAAAACACCTCCGGCAGGATGGCCGTCATGGGTAAAGTAATCATAGATTGCTCGGGCGAGGGGGATATAGCGTCACGGGCCGGCGCCCCGTTTGAAAAAGTCTCTAAAGACGAAATAGAAATTGAACCTCCATCCATTTCTTTCACCATGGATGGCGTGGACTGGGATAAACACCTGAAGTACCTCCGGGAACATGCGGAAGAGCTGGTCGATCCCTGGATGGCCGGCGGTTCAAATTCCGCCGCGCAAAATGAAATGAGAAACAGGCGTATTGCTCTATATAAGAGCTTCCAGAAGATCGAGGATGTTGTGAAACTCGGCTGTGTCACCTTCGGCAAATTGACGCGCGAGCTCGTGGCTAAAGGCGAGTATCACGAGTACGGCGATATCGGTTTCTTTTTTACACCGCGTGAAGGCGGCAAGTGGCAGGCGATATTCCAGCATTCATCGCAGGTGCGCCAGTGCGATGCCACGGATATCACCGAGCTTACCGCCGGTGAAGTAGAAGCCCGGAGACAGGCCGCTATCGCCCTCAAGGCCGCCAGGAAATATTTACCCGGTTTTGAAAATGCTTATCTCTCCAGGATTACCAGCTACCTGCGCATCAGGGAGACGCGGCGCATTATGGGCGATTATAAAATGGTCCTGGCTGATGTGCAGGCCGCCCGGAAATTCCCGGATGTCATCGGGAAAAGCGTCCAGGGTATGGGCGCGTTCCATATCGCTACCATAGATACCCTGACTTTCGTCCCCGGGCACCGCGGGATTGGGGACAACGGCTCGTTCGACCTTCCTTACCGCATCCTGGTGCCCCAGAAGGTTGAAAACATGCTGATAGCCGGCAAGCATGTCTCCGCGGACAGGAACTGCTATCTCAGGTTCCTCCCGGATACGATGGTTACCGGGCAGGCTGCCGGTGTGGCCGCCGGACTGTGCGTTAAGAGAGGCATAACCCCGAGGCAGATGGAAAAAGACGTCTCCGAGCTGCAGGATGTCCTTCAAAAGCAGGGCGCTATTTTATTCGGGACCCACTGAAAGCCTTCGGCACCACCCGAACAATAATGCCCGGGAGCAGTGAGTCGGACTGTTTGACATATAAAATACGCCCGGGATTACCGGCGTCCGGGTTACGGCTCCTTAACTATTTCCCAGGTGTTATCGGTGAGCGTCGTGACGCCGTCGATGATCTCAAATTTGCCGGT
>DAIQQC010000004.1:0-27029 GCA_036787005.1 Dehalococcoidales bacterium | reverse complement strand
AAGCTGGTGATCACCAGTTTGTCACCGGCCGTGGCAGGCGGAGTCGTCGGCTGTTCGGAGATGACATTGAAATACTTGAAGTCCACGTATTCCCAGTTGCCCGCGCCGTCATTGCCCACGACGTATATCCCGAGTTCGTTGTTGCCGGGGGAAAGAGTAAAGGTGCCGTCATTACCCGGTGTTTGCGCCGCGCCATCCTTATAAACGTAATATGCAAGATCGGTGTTCGTGGAATCCAGACCCAGGCCAATAGCTTTGTTCTTCGTTTTAAAGCCGTCTTCCAGCGCTATTATATCGCCTTCTTCGTTGCGCGTCTGCATAGTATAGGCGGGGAACTTGTCATTGCCGATAGTTTTATTCTCGAACTCGCCCCACCGGGATTCTACCTGCCCATAATCTATCAGTGAAGACGAGCCGAAGTAGAGTATCAGGTCGAACGCAATTCCCTTGCCGTCCAGGATGGCCTGGGCGTTCGCCCCGGAGTTATACGGCTCGAATTCGCCGCTGTCGAACCATATTTCCCGGTCGTTCTGGCCGGGATAATTCGGGTCGGCTATCTGCAGCGCGCCGCCGGAAGCGCCGTAGACGATCATGGCATGAGCCCCTGCCCCTCCGGTGTTCTGGATATAAACGAACTGGGGCTCGCCGGTGAGTTTCATGGCATAAACGAACTGCCTCCAGGAGATAAAGTTATCCGCCTGGACCTTAGGCGCGAGCTTATTGTAGCGGGTTATCCAGGCATCCCAGTCAACGTCTTTCTGGATAACCGAGGCAAAACGGTAGCCCGCGGCGTCATCGTACCAGAAGTCACGGGTGCCTTCATTGTACCGGCCGTAGAGAGAGGGCTCACCTTCACCTTTCATCCGGGTGTAATACCATAACGCCGTGATCGATTGCCCGGCGCAGTGCCCGCCCCTGGCGATATAAGACCCGTAGTTGGTAAACTGCCAGTCGTCAACCCCAGGTTCAAAGCCGGTGTCTACCTCGGCATCAACGCCCAGGGCAGATACCGGGATGGAGCTGACCACGATATCGGAAAAATGCCTTGTCGCTATCGTTATCGAGCTACCGGTTTCAGCTACCGCGGGGATCCCTTCAAGTCTGCCCTTTTCGTCATCGTAATAAAAAGCCATGGCAAAATGGCCGTCAGGTATTTGCACGGGGATTTGAAGGGTAATAATGTCATCTGCATAACCGCCGCCATTTTCAACTGAAATCAGGGGTGAAACGGGGTTAAAATCCGGGCCGAAAGTGTGTTCCGTCACCGGAGCGTAGGAGATCTTGCACTGCCGGGTATTCGTATAGGCATTGGCGGGAACGGTCATCTCCATACCGTCGATGGGGCTGCCCGGCTGATCGACGGTGATGGTAGCACCGCCGGGACCGACGGAGCCGGTAGCGGCTTCTACCTTTTGCCCGACTTCAATATCACCGTCTCTCGCCTCAGGCGACTTTGAGGAACAGCCACCAAACATAGACGCGGCGAAAAGCAAAACTAGAATACAGATGATGACCAGTTTTCTAAACACGAGACCTCCCGATAAATATTCTTGGAACCTGTCTATTATGATACAGTAATTCTCAGGCGATTTCCAAATGAGACTTTAGTACTAATGTGGAATCTTTAAGTGGATCCGGGGTATCAGTAGGTAGTACTTTTGAAATGGTATTCTCCCTCTATATTTAGTAGAATACAAACCAGACTTGAGGTAGATGAATACCGATGGTTAATTGGAAAGAAAAGCTGAAGGGAAACCCGATACCCTGGCTGTTAGAAGCGGATAAGAACCAGCCAGCCATCCGCTATTATGCCCTGCGGGATATCATAGGCCGGGACGAGAACGATAAAGAAGTCAAAGCTGCCAAAGCGGCTATCATAACAAGCGGGCCGGTGCCGGTGATCCTGGCGGCGCAGCATCCGGAGGGATATTGGGGAAAGCCGCCCAGGTACACCGGGACGGTATCGGCTCTCGTTTACCTGGCGCAGTTTGGGGCGGATGGAGCTGACCCGCGTATTCGCGCCGGCTGCAATTTTTTGCTCTCCCGGTTCATTGCCAGCAATGGTGCTCCCCTGGGTGGTCTGTCGTTGAAAGGTAAACCTTCCGGTTTCAACTATTGCACGGCGAGTCCAATGGTAGCGGCTTTGATAGACTTCGGCTGGCTTAACGACCAACGCTTGCAGAAAGCAATGGAATGGCTGGCGGATGCTATAAACGGAGAAGGAGCGACTGACGCCTCGAACCGCGACACAAACAGACATCAGGATAAGTCCGGGAAAGCTTCACCGTTCGCCTGTTCCGGCCGCAATGCTAATCTGCCATGCGCCTGGGGAGCAATCAAGGCGATGATTGCCTTGAGCAAAGTGCCTCCGGCGCAGCGGACCAAGAATATGCAGGCGGCTATTAAACTAGGTGTGGACTTCCTGCTGAGCCATGACCCGGCAGTTGCCGATTACCCCTTTGGTATGGGGAACAGGCCCAGCTCGATCTGGTTCAAGTTCTATTATCCCCTCCGCAGCCAAGCCGATGTGCTTCAGAACCTGGAGGTCCTGGCAGCGCTGGGGCAAGCCGAGAATCCTAAGTTGGCCACCGCGTTGGATCTGGTCATTAGTAAGCAAAACCAGCAAGGACGCTGGCTGCTGGAGCGTACCTACAAGGAGTTGGGAGACGCACAAGAAAAGAAAGTCTTTTATTGGTATCAGAACTCCCTGAGACTTTATATAACCGGCAAGGAGTTGGCGGAGATACAAGAAAAGAAAGGGCAACCCAGCAAGTGGGTCACCTTAAGAGCTTTACGGGTATTGAAAGCGGCTTATCCCGAACACCATTCTAAAGTATCTATTAGCTAATTGTTAGCACTACTTATTGATAGGTTGAGTATTTGAAGCTAAGTGGAGCCGGGGGTTTAATAAGCAGAACTTTTTATATCTCCTTCGCGTTGGACATTTAAATTATAAGGAGATAGGTGCACAAAACAAGCTATTGTGACCGGACTGCACATATACTGTATTGTGCCATCACATCATTTTTCCTTTCTCAGCATATCTGGGAGTTTAATTCGAGTATTTCCGGCAAGTATTCAACAGAATGTCTGTTGCCTTCTCCAGATACTCTTTCGTGATAACCAGTGATGGCATGAAACGCAACACGTTATGATAACGCCCACAGGGTAGGCAGGTCACACCATGGTTGAGAAGGTCAGCTAGAATCGCACCTACCTTAGCGGCGGGAAGCGGTTCCCTCGTGGCTTTGTCTTTGACCAGTTCAATGCCTATGAAAAAGCCCCGGCCACGAATATCCCCCATGATACTGTTTTTTTTAGCACCCGCTTGGAGCTCGGCGAGTATCTCGGTACCCAGTGCGGTGACCCGGCCCATCAGGTCGAGGTTCTTGTCAGTTAATATATCAATATTGGTCATACAGACGACGCAGGAAAGGGCGTTGGCCGCAAAGGTACCCGGCTGAGAAGCGTCGGGCAGCTTTGCGGCGAGATCTGCTCTGAAAGTCACCCCAGCCATCGGCAGGTCGCCGCCCATGCCCTTGCCCCAGACCAGCATATCCGGCACGACGCCGCTGTGCTCGATGGACCACATCTTGCCGCTCCGCCCCGCTCCTGCCTGTACTTCGTCAGCGATAAACAGACAGCCCTTTTTCTCGCATGACTTCTTGATGCTTTCTAGATAACCATGTGGGGGGATAAGATAACCCCCTTCGCCCTGTTGGGGTTCGATAATCAACGCCGCGACATCACTAGCGCCGGTATAAGGCGTATTGAGGACGTAATCAACGTATTGAGCGCATTGCAGGTTGCATCGGGGATATTTCAGTCCGAAGCAGCAGCGATAACAGTATGCATAAGGCAGGTGGATGACATCGGGCATCATCGGGCCGTAGCCGCGGTAGCCATCGCCAGTAGTAAGTGCCCCGGAGCCACACCACACGCCGTGATAAGCCCCGTGGAAGGCGACGATTTGGGTTTTCCCGGTAGCACGATGGGCGAACTTGATGGCTGTTTCAACGGCGCCGCTGCCGCTCTGGGTGAAATAAGTCATGCAGTTGCCCCGCAATCCTTTAGGCATCACGCCGGATATCCTTTTAGCCAGTTCGGTACGGCGGCTGTGTACCGCCTCGATGGCATGCATGATTTTACCCATCTGTTTTTCCATGGCTTTGATGACCAACGGGTGCCGGCGGCCTACGGCGCTGACGGCTACACCTGCTGTCATATCAATATAGAGGTTACCGTCGGGATCTTTGACCGTGGCGCCCAGGCCTTCATCCCAGACAGGGGGATCGGCACCGCCGGGCCGAGTCAGAGATTCATATTTAGGTACGTCCGCTAACACCTTCATCGACTTGGGACCAGGGATCTTAGTTACTATTTTTGGAGCGCCCGGATGGGATAGTTTGGCCAGTTCTTCTTCTGATATCATGATCTTGTCCTCCACATTATTTCATGATTAAGTACTTGTCAATTCATCCAAATTCTGGATTATCAGGTTGTGAAAATTATCCTGGTTGGCAATGCATATAAAATGTACTTTAAAAGAGTTCAAGTGTCAATTACATTGCGAATATTCAAAGCTCTGGACAACCATTATTCGAGTGTATATAATCAAATAGTCTAGGGAAATACAGCTTTGTCGGCTATTGGCTTGTATTAGACCGCAAGGTAGATTTTTGTATCTTTATTGTAATTCAGGAGATAGATTATGAGCTCTATTAGCGCAATATCAGAACGACTGAAGCCGGATCTTGTCATTATCAATGGAAAAATTATCACCACTGATGCAAAATTTTCGATCGCCCAGGCGGTGGCGGTAAAAGATGGGAAAATCGTCGCGGTTGGTGCCAGTGAGAAAATAAAGACTTTAGCCGGGCAGCGGACAAAAACTATTGACCTTCGGGGCAAGACCATGCTGCCCGGCATTAATGATACTCATTGCCATATTTCCGATTGGGCTTTATCTCGACCTCCCCTTATGCTTGACGTTAGATTTCCGCTGGTAAAATCGGTTGCCGATATAGTAAAAATGGTAGCTCAAAAAGCTGGTAAGACGAAACCTGGAGAATGGATTCTTGGAGAAGGGTGGGACGAAGGCTATCTGGCGGAATGCTTGGAAGATTCCAATCGCAAGCCCTCCAAGGAAGACCTGGATAAAGTTGCCCTAAATAGTCCCGTAGTACTCACAGAATACTCGGGCCACCGTAGCTGGGTGAACAGCCGGGCTTTGGCGATGGCAGGAATCACCCGGGACACGCCAAATCCGGTGGGCGGTGAGATAAAAAAGGATCCAACTACCGGTGAGCCTACGGGCTTATTATACGAAAAAGCGAGCATGGCACTGAGAGCCATTATTCCTCCCTGGACGGCCCAGCAGCGTAAAGAAGCTTTGCTCGGTGCTATGGCTGAATTGAGTTCTATCGGTATAACGAGTTTCACAGATGCCGGCGTAGATAGAGAAAAGTGGGCGATCTATAACGATACGCTGAACGAATGCTTTAACGAAGGTAAGTGGACTTGTCGGGTCAACATGATGTTGATGCTCGCGGGCTTCGGTAAATCAAGCCTTGATGGTATTAAAGAGGCTTTGAAATATGTAGGGTGCCGGTACAACTTCGGCAATGAATGGTTAAAAGTCGGGGGCGCCAAGCTCGTCGCCGACGGCATACCGCCGCTTAAGACAGCCTGGATGTGGGAACCGTACCTCGATGGAACTTACGGTGGCCTGACGGTTGACGGAAAATCGGTGAAGGAACAAGAAGCAAATTTACGTGAGATGATCCGCATTCTTCACCAGAATCGACTGCAGGTCGGCATTCACAGCTGCGGCGAGCGGACGATTGATATTTGCACCGACCAGTATATGAAGTGCATCGAGGAAGACCCATGGGACGCCCGACATTATACCATCCATAGCGATTTCTCCCTGCCCGAGACAATTAAAAAAATCGGAGAGTTCGGCAGGCGTACCGGCTACGAGCTGGCGCTAAACGTGCAGTCGCCGATTAAGTGGACTATCTCTGACTTCATGGCGACGGTGGTCGGTCCGCAGAGAGCCGCCTACCACTGGCCCCTGAGAACGATGCTCGATAACGGAGTCCGCGTTGCCAATAGCTCCGATGCTCCGGTTATTTATCCCGATTGGAAACAGGGTGTGCAGGGGGCTGTTTTAAGAGAATCTAAAGCAACAGGCCAGGTAAGCGGGCCGGACCAACGTGTTACTCTGGCCGAGGCTATCGCTACTTATACGATTAACGGAGCCTGGCTCGACCACATGGAAAACCTCAAGGGCTCTATAGAGGTAGCCAAACTTGCCGATTTCTGTGTGCTGGATAAAGATATACTGGCCGTGGACCCCCATGAAATTAAAGATATCCGCACTTTAATGACTATTGTCAGCGGCAGAGTTGTCTACGATGCCGGAATCATCTGATGCTAACTGCCGAAAGTCGAACATAAAATGCCTGTGAGTCTGGAGTCATTGCTCGATCACTAAGATAGTTTCGTTGGCACCGGAGCACCTATGATCCCTGCACCTTCGCAAACGGCTCAACTTTCTATCAGCTTAATTACGTCCGTCCAACTAATGTATCCAGACTCCATTGGAAATTTTGCTACCAGTTTGGGCTCTCCGCCTTGTCAAAATTATTGGGTTCGTACAGAGTCTGTCAAACAATCCATCGTTTGGCTACACAAGGTCACAAGACGATGTAGTGTGCATTATGGTCCTCTCCTTCGAATTATTAAAAATAGTCCCTGGTTTAGATCATCATCGTTGATTTCATTGACAGATTTCTGGAACCCTGCCTATACTTTAATTAGCGGGTATTTTTCAATATAGGTCAGCTGCCTTGACATCGGGCGAATAAATTTCCCCCCTGACGGCAAAATACACATTATTTCTTGTATCCTGTAATGAACTACCTGCCGGGTAAAAGATAGGCGGTAAACGAAAATGTTGAACAGCATGGGATTTATCTTCCACGGGCATAAAAAAGAAAAAAAGGGTGCCGGAGAAGAGGCCAGCAAGGCAGGTGAGGGTGCAGCCATGGCTAGCCCGGTAAAGTCGGAAAATACTAGTAATCCGGGCGATGATACCGCGGGGAATAAGCCGGGGACTCTCGGTGAGCTTAAAGGGTCGGGTTACAAATCTTTATCCATACGAGAAGAAATGAGGCGTAACCTCATCGGCTTGATCAAGGAAAAAAAGCCCATCTTTAATGGCATCATCGGCTTCGATAATACGGTAATTCCGCAGGTGGAAAACGCTGTGTTATCCGGCCAGAATATCATCTTCCTGGGTGAAAGAGGACAGGCTAAGTCCCGCGTTATGCGTCTCCTCGTAGGCTTACTTGACGAAGCTATTCCGGTCATCCGAGGTTGCGAAATTAACGATAATCCCTTCTCGCCGATATGTAAATCCTGCCGGGAAAAAGTAGCCAGGGAGGGAGATAAAACCGAAATCGTATGGCTATCGCGAAAGGACAGGTACGGGGAAAAACTCGCTACACCGGACACCACGATTGCGGACCTCATCGGTGATGTCGACCCAATTAAGGTTGCCGAAGGACGGTATCTCTCCGATGAGCTGACCATGCATTACGGGATTATCCCGAGGACGAACCGCGGTATATTCTGTATCAACGAGCTTCCCGACCTGGCGGAAAGGCTGCAGGTGGGTCTGTTTAACCTTTTGGAAGAGGCAGATATCCAGATAAAGGGCTACCGGGTAAGACTGCCGCTGGATATCATCCTTGTTGCCAGCGCCAATCCTGAAGACTATACCAGCCGCGGCAGGATTATTACCCCGCTTAAAGACCGCTTCGGCGCGCAAATCCGCACACACTACCCCGTCACGATCAAGGATGAAATAACCATCGTCGAGCAGGAATGGCAGAGATTTAACGATGGAGACGTGGATTTTTTCGTTCCTGACTATATTAAAGAAGTGATTGCCGAGATAACTCACCTGGCACGGAAAAGTCCGGATATCGGCCAGCGCTCCGGCGTTAGCGTGAGGGTCTCGATTGCCAACATGGAGACGGTGGTTTCCAATGCTATCAGGCGGGCCATCACACTGGGTGAAAAGCTGGCGGTACCGCGCATCAGTGATCTCCCATATATCGTCGCCTCTACCACTGGCAAGGTGGAGATGGAAGGCTTCGAGGAAAAGAATGAGCAGAAAATAATTGATGACCTTACAAAAAAAGCGATACTCATGGTATTCAACCGGTATTTCCAGTTTGACGAACTTGACCCCATCGTCAAGCAGTTCAACGGCGGATTCAACGCCGAAACCTCGGAAAATATGAGCGCAAAATCTTATGTGAGATACGTGAAAGAGATTCCCGGCATGGCTAAAGCAGTTAAAAAGATGACCGACGCGGAAACGCCGGAGATAATGGCATCAGTGGTGGAGTTCATCCTGGAAGGCGCGCATCTTAATAAAAGGCTCAACAAGACGAAGGTCGAAGGCAAGACGGTTTATAAGAAGTAACAATGGAAAATAACATCTATTCCGAATGGGACGGCTCGCAGAATATCTTCGAGCCGGATGCTGATGCCCTGATGCAGGAGCTGCAGCGGAACCTGATGTACGACGGGGACCTGGCCGAAGCCCTGCGTATGATGCAGCGTAACGGCCTCACGGACAGATTGGGGCGACGATTGCCCAGCCTCAAGGAACTTATGCAGAGGCTGCAGCAGAGGCGGCAGGAACACCTGGGGAAATACAAGTTGAACTCCATGATGGAAGACATACGCAAGAGGCTCGACGATATTATCAATGCCGAGCGGCAGGGCATACAGCGCCGGCTGGATGAAGCCAGGAAAAAAGCGGCCGACGGCAGCCAGGACCTCAACCAGGAAATGCAGGAAAGACTGCTTAAAAACCTGGAAGAACGTGCCTCGCAAAACATGGAAAAGCTGGAAGTCCTGCCCAAAGACGTCGGCGGCCGGATAAAAGACCTGAACCAATACGACTTCATGGATGGAGAGGCCAGGCGGCAATTCCAGGAGCTCATGGAGATGCTCAAAAGAAACGCCATGTCTTCTTTCGCCAGGGAGATGACGCAGAAACTCAAAAACATGGACGCTAATTCTCTCGCCGCCATGAGGCATTTCATGGAAGCCATCAACCAGATGCTGGAGGCGCGGAGAAGGGGGGAAGAACCGGATTTCGAAGGGTTCATGAAGCAGTTCGGCGATTTCTTCGGCGATAATCCCCCCAAAAACCTCGACGAGCTGATCGAACGCCTGCAGCAACAGATTGCCCAGGCGCAGGCGTTAATGGAGAGCCTTTCCCCGGCGGACAGGCAGGAGCTTCAGGACCTGATAGACTCCATGCTGGATGAGACCACCAAATATGAGATGGCCAAGATGATGGCCAACATGGAATCCCTGTATCCCGGCTGGCTGGACCCCCAGAGCTATAAATTTTCCGGGCAAGAATCGCTCTCCTATTCCGAGGCCCTGAAGCTGATGGAACACCTCCAGAAAATGGATAAACTCGAAGAGCAGTTCCAGGATTCCCGGCATTATGATTCCCTGGACGAGATCGATGAAAAGCTGGTTAAGGAGCTTTTGGGCGACAAAGCATCGGAAGAGTTGAAAAGGATGCGCGAAATCACCAAAATGCTTGAAGAAGCCGGTTACATTCGCAAGAAACGCGGGGAGTATGAGTTAACGCCTCGCGGCATGAGGAAAATCGGGGAAAAAGCCCTGAACACGGTCTTCGCCAGCTTAAAGAAAGACCGCAGCGGCTCGCATAACATCAGGCAGCGCGGCACCGGCGGCGAAAGGACCGACGAAACAAAGCGGTACGAGTTCGGGGATGACTTCGATTTACATCTTCAAAAGACCTTAACCAACGCCCTGCTGCGGCAGCCGCAGGTACCGGTAAAAATGGATGTGCAAGACTTCGAAGTCTTCCGGAAGGAACAATTGACCCGCTCCGCCACGGTCATCCTGCTGGATATGAGCCTGTCGATGCGGATGGGCGGGAATTTTGAAGCGGCCAAAATCGTCTCCATCGCGCTTAACTCCTTAATCACCGACAAATTTCCTAAAGACAGCCTTTATCTCCTGGGCTTCTCGGCCGTTGCCCGGCGCATGACCCCGGAAGAGCTGACCTATATTAGCTGGGATGATTTTACGCCTTATACCAATATGCAGCTTGGGTTTATACTCGCCAGGAAACTGCTGGAAAAGGACCGCAGCGCTAACAAACAAATAATCATGATTTCCGATGGCCAGCCCACCGCGCATGTTGAAAACGGGCAGATCGTTTTTCAGCTCCCGACCACCCAGCGGTGTATCGACGTGACTTTAAGGGAAGTAAACAAATGTACACGTGCCGGCATCGTCATCAACACTTTTATGCTGCCGAGCCGGGACATTTTTAACATATTTGTGGACAGAATGGCACGCTTAAACCACGGGAGGGTCTTTTTTACAGAACCCGGTGACCTCGGTAAGTATATTATTGTTGATTACATCAATAATAAAAAGACGAAAATTTAGGGTTTACGATTTCTAGTTTTCCCGAATTTCAAGACCAGTGCTATGTCTCGACGTCATAGGAAGAGGGGACAAATGGTTAGAACCCCGGGGTGGGGGGATTGGTATTTTCGCAGGGTAGATGAGAACCTTTCGATTCTCGATGTCGTGAAGTTCGGCACCATTGATTTTAAGCTCGCCGGGCTGTTGTGGCTCTTGATGGAGCACCGGGCGTCGGTAATAGTGGCCGCCGGTCCTATCTGGGCCGGAAAAACCACGCTGTTTCATGCCATGCTGGACTTTCTCCGCCCGGAAATAGAGCAGGTCTCTTTGCGCGGTTACGAGGAGGATTTCAAGTCTTTAGGAAGTGAAAAGCCGGAAAATACCTATCTCATTACCGAAGAAATCAGCAACCACAGCTATGAATACCTCTGGGGCTACCAGGTTATTAAAGCGTTTGAATGTCTACCCAGGGGTTATGCCTTAGGAGGCACCACGCATGCGCGCAACATCAAGGAAGTCGCCCAGGTGCTCAATGCTCTCGGAGTACCTTTACCCCTCATCGCCAGTCTCGGCGCCGTCATCACTCTGCAGGTTGCACACGGCAAATATTATGATGATGAACCGATCCGCTATGTAGATACAGTAAGCACCGTCAATCTTACTAAAGAAGGTCTGGTCGCTCAAATTCTGGCCACGCGGCATTCACCTGATGAAAAATTTGTTTATCCCCCGGAGCAGGAATTATACAATATTCTATTCAATAAGTTCGCCATCAAGTACGATAATATATCTTCCGAAATAGAGACGCGCGGTCAGTTCTTAAGCCAGCTTTGCGACGAAGGTACAGGTTCCCGCGAACAGGTAAGAAAGGCGATTTCGGAGTTCTACCAGTCACGGCTTCCGTGAGGAATGCCTACTATATTCTCTAACGTTCCATGCAACATACTGTCAGTCGGGGAGGTACTCATCTGTCCTCTTTAATACGTATAATAGCAGTTAAACGTGATCCCAAATTGCACATAACTGACGATTGTTCAATTCATCTCCGCCCAATATATCAAGGTAAAAATTCAAGAGTTAGCTCGTTCATGTTTCTTTACGGGGAACTCTCTAATAGAGACAAAGGGAAAGATCTCATACAATCGGTAAAAAAAATCGTTAAAATGGAGAAATCCTTAACAAAAATAGGAGTTAGCGATAATTTGCTAATGGCTCTGGAAATATAGAGATATTTGTATTTTTTATAGCGAGTGTCAACCTGATTTTTCATACGATGTAAACCTGATTGGACAAAAACTAAATATTATTTATGCCGATCCCGGCTTTGGAAGCCACTTATAATTTCGAGAATTGACTGCCTAACTCTTAATCATCAGGTTAGAGGTTCGAGTCCTCTACGGCTCACCAAATTCAATTTTCGAAGCTAAAATCGCCGGAAACGGCCTAAAAGAGGCCGATTTGTTGTTGACCTCAGCGATCTTTTCTACGGTCTTATTAAGTGCTTCCTCTTCTTTCTCAAGGAATATCCGAAAGCTCTAGATAAAGTCCAAAAGCAAAAACGTGTTAAACAACAAAAGTAGTATCTCCCGTACCGCAGGGGGATCCCAGGGAGTTGGAGGAAGTGTTAACGAAAAACCTGAATTAACATCACAAACAATTGTCACCCAACAACTTGCTTTTTTGTCACTACAAAGAAAACTCGAGATGTATGATTAAGATATATTGTGAATATCCTTTAAAAACAACGTATATTGGGTTACTAAAACATCATTTCTTTGAAATCGTTATAGCTAGAAAATGGTCTGTTTCGATGTATCCGCCTTAATCTTCTGGAGATCGGAGTATCCATGTTTTATCTGAAGAGGATCGGTAATTAACAGATATTTGTCGGTACTATGGTCCCAGGCCGGCCACTCGATAAGCCCCTTCACGCTGGGATTGCCTGTTCTGGCAAAGTTAGCCCATATTGTCATGATGTTTTCGGCTACTAACCGGTCTGAATCAGATACCGTAGGTATCGGGGATTTTGCCCCGGAAGACGTGTACCCCCCCTTACTGGCTGCCCAGGATTCGGCATCATCAAGCGCACCGAACACGTAATGAAGTTCCATACCATGAGCCGCCACGCAACCCTCGCGTCTCCAGCCTTCCGGCACCTGATCAAAGACTGCCGCATATCCCCGTGAATTTACAGTACTCGGCCCGGTCAACAGCCTCAGGTAATCCTTAATCATCATGTCAGCAATAAGAGAGCCGGGGCCGGTCAATTCTCCTTTGTTTGCTACCACGAGGTAAGGGACCTGGTTCCTCCGCCCAGTCTGGAACATACTAACCAGGTTATTTGGTAAAAACCAGCCTTCATGCACGACTTGCCATGGCCCCATGAACAGGTATTCCGGGCCCATTTCAATGTTTAGCTCCTGGTCGGTATCTATAATCACTTCCCAGGGTAGTTCACGTACCGCGGCCAGGGGGTCGTTCTTTTTATCGACTCCGAGTTTGCGGAATAATTTTTCTCCAAAAGCCTCCATCTCATTTAGTGGTACGGTATCAAAGTAACGTCCACCGCTTTCGATGATAGCACGCTGGAATAATCCACTTGCCAGCGGTGAAGCCATCAGAGCGGCAACTTTTAATCCACCCCCAGACTCACCGAAGATGGTCACATTATTCGGGTCGCCGCCGAAGGCGGTGATATTACGCTGCACCCATTGTAATGCAGCTATCATGTCAAGAAACATATAGTTACCCGAAACGTGCTTTGGAGACTCGCCGGACAGTAGCGGATGAGCGAATAAACCCATCACACCTAATCTATGATTTATATTCACCTGGACAACGCCATGAAGCGGCAATCCAAGGTTGACGGATAAAGGAAAGTTGCCATTGCCATATCTAAGACCTCCGCCGTGAAGCCAGACCATCACCGGTAATTTACCGATAGCTGTTTGGGTTGGTGCCAGGACGTTAAGATAAAGGCAGTCTTCACCCGACGGCAGTTTTTTAGCTCTTTCAGGCGAATTGGGGTCCGGGTATTGAGCTGCTTGTATGCTGAATTCTGTACATGCCCGGATACCAGACCACGATGCTATCGGCTGCGGCGGCTTCCAGCGAAATTCTCCAACAGGAGGGGCGGCATACGGTATGCCCTTATACAAATACACATCATGACCCGCTTGACTTACTTTGGAACCAGTAATCCAACCAGTATCCAATTTGATTTTTTTCATCAAATCCCTCCTTTCTCAGTTTACTCTCACTCGTCAGGAGACGAATTACTAAGCGATTTGGATTCAGAATTCATAGGGTCACTGTTGATATACTGCGTTCAAACCAGCAATTCGTCCAAAGTGTATGGACATTCCGTGACTAAGCCCGGGACACATAGTTGGGTAATCGACAGCGAAACGGTTACCCATCGTATTTCCTGCAAGATAAATTCCAGGAATTACTTCCCAATTATTGTCTAGCGGCTGCAACTTATCATTGATATTCAGACCACCCAGGACAGTAAGTAAAGAATAACCACTTTTACCGGCATAGTATGGTGGCTTATCAATAGGTGACAACCGGTCAGATCGTTTTCCAAAATCCAGGTCTTTCCCCAAACGTGCCAACTCATTGTACCTCTTTATAGTAGCCTTGAACGTTTCGATGGGCAGTTTCATCTTCACTGCCAGCTCTTCGATTGAGTTGGCCGTTATAGCTATTTTGGCCACTTCCTGCCGGATTTTTTCGGTCGCAATTATGATTTTCCCCAGGCCTAGTCCATGATAAGGGAGTTCAGCCGGATACTTGGAATCGAATACCTGCCAGGCTACCCTATCAGGTTGTCGTTCAACAGCATTGACATTACTTTGTATCGGCACATCTTCATTTTGAAATCTTTCTCCAAGGAGATTTACTTGTAAGTAGGCGGCACTAAGCAAGGGGCCGGCGGGGCCGTGTACCATCGGTGTATGCGGTCCCGGTTCCATTACTGCACCAATCCACATAGCCATCATATGCCCATCTCCAGTAGAGGTGAGTATTGTTGGTGCGAGATATGCTGATTGAGGACAGTATTTAGCCATCATTTCGGCGTTATTCCCGTAATCTCCCGTACAGAGAATAACAGCTTTGGCAGCATTAAATTGTAGATATTCTCCAGCCTCATTTTGAGCGATGACGCCGGTGACCCGGCCTTTTTCTTTTCTCAACAGTTGCTTTGCACGAGTCTTAAAATAAGTGACAACGCCTTTCTTTATGGCATTACTTAATAAACATTTTGCCACGGGGCGTTCATTATGGTAATGGTGAGTAACATGGTATTGAGGATAATATTCCGCAGCGTTATTGAAAGCTGGCGGTGGGGGATATTGCTTTATAATTACCTCAATACCCGCAGCATCCGTCATATCCATTAGCCAGTCCGCAGTTTTACCGCTTCCCTCCGCCCACATTCTGATCAATCTTTGATCGGGTTTGTTGGCCCCGTATTTCATTAAATTCAAGATAATTTCGTCTTTGTCAATCTTAATGCCTAACTTCGCTTGTAGCCGGCTGCCGATAAAGGCGTTATCATGACCGCGGGCCTGGACTGTAGCCATCTTTTCCAATAACATAGTCTTGGCTCTTGCCTCCGCTGCAGAAAGTGCAGCACTTAACCCGGCTATTCCAGCACCTACTACCACAACTTCAGCATCTATATGTTTCTTGATATCACTGGATGGAATTGGATCAGGCGGAGTCTCAAAATTGTAAATCATCTCCGGGACTATATCTTTTCTATTTCTAACGGGTGGCGGTTTCAGAGGAGGCAGGTAGCCGACTTTGGTACTGATCATCTTTCTCTCCTGCTGTGGTCTAGTCATACTAGAATATTACCGGTGAACAAAAACACCCTATACACCCTCGAAAAAATTCCTAGGACCATTTACACAAAGAGTATTCAGTACAGCTTGTGAAACTCCCATATCTTCAAGTTGACGGAGGACAATCTCCTTGATGTATAGATAACCATAGGGGTTGCCTTTCTCAATACTTTCTTTTACTTCAGGCGGATAAAATGTTAAAGGAGTAACCAAACACAAATCATGAGAAGGAAGCAGGCGGTTAATCCATCCGGCATCAATCAACTGTTTCAGGGTTTGTGTTCGAGCATATGAGCTCAAATTAAGCCCCGGATAACGGTCCATACCAAGATAGCATCCCTGTTCTAAAAGCCAGTTAAGGTATTCAAAATCAGTTGTATCATTTACATGGTCTACCGCGACCCTTTTCAGGTTAACACCTTCCTCTTTGAGGATTGCCAACTGCCGTTTGGCCACCTGTTCAGGTGCATATGAATGCAGCATGATAGGAATTAAAGTCCGGCGGTGGGCTCTAGCCACAGCGCGCAACATTGTTTCACCCGCTGCCGTTACACCTCCAAAATCGGCAGCTGATTTAAGGATGCCAGCCTTAATACCGGTGCCGGCAATACCTTGTTGAATCTCCCGAACGAACAGGTCAGCAAATAAATCTGGAGAGGTTCCAGCTAGATACTCGGGTACATTCATCCACCATCCGGTACAGGCTATGATGTTTACATTAGTTCGCCGGGCAATTTCAGCCAGCTTAGATACATCCCGCCCGAGATCAAAGGTGGTAGCATCAATGATGGTATCAACACCGCCATTCTTGGCTGTTGTTACGCCATCAATAATATGGTCCATAAAACTATCGCCGAAGAGTTCAGGATAATTTTGCGCAACAAAGCCCTGACATATCACATGTTCATGCATTAACGTAAAACCGAGGTCTTTAGTATCGAGTGGTCCGAGAACGGAGTTTATCATACTCATAGCGTCAACAACACTTTCTGCCAACAGGATTATTAGGTCCGGTCTGCAATTTCATCAAGCTTTTCTTCGATAAACATTTGTGCTTTGAGTAAATCTCTTTCATCAGGTCGATCACGGATATCTCCATGGAAAGTCCTGGGCATAGGGTCATCAACATATTTACCCGGACAACAAAATTGCCCGATGAACTGAAAACCGATGTGCTCCAGTTCCAGCGCCAGTAATTGGGCGGCTGGCTCTGCCTCTTTGGGCCCAAATTCATATCCGGCGTAGGTGATAAATACCACTGCCTTGGGCGAATCGGGCCCCAGGATTATTTTCTTATGATCAATCTTGGGGCTTCTATGAGGAGGAATCTCGGGGATTGGCTCGGTAATATAAGGAATCGTTTCATCCCTGAACCGTAACGTTATACGAGGATCCATCCCCGTTCTCAAGCCTCTCAGCATGTTTAGTATTTCATTATAAGGTAGATGCGCCCTGAGTCCGGAGCCGGCGCATACGAAATCATATGAACGGACATCAAAAGGAGGTCGGAGAATATCTTCAGCGTTTTTGCGTACTTTGAAAATATCACATTGCCAGCCTCGCTTTTCAAATGTCTCTTTGAATTTAAGCGCCACTTTTTCTGTATGGCCTGTAATTGAAGAATATGCAATCAGACATTTCTTGCCCATTTTCACCTTCAAACACTTTCTTTTAGTAATTACAAGAATAGAATCAGGGGTTTGCGGTTGATATTTTTAGTTACCAGAAGTCCGTACCTGATTATATTGCAGAGATGTAGTAAAAACAACAAAGCCGGGAACTCCGCCTGGGAAAGACTATTTAGAATTCGCCGGCCAGGGATTAGTCCAAATAATAGTATGAATCTTCCAGTTTCCATCGACCCTGGCATATTCTGTGTCGTGTCTTCCGATTGCCCACCTCAGGGCCTTTCCGGTTTCTGGGTCTGATATCATAATATACATTAACCAATGGCCTTTGGCCCTGTCACCGTCAACAGTAATTACAGGCATAATAGCAAAATGACCATCCCTGCCTTTGCCCTTGTTATTATGAGCGATATCTTCTTTAAATAGCTTTGGCAGCGAACCTTTACCCCTGCGTAAACCCCAACTCCCGATATTGACGGAACAATCTTCTGTGAAACAATCAATCACTTTATCCCATTCACAGTTATTAACCCAATAAACATATTCTCTATGTAGATCCTTGATTTCCTGAGTATCTTCCAATCTCTTTAGTCTTTTCTCATAATCATTCATTTTCCTATCAATCCTTCCTTAATAAAAAGTATAAAGTTTTCAAGTGGTATATAAACGACAGCCCTTGTGAAACCGCCCTAGACATATTTTCTTTTAGTATTACCTGGATTCCGTAAAACGGGGTGCTCCCGGCAAAGCGTCGCGTAGTGGTGGTTTTACTGGCGTTATTTCAGAGGCGTCGGAAATAACAGGCAACAACATATACGATGGATGCTTGGCGTCATGATAAATGGAAATCCAGCTGCTTTCCGGTAAGATTGGCGTCTCTACATACCTCGATGCGCTATCTAGCGTGGAATAAAGAGCATCATCGCTGGCGATTTTCAGCCAGATACGGCATCCTTTTTTAAAAGTTTTAAAGACCGGTTGAAGTTCAATCTGAAACTCATAGATAGTGCGAGGCTTTAGCCGTTGGGGATTTCGGAACGGGTGCCACGGCGAGCCCGGTCGAGATAGCCCCTCGTCAATCTCCCGAAACTTGGCCTTGAGCGAACCCCAACTCCAAATCTGGACATTTTTTGGCGTAAACGGGTCGTTGACCTCAGGCTTTGCCTCCGGTTGACCAGTAACGGGGTTAAGAGGGACCCCTTCAGGCGCCATCTCTCCCATTTTTAAAAAGAAAGACCAATCGCTGGTGACGTCTTCAGTGGTCGAGGCATATAGCACGAAGCTGACTGGCCCCCACACCCTTATATCCTCCTCCAAAGGTAAGGAGAGATATGTTACGTAATTCGGTTTGGTAGGCACCGGCGTGTTAATGCCATAAGAAGCCAGCATAGCAGTATTCAGGCTGATATTGTTGTAAAAATCAGGCGGCTCGTTTGCCGTAGGCTGTGTCTGGTTGATTGCTCCGGAGTGTATATAGAACTTTTTCCACAGAGTACGTTTTAATGGATACTCGTTTTCATATCGCCAGGTTCCCGTGCCGTCATCGTAGATAGCTATTTCCGGTTCATCCATGATGCCGGTGTCAATGCCCTTCAGCCAATAGTCCAACCAGCGTAAGATATGCGTATTAAAGGCAGTTGTTTCAAATATCCATGGCTGGTAATTCTCGTTCGTCCAAGGGGTGACGATAAGTTTCTTCGGGGACTTGATATCCGCGTAGGATCTTAAATGATAGATAGCATGTAAGCGATTAGGCGCGTTTACGATATTCAGCACCGGAGCTTTTATCTCGCTTATACGTGTCCATCCGCCGCCATGTTCCCACCAGAAAGGCCCGTCTTCCGTATTCCCCAGGATTCCCGCAACGACATTCATTGGCATCTCTTTGCCGGGGATAGGTCCCGGCCAGAGCGCCGCCTGCGTGAACCCTGATACCAGGTTCAGGACGAAGGGTTTGCGCAGTACCCCTCCCGGATAACACAACCCCCGGTAGTTATCCGTGGTGCCCAGCACAACCAGGGATTTGAGGTGAGGAGGATTCAACGGCGCCGTCAGCCACTGCATAACACCGTAGCCGGAGGCTCCCATCATACCCACGTTCCCATTACACCAGGATTGCCCGGCAATCCATTCCACCAGATCATAGCCGTCCTGCGCCGCCTGCCTGCCGTGCATGGTGAATTTACCCTGGTTAAAACCGATTCCACGCTCACTGGCCTGCACACATACATAACCGTGAGTACAGTAAAAAGCAGGTTTGGCACTCTCGAAAATTCGTTCCTTGGGGAAAGGGGAATAAGCTAAAATCACCGGCCAAGGCCCTTTTTCCTGCGCTGGCTTGTAGATATCTATGGCGATTTTCACGCCGTCACGCATCGTGGCATAGACATTTTTTTCGAGTGTCACCCCGGGAGGAGTAGGGTTGGGATAAACAATATTATTAACGGCTTTTTCCATAGATACTCACTTTTTCAATTGGTCTATTCCCAAGTCGATTTATTATGCTACCAAGCCATCTACGTATTATCAGTAATGGTGTTCATTCCTTTTCCCAACAGCGGTAGTATTCTAGACCCAGTGTTTATCCCCGACGGGGAATCGGCAATGCGGGACCGGGCAATCACTGCAGTTGGACAAACGTAAAGAAGGCAGTCTAGCTCCCTTGGATTGCTCAATATACTTTATCGCTTTTCTGACTTGTTTGTCAGTTCCCTTGATGATTAGTGTCGTTGCGCCCTCTGCGCCGCCCAAGCCACCTGAAGCTATAGGCACAGCCACGGCGCCGCTTAAAATCTTAACAGCCTCTATTTCGGTTATTGTTTTCCCGCCTGGACAAGGAAATAGCCCGGCGGGTAACCCCATACCATATTCATACTTGGCTTGTTTGGCCTCTATAGCAGCCTGACGTATAGATACAGGTATTAGTTTCTCCAGTCCAACCGGGAAAACTAAAGTGAACTTCTTTTTCTTCCAGGCTGAAAGTATTATGCCCAGAGCTCCACGTTCTCCGCATAAAATTCCTACATTACCCTGGGTATCCAGGGCATTTACTCCTTTTATGTACACGTCATTAGATGTCATTTGTTCCATGAGTCCGGAAGTGGTGTTTTCAGTTATTACTTTGCCCTTCTTTATCGCCCACAAACCACCGAGCTTCCCCGGATCGTATTCTGCACTTTGAGGTGAATGCCCTCCGAGCGCCATTGCCATCTCGACACACATACCCCTTGGAGTAACCACACCACAGACCCAATGGTTGGTCATAGGTTTCACCCCGATTAGTTCTTCAAAAATAAAGTAGGTACTGCTGCTTGGATGCAGCACAATTATTCCTTCCGCCGCTGCCTGTCTGACCACATCCAATTTGGCAACAGCTTTGGCAATCAGTTTTTTTGACTCCGCAGGTGTTAGGATAACCTGGGCTAACATATACTCCTACCTCGATTCCTAATTGTAAAACCCTTCACTAATTTTTCAGCCATGGCTTGATTCCTCCGCGTAAGGAACAATGCTCATCGTTACATTTGGTACAATCGGTCTGGCGGAACTGACGAGAAATTTTAGCCCCTTTGACCTCTTCAATACAAGCAATAGCTCGTATAACTTGATTGTCTTCACCAGAGACTACCAGAGTGATGGCTCCTTCGGCCCCATCTACTCCCCCGGCCGCGATAGGAATGGCCGTCGCTCCTGTCAACAAACTAATAGCTTTAAGTTCGGTGACTACTTTTCCTTCACACAAAAGCAGCGAACATCGTGACCCCATTACATAAAACAGGTTCAATCTGTCTCTAGCCGCCGCCACCGCTTCCTGTATTGAAACCGGTATTAGTTTTTCCAACCCAACAGGATATATAATCGTGAATCCTTTTTGCTTTTGCGCAGAGATTACTTTACCGATGGTTCCTCCCTCAACTTCATTACCAATCAGCACGCCCGCTTTCCCTTGAGGGTCGATAGCATTCACGCCTTTAACATAGACATCCTTCGGCCCCATCCGTGTAAAAAGGCTGGCAAGAGTCTCTCCCTGGCTCAATTTTCCTTTCTCGATAACCCAGGAAAAAGGAAAGGATTCCGGACCACCTTTACCTCTGGCTTCGGGGTGGGTGGTCATCCATACCTTGACCGCATCATCGCCGCAAGCCGCCCTGGGGGTAATTGCCCCACACATCCAGACTTCGGTTTCCGGGACTTCCCCCAGGATTTCCTCCGCGAGGAATAGAGTACTGCTGGAGGGGTGCATGACTACTATTCCTTCTGTAAGGGCTATCTTTACTTCATGCATATTAGCCAGAGCTTTGGCAATCAGCATTTTCGATTCAGTTGGTAAAAGTGTTACCTGAGCACGCATTATCTCTCCTGACTTTACTCTATTTCAAGCGTTTATTTTTTACCCATGCTATTCGCATAGGTAATTAACATGACGCCATTCTTCAATTTCAGTAAAAGGCACACTCATTTTTCTGGTTTTTTTAACCCCTTTTATTTTTTCTAATCTCTTTCTCTAAGAACAGTCATTTCGTTTAAAAACAGTTTAATTATATTTTATATGGTTATATTTATAAAGATGAATGCGTATGTCTTAGCCCCACCAGACACTTTGGTAGTCTCCACCGCCGCCTCTAAAACAGGAGAGGGGTTAATAGCGGTAGAGATTATTTTATTATCTGAACCGACAGTGTTGCCCTTGAATCGACCCGCAGTGTTGCCCGATACATCGGCATTAAAAGCCATCAGGGCGACCAACGATTTGATAGGAATCGTATCCCCCAAAAACGATAATAATAATATGACAAAATAATATATCGTTGAATAGTTGATAAAACCGGAAATTGCGTTTAGACTAGGGACGATAGTTGGAGGGGCTCCGTGTCTCCGGTAATAATCACAGCGGATATATACTGGGAGGAAGTATGACTATGAAGAAATATGAATACCTGATCAAGCCTTTGAGCATCGGCAGAAAAGATAAAGCTAAACCAAAAAAGAAGACAAGTACACGGAAGACCTTTTTTAATATCCCGGAATACGCTGAGCAAAAAGTGTGCTTAACCGGTAAGGATCTCGAGGGATTGAAGCTATGTTTTGACTGGGGGTTTAAAACCAAGCTCGGCGATTGGCATGAGGGAAAGGACCCGCATGTCCATCCCTACCCGGAAGTCCATTTTTATGTAGGTCTGGATACCGCCAATATAAATTACCTCGGCGCGGAAGTCGAGACCTGCCTGGGTGAGGAGCAGGAAACGTTCTCTTTCGCCGAGCCAACGGTCGTCGTTATTCCTGCCGGGCTTCCCCACGGTCCCACCACGACAAAAAGAATTTACAGTCCCAAGGGCTTCGGTTTCTACCTCGCGGCTCTAAGCAACGTAACGCATACAGAGTGGATGGCGAATCCTAAACCGGGTCCGTCCAAAGGAAAATATGCGCATCTGGTCAAGCCGTTAAAGGCGGGAATATTGATCGAACGCGGTAAAATCAACAATTCCCGTTTCACCCAAGAGGAACTGGCCAAACGCGCGCAGCGAACCAAGGAAAGTGGATTTATGCTTGGACCGGGCAACGCCGACCACCTGGCATGGTTATACGGCAGAGACCTCGAGGGGTTGAACCTAAATCTGGACTGGGGATTCTTTAGTAAACCCGGTCTCTGGCACCGTGGTGTCGGCGCGCACACTCATCCCGTAGATGAAGTCCTGGTTTTCGCCGGTGTCGATCCGTCAAATATCGATTATCTCGGGGCAGAAATCGAAATCGACCTTGGCAAAGAGCATGAGAGGCATATTATTAATAAGCCATCGGTGGTTATTTGCCCCGCCGGACTGCCCCATTGCCCCATTATCACCCGCTGGAGCGATAAACCCCATGCATTCTTTTCGATCAACCTTTCGAGCCAACCGAAAAGCTCGTACATCGATTAGCTACCTGTTGTATCTGTGGTATGTAATGTGATCAGGGAGGGAAATAAATCATGGCAATCAGAAAATATGAACACTTGCTTAAACCTCTGCGCATCGCGGCGATGCCCGGGGGCAGTGGCAATTTCTTCAGAAATACGGGGAATGCGGATGTTAACCGCTGGCTGAACGGCCGCGACCATCTGGAAGGAATGGCTCTCAATTTTTCCTGGGGGTTTTACACCGGGTTGGGTGATTGGCATCCCGGCATGGACCCGCACGTTCATCCCTACCCGGAATGCCTCGTGTTCGTCGGGCTGGACCCCGACAGGCCCGGGTACCTGGGGGCTGAAATGCAATACTGCCTGGGTAAAGAACTGGAAATACATTATTTCGACCAGCCTTCAGTTGTAATAGCGCCAGCGGGTTTTTATCATTGCCCCTCGGTAACACTGGACGTGACCAGCCCGATAGGCTACAGCTTTTTCATCATCTCCCTGGGAGCAGCGCCCAATTCCCGATGGCTCGGTGACGGGCTGTCTGAAGAGCAAATAAAGAGGATGCAGCCGCCCAAAGATGCCAACATTAAATCCCCCATGAATTCCACCTTCGGAGCCAAGCGGGTGCACGTTTCTGAAGAAACCATTTCCCACGGGCATCTGTATGATAAATACGTTAAGCCACTGGTGCCCAACACATTGGCGAAACGCAAGTTAAAGATTGAAGAAAAAGACCTTTACGGCGAGATGGCCGACGGTCGTTTTATTCCCGGCCCGGGCATGACGGAAAACGCGGTCTGGATGTTCGGCAAGGACCTGGAGGGTATGGATGTCAACTTCTGCTGGGGCATCCATAAAAACCCCGGTACATGGCTACGCGGGACGGGCAGCGGGTCTCCTACACATCCCAAAGATGAAGTTTTACTTTTCGCCGGTACCGACCCGTCCGATATCAATTATCTGGGAGCGGAAATCCAGATTGATATGGGCCCGGAAAATGAGAGGTATGTTATTACCGAGCCGACAGCAGTAGTTGTCCCTGCCGATTTTCCTCACGGGAACATCGTCACCAGGTGGGTGGATAAACCTTTCGGTTTTTTGCTGATGTCCTTGGGCGCGAAACACGAAACGACGTATGTGGACTAACTGAAGTAACCTTACCATCTTCTCTTAACCCCTCTCCGGGCACGGGATTTGCTTTATAACCGGGTGTTAAACAATCCTGACATTTGTGCAATCTCGCCATCGTTTAACAATAATACATAAGGTAAAATTTCAAGAACTGGCTATATGACGGGACTCCCCGGGGGAAGAAAATGGAGAATAAACTAAAGCCTCATATCTGGAGGCTTCGATTGTGCGCTAATGACGATGTTCTAGAAAAGCTGGTTGCCTTGGTTAATCAAGACCTTGACAACGCCCACTCCTCATACCGCGAGAAACTTGAAGTACTGGATGCTGAAGTCAAGGATGTGAGTTCTAGATTGACAGCACTCTATGATGCCCTTGAAACGGGAAAGCTTGATTTGAATGATCTCGCACCCAGAATCAAGGAATTGAAAGCCAGGCAAGATGAGCTTTTTAAGTCGCGGATTTTACTTGAGGCGGATATGACAATCCACGGTGTTCAATACGTCGATGCGGATCAAATAAAGTCATATTGCAATGACCTGCGGGGTTTGCTGTCTGAAACAGATATGTGAAGAGTAAAGCCTTCCTGCGGTCATTCGTGGAAAAGGTAGTCATCGAAGGCAGAGAAGGCAGCGTATGTATAATTCATTACAAACTACCTGTACGCGCTAACTGGCAAAAGAGTGAGTATTTGGTTCTGCCTATTGAACCCCTTGGTGGAGCCGGGGGGATTCGAACCCCCTACCTTCGCGATGCAAACGCGACGTTCTCCCGAGTGAACTACGGCCCCGCGTAATAGATTATATCACCATCGATAAGGTTAGAGCTCAGGCGTTCTTGAGGGCCACGCCTTCCAGCACGTCGGCGACGTCCTCAGCCCGGTCGGTGGCGGTCTCCATATGCTCGTAAATCTCCCGCCACTTGATGATCTGGGCGATATCGGTGTTATTTTCAAAAATCTCCCCGATGGCGGCGCGGTAGACGCGGTCGGCCATGTTCTCCAGGCGGTTAATTTCCACGCAGTGCTCCAGGATCTGCTTGAACTCGCTCTTGCGCCTGAGACCGTGGACGGCCTTTTCCACCTCGACCGCCCCCTGGACGATGATATCCGCCAGTTCCTTGGCCCGCTGCGTGGGAGCTGTAATTTTATAGATGAACATGGAGTCGGCGGTAGCGTGGACGAAGTCGATGATATCGTCCATGGTATGTGCCAGCAGGGCGATGTCCTCCCTATCGAAGGGCGTGATAAAGGTGCGGTGCAGGAGCGAGATTATCTGGTGGGTAATGCCGTCGCCCTCGTGCTCCAGCTCGGTGATCTCCGCCACGCGGCTATCGATGAACTGCCAGGTTTCGACCATCTCCTTCAGTTCGCGTGCCGCCTTGGTGATGTTCTTGGCGCTCTCCTCAAAGAGTTCGAAGAATTTCTGTTCCTTGGGCATGAAAGACAGCTTTACCATAGCTACCGCTCCTCCGTAACGTTATTGTTCCTCCGGCTTCCCGCCCTCCACCGGCCCTCCCGGTCCTTCAGGCTTTACCTTTTTCGGGAACCAGGCCTTGAGGCGGGCCTGCACCTGTTTCTCGTAGCCAAGGTTGCCCGGCGTGTAGAACTGCTTGCCCTTAAGGGACTCGGGCAGGTGCTGCTGCTCCACGACGTGCCCCGGGAAATCGTGGGCGTATTTATAGTCCTTGCCGTAGCCCATTTCCTTCATCAGGGGCGTCGGCGCGTTGCGGATGTTCATCGGCACGCTTTCGCTGGAGCCCTTCCTGATCTCTCCCTGCACCCTGGAATAGGCCGCGTAAAGAGAATTGCTCTTGGGGGCGGTGGCCAGGTAGACGGCCGCCTCGGCCAGGGCCAGGTTGCCCTCCGGCATGCCGATAAAGTGCACCGCCTGCTGGGCGGCCATGGCCACGACCAGCGCCTGCGGGTCCGCCATGCCGACGTCCTCCGAGGCGAAGCGTATCATGCGGCGGGCGATATATAAGGGGTCTTCGCCGCCTTCGAGCATCATGGCCAGCCAGTAGATAGAGGCATCGGGGTCGGAATCGCGCATGGATTTATGCAGGGCGGAGATAAGGTCGTAGTGCTGCTCGCCGGCTTTATCATAGAGGACGGCCCGCTTCTGGAAGGCGTCCTCGATGACCGCCAGGGTTACGGGGCGTTTGCCCTCGGGGTCGGGCGGGGTGCTCTGAGCGGCTATCTCCAGCGTGTTGAGGGCGATCCGGGCGTCGTTATGGGACATACCGATGAGGTGGTTCAGGGCTTCGGGCGTGAGCCCGGCGTTGAGCTCCCCGATGCCTTTGAACTTGTCTTTAAGCGCGCGGAGGATGAGCACCTGGATTTCCGCTTCGTTGAGGGGCTTGAGCGGCAGGACCCGGCTCCGCGAAAGAAGAGGCGAAGTGACCTCGAAGGAGGGGTTTTCCGTAGTGGCGCCGATGAGGACGACGGTGCCGTCTTCGACGTAGGGAAGGACGGCGTCCTGCTGGGTCTTGTTGAAGCGGTGGATCTCGTCGATAAATAATATGGTCTTTTGCATTTTGACCTGGCGGCGCTCTTTGGCCTGTTCGACGATACGGCGGAGGTCGGCGACGTTGGCGCTGACGGCGCTGACCGGCGCGAAAAAGGCCCCGGTGCTGTTGGCGATGATGAAAGCAAGGGTAGTTTTGCCGCAGCCGGGCGGTCCCCAGAAGATCATCGAGGGGATGCGGTCGGCCTCGATGGCGCGCCGCAGCACCCGGCCTTTGCCGAGTATATGGTCCTGCCCGACGAAGCCGTTAAGGTTTTCCGGGCGCATGCGGGTAGCCAGCGGCGCCTGCTGGAGCTGCTGCTGCTTTCCCTGCTCGTCGAACATGTCCTGGGTCATAGCTGATAATAATGTACTCTAAATTCAGGATTTTATCCACCACCCCTTTTCCCAAGTTGTCATTCTGAGCGAAGCTAAGAATCGGTCTCGAACCCACCCCCTGCCCCCTCCCTTGGAAAGGGAGGGGGTTTAAAAGAAGAGGGGCTGGCGCCCCTCTTAA
>DAIQQC010000095.1:2254-5911 GCA_036787005.1 Dehalococcoidales bacterium | reverse complement strand
GTAATCGAGCGCCCACTGGACTTCCTCATCTCCGGTAAGCTCCAGCGGGATATCCGGCTCGATGCCCTGCCCTTCGATGAGCCGGCCGTCCGGCGTGAGCCACCTGGCGATGGTGATGTACAGCCCGGAGCCGTCGCTGAGGGGATAGAGCGCGTTGACGCTGCCTTTGCCGTAGGTCGTTGTCCCGGCGATTGTCGCCCTCTCGTGGTCCTGCAGCGCCCCGGCCAGTACCTCGCTGCCGCTGGCGCTGTTCGCGTCCACCAGTACCACCATCGGCAGGTCGGTCTCCGGCCTGTCCTCGTTAACGTAATGCACTTCAATTTCTCCCTGGTTGCTCCTGACCTGCACCACGATACCGTCGCGCAGGAAGAAACTGGCCACTTCCACCACCGGGTCGAGCAGGCCCCCCGGGTTGCCCCGCAGGTCGAGGATGATCCCGCTGGCATTGTCATCCTCGAGGCTCTGTATCGCCTCCGATAGTTCGTCGGGAGTGCGGCTGGTGAAATCGGTGATATTAATGTAGGCTGTCTCGCCCATCATCTCGTAGTGTAGGCTGGGGATTTCCAGCGTGTCCCGGACTATCTCTATCTCCACCGGCGTTGTCTCCCCTTCGTGCAGCACGAGGAGCCTCACCGCCGTGCCTTTGGGGCCGCGTACTTTGATGATAGCCTCGGCCAGGCTCATGCCGGTGGTGGACTCCCCGTCTATTTCCAGGATGACGTCCCCGGCCTTGACGCCCGCCTTGTCCGCCGGTGAGCCGGCGATGGGCGCGATGATAGTGATCTTGTCTTCTTTTATCGTGACGTACGCGCCGATGCCGTCGTAGCTGCCTCCCAGGAAGCTCTGGGCCAGCTGATAGGTCTCCGCGTCGAGGTACGAAGAATACGGGTCGTCCAGCGCCTCCAGCATCCCCTCGATCGCCCCCTGGCTGATGTTGGCCGAGTCGATTTTGGACTGGTCGACGTAGTTCTCCAGGATGATGTCCCAGGCCTCGCCGATGGCGTCCCGGCTCGTGGACGTGGAAGTCGGCGTCGGCGTAATGCCGAATAAGCACCCCCCGGTGAAAACCAGGGTGGTGATCATGATCAGCAGTAAAGCAAGGACGGCCCGGCCGGACTTTAGCATGGTTTGATGTTCTCCTTTTAAGTGTCGGGCAGGAAACGCCCGTCTCTGGGAAAGACCGCGGGTCAGGTAAACCTGTAAGCCGAGTTCTGTATCCCGATAAGCCGGAGCGAATCGGGACGGCGACCATCTATCTGGGCCCGGTGTTGCCATCGGGCTCAAGCGACCAACCCGGGGACGGGCCGGGCGCCCTCTGTCCCTCTATTTGGTCTTGCTCCGGATGGGGTTTGCACGGCCTCCGGTTCACACCGGAGCCGGTGAGCTCTTACCTCGCCATTTCACCCTTACCCCGATGAGCCCGGATTTCTCAGGGCGAATCGAGGCGGTATGTTTCTGTGGCACTTTCCGTAGGGTTGCCCCTCCCGGGTGTTACCCGGCATCCTGCCCGGCGGAGCTCGGACTTTCCTCCCCGATAAGCCCCGATTTTATCGGGGCGAATCGGGGCGGCCGCCCGGTTTACTTGACCCGATTACAGTGTAGTAGAGCGGTAGGGGATAGTCAATATAGCCGTACGGCTCCGCCCGTATTTCCATATCTTTAGAAAAATCTAGGCGAAAAGAGAGATTCTATGAACCCGGAATGACCGGGTACTGGACAATTCGCTGTGATGTGTTATAGCCTGTTTAGAGATGGCCGTCACTAAAATATCTTCGGGAGGCATATTTTATGAAAAAGATCTTGATTGCGTATTTCAGCTTCACTGGTAAGTCAGAAACAATGGCGCAGTATATTGCCGAGGGTGTCCGCTTCAGCGGGCAGGAGGCTGTCGTCAGGAAAATGGATGAACTGAAGGACGCGTCCGGCCTGGCTGCCTATGACGGCTATATCTTCGGTTCGCCCACGTTCTCGACCGACCTGCCGAAACCCGTTAAAGCTTTTCTATCAATGGCGCAAAAAGCCAGGCTCGAAGGTAAAACAGTCGGCACTTTTGGCTCATACCGCCATGATATTGCCTACCGGCACGACGATTATGCCCCCGCCCGTCTCTTCGCTCTCCTCCAAAAAGAGATTAAGATGAGGCCTTTTGACCTGGGTCCTTTAAACCTGCAGGAAGATGTTGTGGAAGCCAGGGAAGGTATCAAAGCCTGCCAGGACTATGGCCGCGTTTTCGGTGAGAAACTATCCTGAGGTGCGTCGGTCAACTCTCGATAGTGCGCCGTTATCAAACGGTAACGCCAACTAGAAAATAGACACTATTAACAATAACTGGAAACTAGTTTCAGCCCCTGTCCAGCGCCCGGTTCGCCAGCGCGTCCGCCTCGGCGTTCTGCTCCCGCGGGACGTAAACTATGGAGAAATTTTCCAGCGACCCCGCCAGCTGTACCACCCTCTGGTAAAGTGGCCGCAGGGCGGTGTTCTTTATCTTGTACCGGCCGTTGATCTGTTCCACCACCAGCTTTGAGTCCGATTTTACTGAAACCTGCCTGGCGCCTGCGCTGATGGCTCTTTCCAGCCCGGCGATGATGGCCTGGTATTCCGCCTGGTTGTTGGTGGTGACGCCCAGGGCGCGCGATATGCGTCCCAGGATGTTGCCGGTCTCGTCTTTGAGTATCGCCCCGATGGCCGCCGGGCCGGGATTGCCTCTAGAGGCGCCGTCAACATTGATGATTATTTTGCAGATATTCAATTCTTTCCTCTTCTGTTCTTCAACTCGATCACTTCACACAATTATTTGTCCTCTCCCCTTGTGGGAGAGGATTAAGGTGAGGGGTTAGGCCCTATTATCTGGATTCTCCACGGGTATTTCGTCCCCCTTTATACAAAACGAGGGAGATAAGAGAGGGTTTTTTCTCCCGCTTTCACGAGATGAACAGGATGCGCCCGCAGGAGCCGCACTGCACCGGCTGGCTGCCGCGGGCTTTCTGGAGGGCGCTGGCCGAGAGCGATATCCGGCAGGCGCGGCAGATGCCCTGCTCTACTTTAGCCACGGCCTGCCTCTTTTGCTGCCTGATCTTCTCGTACAGGCTCAGGGCGGATGCGTCGATCAGCCCCGTCAGCTGCTGCCGGTTTTGCTTTAGCTCGCCGAGCGACGTTTTGAGCTTCTCTATCTCGTCGCTGAGCTGCCTTTGCTGGTTTTGCCATTCTTCTTCGAGCTTCTGGTATTCGCTGCTCTGCGCGGCGACTCCCTTTTCCTGTTCTTCCAGTTTATCGATTATTTCCAGGGCTTTGGTCTCCCCCTGGTCGCGGCGCGTCTTTTGCGTGTTGACCTCGTGCTGGAGGTTGGAGAGCTCTTTGGAGTTGGTGACTTTCCCGCCATAGAGCTGCTTTTCGGTGGCGGTTATCTTGCTCTGGATGTCGTCCAGCTCGCCTTCGGCCTCGCGGCGCTGGTGCCCCAGGCTTTTGAGCTGTTCCTGCGCGGCAGCCAGCCGGTCTTTGGCCACGTCGAGAGCCAGCCTTTTACCGAGCTGTCCGGTACTGGCGGTCAGGGCCTGTTCTTCCTGCTCTATAAGCGAGTCGATTTCCTGGAGCTGGAAAAGCTGTCTCGCGATGGCCATGTCGCTGTATTCTATAACGGGCAAGGGATAATAGGCAAAC
>DAIQQC010000095.1:0-2154 GCA_036787005.1 Dehalococcoidales bacterium | reverse complement strand
GGATTATGGGTCTACTAAAATTCGCGGTGAAAAATCAGCGGTGGGACCTCGCGGCGCATACTATCGTCCTGGCGGCCGCCAGGGTCCTGAAACAGGGGGTGAAAGAGGATGACGGAGAGCTCAAGACGAAAAAAGGGCGGGCAAAAAGGTAATCATAATGCGATCAAGCACGGCTTTTACGCGCGGATTTTCGATGAAGCTGAAAAAGTGGATTTTACTGTTGCTGCCGGTGTTGAAGGCATTGATGAGGAGATTGCTCTGCTCCGGCTCGAGATAAAGAACGCCATCTCCGGCGGCGACGAACGCAACCTTATCCTGCTGGTCAAGGCCGCCGGTGCCCTGGAAAAGCTCATCCGTACCCGCTACCAGATAACCTCAACCCAGCGGCAGGGGCTCAAGGAGGCCATCGGCAACGTTATCAAGGACGTCCTGGTGCCTCTCGGCATTAACATCGGCAGCGCTGTGGTCACTAAAAAACTGACGGGGTGATTTATCTAAAAACGAATGCCAGGCGGTTGAAGCTGATTTAACATAAAGATGGATACGAATAACAGCTACGAAAATCGTCCTCTCAGCTTCAAAATCAAAAATAAAAAAACGAAAAACGAATCACCAAAAATGTCATTGCGAGGAGTCCCGATAAAGTCGGGACGACACGGCAATCTCCATCACCGGCTAAGTCATCATGTCGGTCGCCGCTTTCATTGACAGGAAATAAAAATGCTTGAAGAAAAACAATTCGTCAATCGTCTCCGCCCTTACCAGCGGGAGATCGCCGCGGCCGTCCTCGATAGCGTCTTCGGGAAAAAAGGGCTGACCTTTTCCGTGGAGATCGCCCGGCAGGGCGGCAAGAACGAGCTCTCGGCCCAGCTCGAGCTCCTCCTCCTCTCGCTCTTCATGGGCGAGCCCAAGAACCTGGTCAAGTGCTCGCCCACCTTCAAGCCGCAGACCGTCATCTCCATGATGCGGCTCAAGGACCGCCTCAACGACGCCGGTTTCGCCGGCCTGTGGGAGTCCGAGCTCGGCTATATCGTTAAACTCGGCAGCGCCCGCGCCATCTTCCTCTCCGCCGACGAGTCCGCCAGCGTCGTCGGTAATACCGCCCATCTTTTACTGGAGATCGACGAGTCGCAGGACGTCGGCCGGGAAAAGTACACCAAGGAGTTCAAGCCGATGGGCGCTACCACCAACTGTACCTGCGTTCATTACGGCACGACCTGGGACGATACTACCCTCCTCGAAGAGGTCAAGCAAACTAACCTGGAGCTGGAGCGGCATGATGGCGTTAAGCGGCACTTCCGCTTCGACTGGCAGGATGTGGCGAAGTATAACCCCGATTACCTGGCGTATGTTGAGTCGGAGCGCCAGCGCCTCGGCGAGAACCACCCGCTTTTCCTGACCCAGTACCGCCTCCTCCCCATACACGGCGGGGGCGGCTTTCTGAGCGCGCAGCAGCGGGCGCAGCTTCAAGGAGAGCACCCCCGGCTCAAGGCCGCGGCGGCTGCTGCGACCTGCGTCGCCGGCATCGACCTCGCCGGGGAGGCTGAAGACGGGGCGTTAGACCCCGACCGCGACTCTTCGGTAGTCACGATAGCTGAACTGGAGCAGAAGTCCTCCGACGGCGTTATCAAAGAGCCTTACCTCAAGGTCGTCGAGCACTATCGCTGGACGGGCCGGAAGCACACCGACCTTTACCCGCAGCTGGTGGATATCCTCAAGAACGTCTGGCGCTGCCGGAAGGTGGTCGTGGACGCTACGGGCGTCGGCGAGCCGGTGGCGTCCTTCCTGCGCAAAGCCCTGGGTAACAGGGTGGAGCCGTTCGTTTTCACGCAGAAAAGCAAGAGCGAGCTCGGCTTCAACCTGCTGGCTTCGATTAACTCCGGTCGACTCAAGCTTTATAAGCCCGACGGCTCCGAGGAATGCCGGGTGTTCTGGGAGGAGATGGAGGCGGCCAAGAGCAGCTACCGTCCCAACCAGACGATGAATTTCTACGTCGAGCCTAACCGCGGCCACGACGACTTTCTCATGAGCCTGGCCCTGGTGAATGAAGCCGGGCGGCTCTTTGAGCCCCGGAGCGCTAAAGGCGCCGAAAGGGCGTAATCATACCTCTATCCCCAGCATCATCTTCAACCTCAGCTTAAACATCTTCCACTT
>DAIQQC010000034.1:18187-19429 GCA_036787005.1 Dehalococcoidales bacterium | reverse complement strand
CTCACCGGGCTGAGAACGCCGCCGGGGACTGCTCAGAAAGATAAAGAACACGGTTACGCCAATAGGGCCACGCGGGTGCTCTGGCTGGAAGACGAGATAGTTAAAGGGGCTTCCAGCGTGATCATATCATGGTACTGGAAAGCTACCGAGAAAGAAGGCTCCCCCTCTCACCTCCATGACTTTGACGAGATTGTCGGTTTCATCGGTAATGACCCCGGTAATCCCGATGATTTGGGCGGTGAGGTTGAGTTCTGGCTGGAGGATGAAAAATATCTGCTGACCAAGAGCTGCCTCATCTGGGTGCCCGCGGGACTGAGGCACTGTCCACTCCGGGTCACCAGGGTTGACCGGCCCCTTTTATTCCTCGCCTTTTCCATGACCCAGAAGTATACCAAAGCCGGCGTTATTTTAGGGAAATCCTGAAATAAAATCACCCCGGCCCGGTGGCCCTAAAACTTGCTCTGCCGCTCTTGCGGGTTTGACCTTCTGCTCCTGTCCTTCTTTACGTCGGTAGGGGTCATGGGGGTAATGACAGGTAAAAATGCCAGCCTACCCGTATCTCCAGTTTATAATCCCCACAAAAAACACATTTATAAACATGTGTATTATAAAAGCCGGCCAGAACGACCTCCCCCTGTATGCCACCCACCCGAACAGTATCCCCGTCAATATCGTGCTTACCGTCTCAAGCTCCGGCTTGCCCAGGTGTAGCAGCACGAACGGCACCACCTGTATCAGGATGCTCCCTTCCCCGAATTTCTCCTTCAGCCCGAACAGCAGGAACCCGCGGTACATGAACTCGGACGCGGAAAGGATCATTAGCTGTGTCAGGAAATAGCTGAAAAACTTGAAATTCGCGTCGAGGTAATAGCTTTGCAGCGACGTGTCGAACGACGCCGCGTACAGGACGGCCGCCGCGATAGCGCAAATGACTGCGACGTAGAACCCCCATATCCTCGGGCTGCCCGTCCCCAGGCCGAATTTGACCGGATTTTTCCTCAGGATGAGCAGTATCACCAGCAGGGGAAAGACGCCGTAGTAAAGGAATGTGCTGACCCGCTCGCTCCCGATGGGGTGGTATTTATCCAGTACCAGGAAAAGCGTAGCGAAAGCTACGACGACCGTTTCCCGGCCGTTCCTTCGCAGAAATTGCCCGAGTTCGTATAGCTCTTCTTTAAAAAGGCAAATCATCGCACTTAGTCTAGGATATATCTGCCGTTGAAGGCAAGACCGTTATCGCGA
>DAIQQC010000034.1:13591-18087 GCA_036787005.1 Dehalococcoidales bacterium | reverse complement strand
TCCCCTTCCTTCTTTCGCCTTTAGGATATATACTTATATCGTAATTATCCGCGCATCTTAACAACCGAATAAGGCAGGCAGACTAGTAATAAAGTTGGAAACGAATGCCCGGACCCTGAAGCTAATTAGACATAATGTTGGAAACGAATATCCGGAGCCCGAAGCTAACTGGACATAAAGTTGGACACGAATAACAGCTACGGATTTTCATTAATTAGCTTCAAAACGAAAAATAAAAAAAACGAAAAACGAATAACAAATCGGGCTAGTTGACCGTTATCATCGAGCCTTCCGCCGTCTTCGTTACGTCGATCCGGCTCGGGAACGCGTCCTTCAGCTCGTCCATGTGCGTGATCACCAGTATCTTCTCGAAGTCGTCCTGCACCGAGATGATCGCCTCTTTGACCTTCTCCAGGCCGGTGCTGTCCTGCGTCCCGAACCCCTCGTCGATGATCAGTGTCGGCAGGGGAGCTCCCGCCCGCCTTGCCAGCAGCCTCGAAAGCGCTATCCGTATCGCGAAGTTGATGCGGAACGCCTCGCCGCCGCTGTACATCTCGTAGTTCCTCGTCCCCAGCTCGTCGGCGATGGCTATGTCCAGCGTCTCCTGGACCGTCCCTTTCCTGGTCGGCCTTTGCGTCTCGAACTTCACGTGCATCCGGTTATCCGTCATCCTCGAGAGGAGTTTGTTCGCCTCCGACTCTATTTCGGGTAGCGCCGTGTCGATGATTAAAGCCTGGATGCCCGTCTTCCCGAACGCCCTGGCCAGCTCTCTATAGACGCTTCCTTCGCGCGACAGCCGTGCCAGCTGTGCCTCTTTTTCTCGTTTCTTTACCTCCAGTTCCTCCAGCCGCTTGAGCCTCGCCCGGACGCTCCCCAGAGTCTCTTGCCCCTGTGCCCTCTGCCCGACGAGTTCCGTGTAATCTGCCTCGGTCTCTCCCAGTTCCCGGCTTACCTGCGGCAGGTCGGCCAGCTCTATGGTTATCGATTCCTTCCTCTGGGTGTCGAGCTTGAGGCCCTGGCGTTTGCCTTCGGCCTCCCCCCTGGCTTTATCCAGGCCCTCCCTTTCCTGGTCGATGAGCCGCGCCGCTTCGTCGAGTTTACGCTTGTCGCGTTCGTAAGTCTCTAGTTCACTGGTCTGCTGTTTCGTCTCCTTGTGCCTTGCGTCGTCATACCCTAGCTTCTCTATCTCTGCCTCCACCTCTGCCAGTGCCGCCTGCTCTGCTTTGGCGAAGTCCCCGCTTGCCATTCTTTGTTCGATGTTACTCAGGTCTTCTTTTAGCCCCGCCAGCCTTTTCCCCTCCTCCTCGATTTCACTTATCTCCCTGGTGATGGTCCCCGACTGGCTCTGGAGCTTTGTCTTTTCCTGGTTCAGCCCCGCCTCGTATTGCCGTTTATCTTTTTGTGCCGCCTCGTATTCCGACCTTTTTTTCGCCAGGCTGGCTTGATTGGTGTTTAAAAGCTCGGTCTTGTCTTGTTTCTCTTTCGTGTATTTGGCCTCGATGAGTTGTAGTGCTTCACGCGTTAGTCCCTGCTCGCAGAGCGGGCATTTGGCCTCCGTGTGCGACGCTACGTGCGTCGCTATCAGGTCGAGCTTTTCCTTTACCTCCCCGATTTCGTTCTCCAGTCTCGCCTTTTCCGCCTCGAGCCGGCTGACCTGCCTCTGCGCTTCCTGGACGGCCTGCTCTTTTGCCCGCAGCGCCGTCTCATTTTCCGCCAGCTTTTGTATCTGCGCCTGCGTCCTCCCGAGCTGGGCTTTGAGTTCGGGCAGCCTCACGGTCCTGGTCTCCAGGTTGCCGATTTCCCGCTGGATAACCGTGTGTTCGGTGGTCAATTCATTCCTGGCTTTCTCTATCCTTGTCTCCAGCTGGCCCCTCCGTTTTTCGAGGACGAGCGTCTGCCGGAGCTTACGGTCGAACTCTTCGCAGGCCTTTTTGGTCTCTTCGTACTTACCGTAGCCGTTCTCGATTTCCCCCCGCCGGTTTATCGTCTCTTCATATTCGCTAATCCGCGATAGGTGCTGCCCGGCTTGTTCTTCCCTCCGCAGCAGGTCCCGGTTCGCGGTCTGGATGCGCCCTTCCAGTTCCTCGAGCTGCGCTTTCTTGAGTTCCATCGACTCTTTTTTCTGCCTCAGGCTGTTCCTCTCCGACTCTTTTTTCTGTGCTGCTGCCTCGATGTTGACGAGCGCCGCTTGTGCCTGTTCCAGCTCGGTTTCGCAGGTCGACTTCATTCCCAGTTCGCCGTTGATTTCCCCGATGCTGCTTTCCAGTTGGGCGCCGTCCGCCTCGTGCTTTTTAGCGAGTTCCTTGGCTTTTTCTTCGAGCTCGTCGTAAAGAGACAGTCCGAGGATGCTCCCCAGTACCTCTTTGCGCCTGGCCGGGTCCTGCCGGGTGAACTCGTCGGCGTGTCCCTGCCGCAGGTAGGCGCTGTTGATGAACGTGTCGTAGTCCATGTGCAGGGTCTTGGTTATTAGTCCCTGCGTCTGGTCGATGGTGTTGCCCGTAATGGCGCGGAAGCCGTTGCCGCCGCTTATTTGTAGATCCAGTGACGACTTTCCCGCGCCGGTGCTTTTTTTAGGCCGCGAGCGCTTGCGGATGACCCGGTAAAGCTGTCCCTCGACGGTGAACTCGAACTCGACCTCCATCTCGGATTGAGTTGTGTGGATGAGGTCGTCAATGCTCTTCGCGCGGGCTTCGCCCCACAGCGCCCACGTCATCGCGTCGATGATGGCCGATTTGCCGTTGCCGTTGTCTCCGCAGATGCAGGCCAGGTGGATGCCGGTAAAGTCCAGCGGCGGGACGTTGTCGCGGTAGCACATGAAGTTGCGTAGCTTCAGCCTGACCGGTATCATTTCAACTTTATTCTAGCACAGACTGCGCTGTCATTCTCGCGAAAGCGGGAATCCAGATATATGGAGGGGGTTCAACTCTGGTTACTTGCCACCTGTTACTTGTTACTTACCGCCTTGGCGGTAAAAATGGCCCGGATGTCGGCTTGGTGGTCAGCCATTTACCGGTGATTTCCAGCATCGGCACTTTAATATCTATGTTCTGCCTTCGCACCTGTATCATATCGACGACGTCGAACCCACACGTCTGCAATATTCGTTCTAGGAAGAAAGCGCAGGAGACCGTGCCGTTGCCGCTGCCTCCGGCGTAGCAAATCCCTATCGCCGGCGTGCCTCCTGACATGCCGAAACCTGCCGGGGGAGCCGCGCCCGGCTTGAACCGCGTTCGGCGGTACCGGTCGAGGAATGTCCGCATGCTCTCGCTGAGGTCGCCGAAGTAAACCGGGTTGGCGAAGACGACTACGTCCGCGGCTTTCACTTTCTCCACTAGCGCCGCGAAATCATCTTCAATGGTGCAGCGCCCCTCTTTGCGGCAGAGCCCCCACCCGTCCGCCTCGCACTGCCGGCAGCGCTCCAGCTTGAGCTCGGTCAGGAATATCGCTTCGCTCTTGCCTTTTCCCTCGCCGATTCCCTTCTGGATGGCTTTTATCGCCCGCGCTGTCTGCCCCTCGCGGTTCCGGCTACCGGATAATATCAGAATTTGCATTTTCCCCTCCTGAAAACCTTTCCCTCAAATTATACTACTTTGTCCAGCCCCAGCAGGCTATACCCACGCCGGCGCTCCCGCGACCTTATACTCAGCTGCCCTTCTTTCTCGATACTGGCCGCCAGCCTCGTTATCGCCGTCGACCCACCCGCTATTATCATCGTCCCGCCGGGCTTTAGTTCCTCACTTGCCTGGCGCAATATCCATAAATTAGCCTCTCTGCCTTCGTTCCTTAACACGCCCGCGATGAGGTCGAGCTTTTCTTTAGCTCCTCTTGCCATGCCTACCTGATGCGACATACTTATTCTTTCCGGCGGACAGCCGTTCTGGATGAGGTTTCGTCGGGTGTATCTCAGCGCCAGCAGGTCTCGGTCGACCAGCTCTATCCCTCCCGGGTTGATGAGCCTGTACAAGGCTACCGCCGTATGTCCCTGACCCGTACTAAAGACCGCGGCGCGTGGGATTTCCCGCCCTTTGATATTCCTTATTGCGGCAATCAACATCTCGCTGTCGTAGCTCAGGGAGTCGAACTCCGGCAGGCCGTACGCGGTCTGCATCGAATACTCCAGGTCATCGCGTCTGATTTTGATATCGTTCCTGTGGTATACACCCCGCTCAAAGGCGTTGAACGTGGGTTTCACTGGCTCCGGTTTTCCGGTAGACCTATAGTGAAAAATCGCGTGCCCCGACCTTTTCCGCGTTAACATGATTTCGCATCCGGGTGTTTCCTCTAGGACTCTAGCCGCCAAAGATTCAAGTGCCGCCACTATTACGATTGCCGTTGTTCCTCCCGGCGTTAAATAGTAGTGCGCTTCCCTTATCATGTAAGCGATGACCGCCTCCCCCGCTTTGCCCGGTATATTCGATACTATCAGGTCGAAGTCGTCCCTCTTCACATCGTCATAACCGAGGCTGCCGTATATCTCTACTCCTTTTAACTCGTTA
>DAIQQC010000034.1:12247-13491 GCA_036787005.1 Dehalococcoidales bacterium | reverse complement strand
CTTCACATCGTCATAACCGAGGCTGCCGTATATCTCTACTCCTTTTAACTCGTTAAGTTCGGCGTTCTGCCGCGAGTAGGCCACGGCCAGGGCGTCGCGGTCTATCATATGGACGTTGCTTTCCGGGTATATCTTTTTCAGCATCATCCCCAGCGGTCCGTAGCCGCAGCCGACGTCCAGGATAAGCTCTGGCCGATACCCCGCTTCGACGATGCTGCGCAGGAGGAACTTGGTGCCGGTATCGATATCGTGGCTGCTGAAAAGTTCCTGCGACGTCTGCAGTTGCAGTGTCTGTTTCCCGGCACTAAACGTAACCGTTTTATGAAAATGGACGTCTTTATCCATGGGGCTAAATTCAATTATTGAAGTTGAAGTGGAGTAAAACGCTATTTGTTGAGCTTCTGTAAAAACCGCTGCGCCGCTATGGCCGCTATCGCCCCGTCTCCCACTGCTGTGCTTACCTGCCGGGGCGACCCGCTCCTGATGTCGCCTGCCGCGAAGATGCCGGGGACATCCGTCTCCATTTGCTGGTTCACTTTAACCTGCCCCTGACTGTCCAGCGGTACTTTCCCTTTCAGGTAGTCGGTATTGGGGTCGAGCCCGATGTGAACCAGGACGCCGTCCGTGGCTATCGTCTCTTTTTTGCCGCCCTGGCCCTCGATTTCGACCCCCGTCACCTGTTCGGCACCGGTAACGGCCGTGACTTTGACGCCGGTGCGTATTTCTATCCTGGGATTTTCTTTTGCCCTGTCCCGTAATATCGCCGAGGCCGTTAGTGACGGCATGGCTTCGATGACGATGACCTTCGCCGCCAGATTGGCCATGTAGAGCGCTTCGGTGATGCCGGCGTCGCCGCCGCCGCAGACGGCTATTACCCGGTCGACGAACTCCCCTCCGTCGCAGAAGCCGCAGTAGATGACCCCGTTGCCGCGGAACTTGTCCTCCCCGGGAACGCCCAACTTTTTAGTGACAGAACCGCCCGCGATGATTACCGCTGGCGCAGTATAACTTTCGCCGCCCTTGCCGGTCAGGATTTTCCCCCCTGGTAACGCCTGCACCGCGATGACCTCACCGCGTTCTATCTTGAGCCCATACTTGACGGCTTGGTTTTTCATTTCCATGCTGAGCTGGGAACCGATGACGCCGTCGGGGAAGCCGGGGTAGTTTTCGATTGTTTCCACGTTCATGATGTACCCGCCGACGCTACCCTTTTCCAGCAATAGCGTACGCCAGCCGCCCCGGCA
>DAIQQC010000034.1:1159-12147 GCA_036787005.1 Dehalococcoidales bacterium | reverse complement strand
GTTAGTATCGCGGTATAGTTGTATGGCGGTATCCGGAGATAGTCGAAGGAGAACGCGCAGCCCGGCGCCCCGCCCGCCACGAAAAATGAAAGGTCGTCCGGTTCTATCATCACCGGCACCATGCCTCCCGGCTTTAACGCTTGCTCGAAGACTGACCGGCGCTCCGCGGGAACGACGCCGAGCTCGATGGCTCTCCTCAGGGTTTTTATCTCTGTTTCGTTCAGGTCTTTGTAGGGTACCGAGGTGCGCTTATAGACCTCGTCCTGGAGGCTCTTCTGGTCGAAGCCCATCTTTTTCAGCTCCGCTGCGAGTTCCGGGAAGAGGATGATATAGTGCTTGCTTGCCCCTTCGCCGGAGCCTGGCACTTGTCCAACTCCTTTGGTGCCCCAGCCGGAGTTGAGTGCCGCTGCTGGTGCGCCATCGTTCCCCGGCGGATAATAGCCGCGGCGGTCTCTTGTCCTGATATCGTTCACTATCCTATCGAGTATTTCCGGCGCCGTCCATGTGCCTATCATCCCGCCGTACATATGCTGGAGCGGCCCCGTGCCGTATATCGACGCCACCGTTACACAGCTGTCCCCGGCTTTGAATCCACGGCTGGCGTGGTAAGGCGACCAAGGGCTGAGAGCGGCGTTTTCACAGAAGGTGTAAAAAGTATGCGCCGGGACGCGCCCGATGAGTCCCATGTCGTTGACCGCCGGCCAGGTGCGGCCGATATTCAGGGTCGATAGCCGTACCGCGCGGCCGATGGTGTTATTGGCGCGCCAGCCGTGGCCCAAAAACCCGATTCCGCCTTCCATCCCGATTTCCCCGGCGATGGGCCCGGTGACGATTATCAGCAGGTTGAACGAACCTGCCGATGCCAGTACGTGCAGGTCGTCGAACGTTGCGTCCGTCATAGCCTCGATAACGCCGATGATCACCGGCAGGTATTCCGGCTTGGCCCCGGCCATGACGGCGTTGACGGCTATTTTCTCGATGGTCGCTACTCCCTGCTTGGGATTGAGGTTGCCGATTATCTCCCCGGGAGCCCGCTTCGTCCCCGAGAGCATCCATTTGACCCGCTCTGGTGTCGGCGGCACGAGCGGCAGGCCGTCGCCCCACCTTTTATCCAGGTAGCCCTGGTTGAACTCTTCAGTCGCTTCCGCGCAGGAGTCCCCGGTGAAAGCGACCAGCGGCGGTCCGTCCGTGTCGCCCTTCTCTTGCGGCAGTCTTGTCTCATCCGCGGTCAGCGGCCGGGTCAATGCATTGATGATGTCCTCGAAGACGCTTTCCACCAGCGGCCTGATGGTCTCTACTTTCCCCCTGAGCTTATAAAAGTCTGCCGAGCTTATCTTTACGCGGCGTACTCCCGGCATGCCGTTGTCCATCGAGGCCGATTTCGCATCGTCGTCGAAGGTATTGCAGTTGATGAACACTCCCGGTTTGCCCATTTTTTCCAGTTTCACGGTGCCGGCCACGCCGACAAATGTGCACGACCCTCAGTCGCCGACCCCGTACACGAAGGTGTCTATTTTGTTGACCCAGTCCCGGGCGTCCTCCTCCCGGATTAAAAATGCCCCCTTCAGGAGGTCGGTAGTGGCGGTGGGGTATCTCTTTTTCAACAGCTCGGCGAAGGCGGCATAGAAGTTATCCATGCCGTGTTTGCTGTTCCAGTACAGCCCCACTCTTTTCCCCGCCAGGTCTTTCACGCGCGGGCTGGGGGCAAAGGACTTTTTTGCTTCGATGACGCCTCTCGGGTTGAGTACCTCGAGTTTGAATTTTTCAGACATGGAATACTCCTTTGAAAAAACTTGAGAATGAATTTTACGGGGTTTATTTATTATTACGTTAACGAATCTAAATGTCAATTATTATTTGAGGTTTTCGTTCTTGACATACCTTCCGGCGGTGACGACCGTAAAGTGAAAGATGGGACGGTCGACGCGTCTTAAGACCAGGGGACAATGTACCATCCCCGCGGGAACGAAGATCATGCACGATTTTGTGATTAGCTGTTTTTCGTCGCCCAGCCATATCTCTATCTCGCCGCCGAGGTCATAGGGCTTTTTCGCGTCGTTGCTGAAGAACCCGATCAGCTCGTCGTGACCGTGGGTATGAGGCTTATTATCGATAGTCTCGCCGGCCTTGAGATACCAGGAGACGTTCATGTTGAAAGCGCCCGGCACGACATCCTCGTCCAGCCAGAGGACGCGTTTAGCGTATTTGTTATAGACCGGGGCGATCCGCTTCCTTTCCTCCGGCTCTTTGAGTTCGGTGACAACATATTCGCTGTACCTGGATCTGGGCAACTTATTCTTTTCGGGGTCTTTCATGATCCACTGGCCGCCGGTGACGACCGAAAAGTGGAAGATAGGCTGATCCACGCGCTTTAGAAGAAGAGGCGAATGTTTCATGCCTCCGGGGATGAAGACCATGGCGCTCCGGGTAATAGTCTGCTTTTCGTCGCCCAGCCAGAACTCTACCTCCCCGTGGAGTTCGTAGGGGTTGGCGGCATCGTTGCCGAAGAAACCGAGGATTTCATCCTCATCATGTTCGTGGGGCGGCGGCCCTTTGTCCAGTGTTTTTAGATACCACGAGGTGTTCATCTGGAAAGCCCCGGGCACAGTGTCCTTATCGATCCAGAGGATGCGTTTGGCGAACGCCGCATACCTTGCTTTGGCCTCGGGAGTGAAAAGCGGCGTATCGGGAGTCTTTAGCTCGGTGATGACGTATTTTCCGTATTTAGATTTGGGCATAAAAGATACTCCTGATGGTTTTTCTATATTGTAGCATTTTTCGCGGTAATCCCTAAACACATTTGCCCCTCCCCCCTTTTCCCCTTATAATTAAACCGTATGTTTGAAGTCCTCTCGGAAAAACTGGGCGCGGTCTTCCGCCTTTTGGGTAGCCGCGGCAAGCTCTCGGAAAAAGAGATCGATGAAGCCCTGCGCCAGGTCCGCCTGGCCCTGCTGGAGGCGGATGTTAACTTTAAGGTGGTTAAGGACTTTACCGGCCGGGTCAAGGAGCGCTCCCTGGGCAAAGAGGTGATGGAGAGCCTTTCCCCCGGCCAGCAGATGATCAAGATCGTTAACGAAGAGCTCATCAAGACCCTCGGCGACGGCGCCTCCAGCAAGCTCGTTTCGGTTTCCCATCCCCCCGCCGTCATCCTGATGGTCGGCCTCCAGGGCAGCGGCAAGACCACCACCGCTGCCAAGCTGGCCCTGCTGCTAAAACATAACGGGCAGAAGCCCCTGCTGGTGGCCGCCGACAACCGACGTCCCGCCGCCATCGAGCAGCTGGTCACTCTGGGGAAGCAGCTCGAGGTCGCGGTCTACAGCGAGGACCCCAGGACGTCGTCTAAAGACATCTGCGTCCACGGCCTATCCGAGGCGAAGAAGATCGCTGCCACCCACGTCATCATCGATACCGCCGGCCGGCTGCACATCGACGAGGAGCTGATGGCGGAGCTCGAGCAGATAAAACGGGTAATCAAGCCCGACGAGGTGCTGCTGGTGGTAGACGCCATGACCGGCCAGGACGCCGTGCGTGTGGCCGAAGAGTTCCATGCTAAAGTGAGCTTGACCGGGCTTATCATGACCAAGATGGACGGCGATGCCCGCGGCGGGGCGGCTCTTTCCATCCGCTGGGTGAGCGGCGTACCGATCAAGTTCATCGGGGTAGGGGAAAAGGCGGACGCCCTTGAGCCTTTTTACCCCGACCGTCTGGCTTCGCGCATCCTGGGCATGGGCGATGTTCTGACCTTCATCGAAAAGGCAGAACAGAACCTCGACGAGAAGAAGGCGCTGGAACTGCAGAAGAAAATCCAGAAGTCAGGTTTCAACCTGGAAGACTTCCTGGACCAGCTCAAGACCATCCGCAAGATGGGCCCTATCGCCCAGGTAATCGAGATGCTGCCGGGGATAAACAAGCTGGCGAATAAATTGCCCGACGGCGTCCAGGAAGCCCAGCTCAAGAAAGTGGAATCGATCGTCCTCTCCATGACGCCGGAGGAAAGACGCAACCCCTCGATAATAGGGGGAAGCCGGCGGAAGCGTATCGCCCGCGGCTCCGGTACCGCCACCCACGACGTCAATCAGCTTTTAAACCAGTTCTCGCAGATGCAGAAGCTGATGAAGATGGGCGCGAGCGGCAAGCTGCCCAAAAACATGATGGGGATGTTCGGCAAGCAGTAACCGGAGGGGGCATTCGTTTTTCGTTTTTTTATTTTTGAGTTTGTAGCTAATTCTTTAAATTTCGTAGCTGTTATTCGTTTCCAACTTTATGTTTAATTAGCTTTCGCGTCCGGGTATTCGTTTCCAACAATATGTTAAGTGGCTCCCCATCCCGTATCGCGGTACGGGACAAGCTTTCATCGGGATGACCAATGCGTTGGTCAGTTTTTAGAGTTATGGAAAACCGACTGCCTTATTCAATTGTTAAGATGCGCAGGTGGAGACGATATAAGTATATATCCCTGGAGCGAAACAGGGAAGGGGAAAATGTCGTATTTCATTTTACTGTGTCAAGGCTTCGAGGGTAAACCTCACCCCCTTTGCCCCCTCTCCAAACAAAGACATTGGGTTAAGGCGGAAAATCATTAGTTTGGAGAGGGGGAAATTACTTGAGAGGGGGCGCCAGCCCCCTCTCACTGACGCACTCCCGGATATCACAGCAGGGAATTATTAGGAGGGTGAGGTCAGGCCATACAGGCGGGGGAGGGGGACTCATGGGGTGAGTTTCTGAGGGATGAGTACGGAAAATCAACAATAAGAAAAAGGAATTATTTCACCCTTTTAGTTAAAGAAGGAGGGCTTGCGTCACCCGGCTTCTCCGCCGCCTTCTGGTTTTCTATATTCATAAGGTCGCGGGAAAAGAACCCGGCCAGCAACAATAAGAGTATCGCCCCGCCCGAAAAAAAGAAAATAAATCGGATGCCAACGGCGTCCGCAACAGGCCCGGCGATAAGCAGGCCAAGGGGAGTCATCATACCGGTAATTGAACCCATCACCGACCAGACCCTGCCCTGGATGTCTCTGGCGACGACGGCCTGTATGACCGCCCCGATGGGCGCATTGGCGATAGCTATCCCCGCTCCGGTAAGAAATATCAGCGCCACACCCATGATATAGAGAGACTCGGTGGTGAATCCGAATCCCAGCATCGAGATACTGGCAATAGTGATGCCGGTAAAGGAAGTCAGGATGCGCCGTTTAAACCCACCCCAGATACCGAGTAAGATACCCCCGGTGATCATGCCCGCACCGAAGGCCGTTCCCAGCCAGCCGAATTTCAAAACATCCGCCCCGAGATAATCGGTGACAAAAATCGGCAGCAAGGAAAACAGGGGATTGAAAAAGAAGTTTATCATCGCGGCCAGAAACAGGAGAATGGTCAGACCGCGCCAGGACCATATATAGCGGAAACCCTGAGCCAGTTCCCCGAAGTAATCCGGCCTGGCCACCAGGGTGGTGCGCGGCGGCTGCGGAATCCCCAGCAGAAGAAGACATACCACGGCGATGACGGCCGTGATGATATCCACGGAAAGGACTCCCTGCATCGGGAAAGCTTCCATGAGAAAAGCGCCGGCCGGCGGGCCGACGATGTTGATCAGGCCCTGGAGCGTCATATTCAATCCGTTGGCCCTCGCCAAGTGCTTTTCCGGAACGATCATGGGAACGGAAGCCGCCATTGCCGGGTACTGGAACGCCCCGCCTATTCCTCTGCCCGCCATGACCACGTATATATGCCATATCTGGATGGTATTTGTGTAGAATAAAAGCACCAATAGCATCGTCAACGCCATGACGGCGAGGTCGGCGAAGATCATGATCTTCTTGCGGTTCCACCGGTCGATGAAGGGCCCGATAAACGGTCCGAGGATGATTTGCGGGAGCATCGCCACCAGCATGGCGGTGGCGAGCACGGTAGCGGAGCCGGTCTCTCTAGTTAAATACCAGGCCAGGGCGAATCCCACCACGGCGCTGCCGAACTGGGACACTGCCTGGCTGGACCAGAGGACGAAAAATTTTTTCAATATTGTCTCATTAAATTAATATAGTTAATATCATAATTAATATTATTAATATTGTCAAGAGGTGATATAATAATAATTCATATAAATGTCCAAAAAAAGCCCCCTTCTTTAGAGAGAAGGGGGCTATGAAGATAGACTGAAACAAAGAAATTATTCCAGGTAGTCTTTGAGTTTGCGGCTGCGGGAGGGGTGGCGCAGCTTACGCAGGGCCTTGGCTTCTATCTGGCGGATACGCTCGCGCGTCACGTTGAACTCCACGCCGACTTCTTCCAAGGTGCGGCTGCGCCCGTCTTCCAGACCGAACCTGAGCTGCAAGACCCGCTGCTCACGCGGGGTCAAAGTGCCGAGAACATCTTCTATCTGCTCTTTGAGCAGCTGCTTACTGGCGATGTCCACCGGCGGCAGGGCGTTACGGTCCTCGATGGAGTTGCCTAAAGGGCTGTCTTCCTCTTCACCGATGGGGGACTCCAGCGATATCGGCAGCTGGGAAACCTTGACGATCTCCCTGACCTTGTCCGAAGAGACTTCCATCTCTTTAGCGATCTCGCGGGATGTAGGCTCGCGCCCGTACTCCTGGGCCAGACGGCGGCTGATCCGCAAGAGGCGGTTGATGGTCTCCACCATGTGCACCGGTATGCGGATGGTGCGGGCCTGGTCGGCGATGGCGCGGGTCAGCGCCTGCCGGATCCACCAGGTAGCGTAGGTACTGAACTTATACCCTTTACGGTAGTCGAACTTCTCCACCGCCCTCATCAGGCCGATGTTGCCCTCCTGGATCAGGTCGAGCAGGGACATGCCGCGCCCGATGTGCTTCTTGGCGACGCTGACCACCAGGCGCAGGTTGGCCTCGATGAGGTGCCTTTCCGCCTTCTTGCCCTCTTTAATAATGTCCGCGAAGTGGATGGTGAACACCCTTTCGGCGGCGTGCACGGCGTTGAGCAGCTTTTTATCGTTGAGGAGCTTTTCCACGTCGGTGAGCTTGGTCTTCTCGCTGATGACATCACGGACGGCGCCGGGCAGCAGGCGGCTCCCCAGCGAAAACTTAATGAGCATCTCCTCGACTTCCGATATCGTTTTACCGAGGACCGTGGCCATTTTATGGATGATTTCCGGGTCGATAGAGCTGTTGATGATCACCTGCAGTTTCTCGTCATAGAGGCTGTCCAGGAATCCCTTGTGCGAGGTCAGCTTCAACTGCTCCTGGATCTGCTGAACGAGATGCGGATACAGGCCGAGGTTCTGGAGAATCGCCAGGACGATGTCCGCGCCGGAGGGCTGCCGGCCGTTTTTCTGGGCATACTCCCGCCTGATATCGGCGATGTATTTGCCCTCTTCCATCTGCCTGGCCAGGTTCTTCTCATCGCTGGCGGTCAGCAGGTGCACCCGGCCGATCTCGTGGAGGTAGATGCGCACCGGATCGTCGGTGATGTCCTGCTCCACTATCTCGTCGGCAGGCAGCTCAACCTCGAGCTCGATGGACCCTTCGCCCTTCTCGTCGAAGTGTTTGGCCTTGGTCCAGAACTCATCGTTTTCGGCCGCCTCGCCTTCCAGCTCGGCGTCGGTCTCGGGGGGCGCGCCGAACAGGTCGTCGCCCTTTACCTCGGCGTCGAGTATCTCGTTATGGGGGATCTCTCCAAAGCCCTCCCCGCCGCGCAGGGAGTCCAGGTTGCCCTTTTCTTTGTCCATTGGTTATCTCCTTATCCGTTCCTTGTAGGAGGGATTGTTTTTCTTGCTCTTGCGGGCGTCGAGCTCCTTGATCTGCTCGGATATCTCGATCCTTACCTCGCCCGTCTCGGAGGCGCGTGCCGCCAGGTTTTTCAAATAGTTCTTCTTCAGCTCGCAGGCGCAGTCAATGCACCTTTGCTCGATGTTATTTCCCGTCCCCGGGAGGCTTTTGTTGATAATGATCTCGAGGTGCTCCCGCACGGCGGGGTCGAGCCTCTCTCTTAATAATACCACGTCGCCGGTCTCCCGCCAGATATTAAAGATCTCGCGGTTCTCCGTGTTGACAAAACACTCGCGGGAGAGGCCTTCCAGGTCGATTTTCAGCTCGCCGTATTGCAGCAGCAGGGCGAGGAGGTATTCCTCGCGTGAGGCGGACGCCGGCGGCCGTCCCGATTTCAGGGGCGTGGTCTGTCCCGGCCGTTCGCGCAACCCGGCCCGCCGGGCTAAAGGGGGCTTCAGCCGACTGAGCGAAGCCTTGATGGTGTTCATGTCCACCTTGACCAGGCCGGCCAGCTTTTGAAGGTAATGCGCCTGCCGGACGGGGTCGTTGATAGCGGCGAGGACCGGCAAGAGACCGTCCACAGCTTTGGACTTACCGGCGGCGGTAGTCAGATCCAGCTTGCCCGCCGTCTTTTCGAAGAGGAAGTCGATGAGCGGCACGGCGGCAGCCACCAGTTTCTCCCAGGCGCCGATATCCGCCCGCAGTACCTCGTCGGGGTCTTTGCCTTCCGGCAGCAGTATCACCCGCATCTCGGTGTTGAGGACGTTCTCGTAGCCGACCGTCCGCAGCATGGCTTCCTCGCCGGCGGCGTCGGCATCGAGCGACAATATCAAATTATGGGAGAGCTTCTTCAGGATATTTACCTGCGTCTCGGTGATGGCCGTGCCCATGGAGGCGACGGCTTCTTCTACACCGCACTGGTGCGCCATGATGACGTCCATGTAGCCTTCCATGATGATGGCCCGGTCCTGTTTCCTGATCGCGCCGGCGGCGCGGTCGATACCGTACAGCGTGCCGCTCTTATCGAAGGTCGGCGACTGGGGGGAGTTTTTGTATTTCGGTTCCGAATCGTCCAGGACCCTCGCCCCGAAGCCCGTCACCCTCCCTTTGATATCGCGGATGGGTATCATCAGCTTGCCGCGGAAGCGGTCGGACGTTCTTCCCTGTTCATCTTTAAAAACAAGCCCGCCGGCGACCAGGATTTCTTCACCGTGCCCTTTCTCTTTGAGAAAATTTTTCAGGGCATCGTAGCTATCCAGGCTGTAACCGAGCTGGAAATCGCTAATAGTCTTGGCGGCAAAACCGCGCTTTTCCACATAGTTTTTGGCTTTAGCCGCCGCCGGGGAATTGAGCAGGAGGTTGTGGAAATATACCGCGGCGGCCTCGTTGGCGCTGAAGAACGGCTCTTTTTCCTCTTTTTGCTCTTCCGGCGCCCGCGAAGGTAAAGCGACGCCGACCCGCTGCGCCAGCATCCGCAGCGTCTCCCCGAAGTCCAGCCCCTCCTTTTTCATGACGAACGCAAAGACATCGCCGCCGGTGTTGCAGGCGCCGAAGCAGTGCCAGCTCTGCTGCTCCGGGTAGACGAAAAACGAGGGGTGCTTTTCACTGTGAAACGGGCACAGAGCCGTCAGGTTGCGCCCGGCCTTTTTCAGCGCGGCGTACTGCCCGATGACCTCGGCGATGTCCAGTTTCTGTTTTACTTCGTCAATAGCGCTCATAATGATTTTTGGGGGGACAGGTATATATTATACTACTTTTTGATTTGTCTCACCGTATAGTGATGCGTAACTATCAACCTATCCCCCTGCCCCCTTCCCTTGCCAAGGGAAGGGGGAGTTAAGAAAGAGAGGGGGCTGCGCCCCCTCTCTAACACTCTTCCGCCTCTCCTTTCAAGGAGAAGGGCAAGGGGGTGAGGCTTGAAGGTTTAGTAGCTCATCCTCACCTTGATGCCCCGCCCGTTGAGATAATCTTTAAGCTGGCGGCAGGTGTATTCGCCGTAATGGACGATAGAAGCCACCAGGGCGGCGTCGGCGCGGCCTTCGGTGAGGACATCGTAAAGGTGTTCCGGCTTGCCCGCCCCGCCCGAGGCGATAACCGGTATCCCGACGGCGTCGGCGATCACGCGCGTCAGCGTCAGCTCATAGCCGTCTTTGGTGCCGTCGGCGTCGATAGAATTGATCACCAGTTCCCCCGCCCCCAACTCTTCCCCTTGCTTCGCCCACGCTAAAGCGTCGATGCCGGTGGGCGTCAGGCCGCCGTTAATGACGATTTCATATCCCGAGGGCATCTCTTTCGTCGCATCGACCCGGCGCACGTCCATGGAAAGCACAGTACTCTGCGACCCTATGGCGTCGGCGATTTCCGTGATGAGGGCGGGACGCTTGACCGCCGCGGTGTTGACGTTGACCTTTTCCGCGCCGGCGCTCCGGAGTTTCGTGGCGTCTTTTACCGACCGTATCCCGCCGCCTACCGAGAAGGGGATAAAAATCTGCGAGGCCACTTTTTCCACGAACCCGATCATGATATCGCGGTCTTCACGCGACGCCGTAATGTCGTAGAAAACGAGCTCGTCGACCCCGTCCTCATAGTACTGGCGGGCCTTAGCCACGGGGTCGCCGATATCCTTAGTATCGACGAACCTGATGCTTTTCGCCAGCTTGCCGCCGCGGACGTCCAGGCAGACTACGAGCCTTTTGCTAAGCATCCTATTTTCCTTCCCACTTCACAAACCTCTCCAGCATTTCCAGGCCGAGTCGACCGCTCTTTTCCGGGTGGAACTGCACCGCGAAGAGGTTTTTGTACCCCAGCGCGCAGCAGAAGTCGCCGCCGTAATCGGTAACGGCGTAGACATCACTATTATCGGCGGGCTGCGGATAATAAGAATGGACGAAGTAGAACTCGTCGCCCGCCCTGATACCATCGAGCAGGGGATGCGGTTTCACCGCCCTGACCTCGTTCCAGCCCATGTGCGGTATCTTTAAAGCCTTGTCTTTTAGCCGGAAACGGACGGTCCGGCCGGGCACCAGTCCCAGGCACGGCTGGCCGCCTTCCTCCGAGCTTTCCAGGATAATTTGCGTCCCCAGGCAGACCCCTAAGACCGGTATTCCCGCCCGGAAAGCACCGGTCAGCGCCTGGTCCAGGCCGGTCTTTACGAGGAACGCCATGGCGCTGGGAGCCGCGCCCACGCCCGGGAAGACCAGTTTCTCCGCCCCGGCCACCGCCGCGGGGTCGCTGGTGATCCGGGCT
>DAIQQC010000034.1:0-1059 GCA_036787005.1 Dehalococcoidales bacterium | reverse complement strand
TATTTGATTTCGTGTTTTTTACCCGGTATAAGTATTAAGCCGGCTGCGATAGCTGCTACAGCCTCGCCGGCTTTTTGCCAATCGCCGATATCGATGTTGTAAAGCATGTAGGCAAAGCCGAAAGCCGTTAGGATACGCGCCCAGAACATCAGGCTTTTCCTCTGGGTGGCAAACAAGAAGCCCAACGCTATCAGCCCCAGAGATACCCCCAGCCCCAGCCAGTGCTCCAAGGAGGAATCGGACCGCCGGGACGCTACCACGGCAAAAACAATCGCAATGCCGATTATTATCGGCGCCCCGGAGTCCCGGTAGTTCTGAACCCTGGTTTTAACCATGTTACTAAAATCCCCTGTCATCCTGGCGTAGCTCCTTCCGTATTTTATTTAAGTTCTTCAGCTTTGCTTAAAGCGTACTTGTCGGTCATGCTGGCGTTTTCACCCTCACCCCCGCCGTATCCCATCGAGGGAAAGGGGTTTTAGGGGAAGAGGGGCTGCGCTCCTCTTCAACGTCCCTCTTAGTATATCATTTCAGCTCCGAGGTGCAGTTCGGGCAGCGCGTCGCCTTTATCGGTATGGCCGTAAAGCAGTAAGGGCAGTCTTTGGTGGTAGCGGGAGGCGGGGCTTCCGCCGCCTTCCGGCGGGCGTACATGTGAGCGATCGGCCGCACCACGAAGAAAAAGACCACCGCCGCTATTATCAGGAAGTTGATAATGGTATTGATGAATACGCCGTAAGCGATGACCGTCGCGCCGGCATCTTTGGCGGCCGCCAGCGATTCGTAAGGCGCCGGGATTGTCGCCCCTTCTTTAAGGACGACCATCATATTGGCGAAGTCGATATTGCCCAGGCCGAGGCCGATGGGCGGCATTAAGATGTCGTTGACGAACGAGGCAACGATAGCCCCGAAGGCTACGCCGATGATGATGCCCACGGCAAGGTCGACGACGTTTCCCCTGAGGATGAATGCCTTGAAGTCCTTGAGCATATTGCCCTCCTTTTCCCCGTGGTTATATTAGCAACGACTGATTATAAGACGGTAAGCGGGGAAAATCAATAGCTG
>DAIQQC010000094.1:4570-5934 GCA_036787005.1 Dehalococcoidales bacterium | reverse complement strand
CATGGTGAACCACTGAGGTCACCACGAAGTGAGGGGCTTCACCCTGAAGGGGACCGAGGGGGTGAGGTTATCCTTTGACCCGCGAGAGCCGCAAAGGTATAATTTTTACGTAATGCCAAATGCGAAAAAATCCCCTACCGTAACGCTGGACAGCCTGGGATGCAAACTGAACCAGGCGGAAATGCAGGAGCTGGCAGCGCAGCTGGCGCAGGCAGGATATAAGATAGTCGATACGCCGGAAAAGGCCGACATCTATATACTAAACACCTGCACGGTAACGCACATCGCCGACCGAAAGTCGCGGCACCTGCTGCGATTCGCCCACCGGCGCAACCCGGCGGCGCGGCTGATAGTTACAGGCTGCTACGCCCACCGCGCGCCACAGGAACTCAAGGAGATCGAAGGCGTCGAGCTGGTGCTGGACAACGAGCAGAAAATGAGTCTTTTACAACTCCTGGATAACGACCCGAAACAGTCATCTCCCACCCTGGCGCTGAGTCAACGCGATAACGGAAGGAGGCGTCGGGCATTTCTAAAGATACAGGACGGCTGCCATAACTTCTGCGCCTACTGCATCGTGCCTTACGTTCGCACGCATGAGGAAAGCCGGCCTGTAGAAGAGATCATCGCCCGCGTTAAAGAAAAGGTCGGCGGGGGTTTTAAAGAAGTAGTGTTCACCGGCACGGAAATCGGCGAATACGATAACGACGGGATAGACCTGGCCGGGTTGATCGAACGAGTCTTAGCGGAGACGATCGTAACGCGCCTGCGGCTGACATCGTTACAGCCCCATCACATCACGCCCGAGCTGATAAAGCTCTGGAGCGACTGGCGGCTGTGTGCGCACTTCCACCTATCTTTACAGAGCGGCAGCGCTACCGTGCTGAAGCGGATGAAACGGCGATACACTACCGAAGACTACCGGAAGGCGGTGAACGTGATCCGCGATTGGTTGCCGGAGGCGGCTATCACCACAGACGTCATAACGGGATTCCCCGGCGAGACCGACGCGGAATTCCAGGAGACCCTGAAATTCTGCCGGGAGATGCGGTTTGCCCGGATTCATGTCTTTCCGTTTTCACCGCGGCCCGGGACGGCGGCGGCGACCATGCCCGGGCAGATACCGGCCGCTGTCAAGCGAGAGCGCAGCCGGCAGATGCTCGAGCTGGCTGACGAAAGCGCGAAGAGCTACCGTGGGCGGTTCATAAACCGGACGATGGAGGTCCTCTGGGAGAAATCTTCCGGCGGCGTCTGGACCGGGCTGACCAGCAACTATATCAAGGTTTACACGAGGAGCAAAGAGGACCTGGCCGATAAAATACGGCCGGTCAAGCTGATAGAGATATACAGGGACGGGGTGCGGG
>DAIQQC010000094.1:2276-4470 GCA_036787005.1 Dehalococcoidales bacterium | reverse complement strand
CAGGTTGGAGAGGGGCAGGGGTGAGGTATCCGCTGATAGCCAGACGTGAATAGTTTTTAGATTCGTTCTTAAGACAAAGCCGGTCGATTTTCCAATATCCGGCGGAGGGTGGGAGTAGGCATCAGGAAGTCGTCCTCGGTGACGTAATATTCCCCGATGATCCTCATCCTTTCAAAAAGGGCATAGAAATTAATCGCCCAGCCGATGCCCCACACCGCCCGGGTAAAAATCCCGGGGTTGTCCGGGTTCCAGCAAAGCTCCTTCACCCTTTCAACGGTCGGTAGGCGGAAGTCGTAAGGGATAAAACCGACGCGGCCGTGCCAGCTCCGTTCACCTTCAGGCTTTTCCAGCTCCTGGCACACGGCGGCGATGGTGACGGTAACCGCGGCCGCCTCTATAATCCGGACGAGCCACCTGCCCAGCGTCATCTTACAATCAACCTCTTAACGACATTATACAAAAAGCGGCCGGAGGAAAAAAGCCCCGGACGGTGGGAATCCGGCAAATGTTATATATTTGTGATAAAATTTTGTGTTATAATTGGATATTACTTCCGAGATGCGCCCCCGGGGCCGGTTACGGCCCGCTTTTTATTTTCTTTTTCCCTTTCCCGGGGGGCAGTGTTTGGATGGCAAGAAGACCGGTATTAAGGAGAGCTAAAGATGAGCGCGAAGATCAACCTGGAAGAGTTCGCCCGCGCAGCCGACAGGATCAGGGACAAAGCCAAAGCCGAGGGCAGGCTGCTCGATAACCCCGGCGAAGATGTCCTGAGAGGGCTGGTGGCCAAAGAAGAGCGGGTCGTGAGGACGGTCTACGACAACTTCGTGGCGGAGAGCGAACCCACGTCACGCTCCCAGATGTTCACCAAGAACAGCGTGGACGACACGTTCGGCGAGGACGAGCTCAAGCTCCTGAAAAGCTGCGAGAAAGCCCTGGCTAAAGGAAAGCTGATATCCATCGACCGCACGGTGGGCAACCGGGACAGCCAGACAGTGGTCAGGCTCTTATGCCCGGCCCAGTTCGCACACGTGGCCTACGGCGGCAAGAACCTCTTTATCCCGGTTAAAAAGCCGGTAAAAAAGCCGGACTACACCATCATTTTCTTCGGCGACGCAGCCTGGCAGACCAACAAGGCGAAGCCCCTACCCGAGAAAGACATCACCATCAGGCTGGCTTTCCTGGACGACGGGCGCGTGGTAAAAATAGTCCGCAACAGCAACTACATCGGAGAGTTCAAGAAGGGCGTGTTCGCCTCGGAGGACTGGGTGGCCAAGACGCGGCGGGGCGGCATTTTCCTGCACGCCGGCTGCCGCGAAGATTACTTGCAGTCGGCCCACGGCGGCTACAAGCCGGTGCGCACGCTGCTCATCGCCCTGAGCGCCAACGGCAAGACCACCACCACCTGCAAGATCCTGGCACGCAAGGGCATGGAAAGGTCGTGGCTGATACAGGACGACGGCGGAACGCTTATGCCGGACGGCTCGTTCCACGGCTTCGAAGCCGGCGGCGTGTTCGTCAAGACGGAGGGCATCAACCCCGGCGAGCAGGTGGAGATCTTCTACGGCCTGCTGAAGCCGGAGACGGTCTGCGAGAACGTCTTCGTCAACGGTGACGGGGACTTCGACTTTGAGAACTTCGAGAGGACGTCCAACGGCCGGGCGGTAGTCCTGCGCAAGGATTTCATGCACGCCAGCCCGCACATCGACGTCCCGGCCATCGACAATTTTGTCCTCATCACCAGAGGCCCCACCATCCCGGCCATCTGCAAGCTGAGCCTCGAACAGGCGGCAGCGCTGATGGTCCTCGGGCAGGCCATGGAGTCGTCAGCGGGCGACCCAACGCAGGCGGGCAAGATACGGACGGAGTTCTTTTACGACCCGTTCGTGGCGGGGGACCGGGCGGAGCACGCCAACAGGTTTTACGACATCCTTCAAGGCCTGCCGCACGTGAACTACTACCTCATCAACACAGGGTCGGTAGGTGAAGGATACCATTTCAAGGACATCGACGTCGGCCACACGATGAGCATCCTCGATTCGCTGTTACGGGGAGGACTAGAAGATTGGGTGGACTCTCCGTCAGGGTTTAAAGTGCCGGCGGCCATCCGGGCGGTGGACGATATCCTGGTGCATCCTGAAAAGCTTTATACCGTCGCCGAGTTCGAGCAGAAGCAGAAAGAGCTCAACAAAATCCG
>DAIQQC010000094.1:0-2176 GCA_036787005.1 Dehalococcoidales bacterium | reverse complement strand
CCCCGATGTTATAGTCTCTTAAGCAGTAATTTTCATTTATCCGGGGAGGCTTTTAATGAAAGCAGCCATCTGCTATGAGGTCGGCAAACCGCTGGTGGTCGAGGACGGGGTAACGGTAGACGCGCCCGGTAAAGGCGAGGTAAAAGTAAAAGTAGCCGTCACGGCGGTATGCCACAGCGACCTGCATTTCATCTCCGGTGAAATAAAGTGGGACCTGCCCGGGCTGGCCGGGCACGAGACCGCCGGCCACATCGAAGAGATAGGCGAGGGCGTGACCAACTTAAAGCCCGGCGACCCGGTCGTGGTGGGCACGGTGACCTCGGGATGCGGCCACTGCTACTACTGTACTATCGGGGCGCGCCACTTCTGCGTGGAAAGGGACGCCTTCATGAAGCCCAAGCACCAGAACAAGAAAGGGCAGCGGCTGGCGCTGATGGCGGGGCCGGTGGGCGGGTTTGCCGAGTACACTACAGTTCCGGCAGCTTTAGTGACGAAAATCCCCAAAGACATGCCGCTGGACCGCGCCTGTCTGCTGGCCTGCGGGGTAACGTCCGGGTTCGGGGCGGTGGTCAACCGGGCGAAGGTCAGGGCGATGAGCAGCGTGGTAGTGATAGGGACGGGAGGGGTGGGGCTGAACTCCATCCAGGGGGCGGTCTTTTCCGGGGCTTATCCGGTCATCGCGGTGGACGTGCTGGACAGCAAGCTTGAAACGGCCAGAAAGTTCGGGGCGACGCACACCATTAACGCCAGGAAGGTCAAAGACCCCGTTAAAGCGGTGGCGGAGATGACACAAGGGCGGGGGGCGGACTATGTTTTCGTGACGGTGGGCAAGGTCGAGGCCATCCGGCAGGGCTTCCTGATGTCCGGCGTAATGGGCATGACGGTAATCGTGGGGCTAGCGCAGGGCGACCTGCGCGATTTCACACCGTTCGATTTCATCTTTACAGAGAAGGTCCTGACAGCGTCCGGTGGCGGCTCGATACGATCCAGCGTGGATATACCTTTCCTGGTGTCCCTGTACCAGTCTGGGAAGCTAAAGCTGGACGAGCTCATCAGCGGGCACTATCCTCTGGCGCGGATCAACGAGGCGATAGATTCACTGAAAAAGGGAGAGGCGCTAAGAAATATAATCACGTTTGAGTAAAATGTTGAGAGGGTTTTTACCTCACCCCCTACCCCCTCTCCAAACTGCTGCATTTGTTGTCTCCGCGGCAATATTTGTTTGGAGAGGGGGATGATATTGAGAGGGGGCTGGCGCCCCCTCTCGCTAACGCACTCTCCTGGAGACCAAATCCCCCTTAGTCCCCCTTAAAAGGGGGACAGATATAGCTCGACAGAACAAAGGCAGGGGTGAGGTTCCCCTATTTACCTAAAAAATTCAGAACGTTCTTTCCGGCAATCCGCCCCGAGTTTAAAGCGAAGGCCGAGGCCAGACCCGACGAACACTTAATCGGGTAGCTGTCCCCGTACATCCCGCCAGCGTCGAACCCGGCGGCATAGAGTCCGGGGATAGCCGCCTCTTTCCTGTCCAGCGCTTCGGCTTTCTCATTGATCTTGATGCCGCCCATCGTCCCCAGGAAGACCGTACGGGCTTTGACGGCATAATACCGCGGCACGTTAATCGGCCAGAGATAACGGGGGTCCTTGGCGAAGTATTCATCGTACTTGTTTTCACAACAGGCATTATAGTCGGCGACGGTTTTTTCAAACACCGACGGGTTCACGCCCATTTTAGCCGCCAGCGTTTCAATAGAGTCGGCGGCAACGACCTCGGTAGATTTCTTATCGAGGGCGGCCTTAATTTCTCTTTCGATACCGGAAGGCTTGCTCCCGGGCATGCTGTCGATAGCCACGTTTTTATCGATGCCCCGCTCCAGCATCCGCCTGATAATGCCGTCGTTGAAGACGCTCCAGGTGTAGCCTTCTTTAAAACGCGCGTTGGCATTCCCCACCGACGAATCGTAGAAACAGATGCTCTCGTCGCAGAAGCGCTCGCCTTTCGGATCGACCCACAGGTCGGGCTGGACGACGGCGAACTCGATCTGGTTCCCCAGGGAGAAGTCCGGTCCCGCCGGCCCGGCGCGGTAAAGCTCGAGAAGGCTTTTCCCCTCGTCCGCCGCCCCCATTTCCCAGGCCATGCGGATGCCGTCGCCAGTCTTATCGACGTTGCCCACGG
>DAIQQC010000033.1:17667-19475 GCA_036787005.1 Dehalococcoidales bacterium | reverse complement strand
GCGCACGGGAGCGGCGGCAAGCTCATGCACGACCTCATCGCGAGCTTTATGCCGGAGCTGGCCAACCCGATACTGGAGAAACTGGACGACTCTGCGGTCTTCGATGTAAGCGGGCGGCTGGCCTTCACCACCGACAGCTATACGGTCAATCCGCTCTTTTTCCCCGGCGGGGACATCGGGCGGCTGGCGGTGTGCGGGACGGTCAACGACCTGGCCATGAGCGGGGCAAGGCCGCTGTACCTGAGCCTGGCGTTCATCATCGAGGAAGGGCTGCCGGTCAGCGACCTGAAAAGGATAGTCAGGTCGATCGCCAAGGCCGCCGGGGAAGCCGGGGTCAAGATCGTCACCGGCGATACGAAGGTGGTCGACCGGGGCAGCGCGGATAAGCTTTTCATCAATACGGCCGGGGTGGGAATAGTCCCGGAAGGGATCGAGATATCCGCCGGTAATGCCCGGCCGGGAGATAAAATAATCATCAGCGGGAACATCGGCGACCACGGCATCGCGGTATTAAGCCAGCGGGAGGGGCTAACATTCCATACGCCCGTACCGAGCGACTGCGCGCCGCTGAACCAACTCGTGGCGGAGATGCTGGCGGCGTCTAAAGATATCCACAGCCTGCGCGACCCCACCCGAGGCGGTCTGGCCGTCACCCTCAACGACTTCGCCGGGCAGTCGAAAGTCGGCATCAGGATCGAAGAAGACAAGGTCCCGGTGGACAAAGCCGTGCTAGCCGCCTGCGAGATGCTCGGGTTCGACCCGCTGCACATCGCCAACGAAGGTAAGCTGGCGGCGGCGGTCGGGGCTAAAGATGCTGAAGGTATCCTCGCGGCAATGAAGCGCCACAAGTACGGTCGAGACGCGGCCATCATCGGGGAGGTCGTTAAAGAGCACCCCGGGCAGGTAGTGATGAAGACCAGCCTGGGGGCATCCAGAATCATCGATATGCCGGTGGGCGAGCTGCTGCCGAGGATATGCTGAACGAGGCTGGTATGACAACGGCGAGAGTTGTGGTCATCGGGGTGGGAAACCTGCTGATGAAGGACGAGGGCATCGGCATCCACGTCATCAAGGCGCTGCAGGAGATGGACCTGCCGAGGGAAGTGGAGCTTATCGACGGGGGGACGTCGCCGGACCTGATAGCCTTTACCAGGGCGGGGGACAAACTGATAATCGTAGATGCGGCTAAGGCGGGGGGAGAAGGCGGGGCGGTCTACCGATTTACGCCGGAAGACCTGGCGGCGGGTAAAGGGATATTGACCTCGGCGCACGAGATGGGGGTAGCGGAGAACCTGGCGCTGATGGCGCTGGCCGGCAACGAGCCGGCGGAGATAGTCATCATCGGCATCGAGCCTCAAGACACCGGCTGGGGGACCGAGCTTTCCCCTACCCTGCAAAACGAAATGCCGGAGATCATCGAGGTAGTGTTGAAAGAGACCAGGGTGCGCCGCTGACCTCTGCCATTCGTTTATCCGTTTATTCGTTTTTTATTTTTACGTTTATAGCTACCCGGCCAATTTTTGTAGCTGCTATTCGTTTCCAACTTTATGTCCAGTTAGCTACGGGGTCCGGGTATTCGTTTCCAACATTATGGCAAGTGGCGATAGGTTATAAGCTATTAGCTATAAGCTGTATGCGGTAATATTATATAGCGGGCACAGGGAAAAGTGAAGGGGATTTTGTCGTGTTTTTCCTCACCCCCTGCCCCCTCTCCAAACACCAGATTGACTAAAGAGTTTTTATATTTTGTTTGGAGAGGGGGATAAAAATTGAGAGGGGGCTAGCGCCCCCTCTCGCTACGCACTCCC
>DAIQQC010000033.1:0-17567 GCA_036787005.1 Dehalococcoidales bacterium | reverse complement strand
GAGAGGGGGATAAAAATTGAGAGGGGGCTAGCGCCCCCTCTCGCTACGCACTCCCCTGCTTACAAAGGCCAAGGGGCATTTATTAAGACCAGATACCCCTCTCGCTTGCCTCTCCCACAAAGGGAGAGAAGATTGCCAAGCTGGATCCCGACTTGCGTCGGGACGGTAAAAGAGAAAGTGTGAGAGGGGCGGGTGCCCCCTCTCGCTGAGGCACTCCCGCACAAGACGGATTCTTCGCTGCACTCAGAATGACCGAGAGGTTGATGGGGTGAGGTGACTGGATTCCCGACCTGGTCGGGAATGATAAAAAAAAGAGATTGCCACGCCCCGATTTCGTCGGGGCTCGCAATGACAGGAAAACGATAAAAGAAACCGGGAGTATTATAACGAGCATTCTTGCGGGTAAAAGCGGAGATGGGATATACTCTGGGGCGGGAGCGGATGAGTCCCGGTGGGCTCCGCGGACTTCAAATCCGTTGGGGGGCATTAAACATGTCTCCGGTGGGTTCGACCCCCATGCGCTCCCGCCAGAGTTTGGATCGACGCCAAAAGCGCCGTTAAAAAGTATAATTTTCCGAGGCGCGGTCGTACATTGCTTCCAGCGCCCGTGAAACGTTGAGCTGGGCTTCCAGCAAGAACTGCAGATCAAGGCTGCGGCCGTTATTGCATTGCTGCTTCAGCTCAGCCCTCAACAGTCCTTCCGCCCGCGTCAGCAACTCGATTATCTGCTGGCCGTCTTTCTGATTAAGGTCCAGGGTCCTGCCGGTTTCTTCTGCCATACAAACCTCGATGTTCCGAATTTAGACGACACGGCTTATGATGCGTCAATAATATCGTAGTATGACAATGTTAGAAAAAAGAGTCAGGAAAGTTTAAAGTTGGTCAGAGATTAAGGGTCTGCCCCAAGTACCAATGTAAGGCCGTGACACGGCTCCAGATGGTACTATAGAGCTATACCAAGTAAGGCGGTAATGACCTAAGATGTAAATGTAAAAAGCGTAAACAGCGCCCGCGCCCCGATAATACTATCGCTAGAAACCGGTGAGAAATGGCTAAAGCAGACATAAAAACTCAACCGCAGAGAGACGAGTTCTCCAGGATATTCGACGAGTACCGCGCGAAAATCGACGAGATATCCCATAAGACGACCAAGACCCAGGCGCAGGCCGACGGGGAATCCGATACGATTCCCGCCAATGAGCTCGACGAGCTGGAAATGACCATCGCCAGGCAGGCGAAAAGGGCCGGCAAAGCCGGCTCAACGATGTCCATGGCCGACATCGAGGCCGAAGAAATACTCCAGGCAGCCAAACGGCGGGCGCAGCAGATAATCGACGAATCCGAAGAAAAAGCTAAAAAAGAAGCCTCCAAGAAAACACAGTCGCAAGTAGAAAAGATCATCGCCAAAGCCAAGAAGGACGCCGAGGACATCATCGCGCTGGCCAGGGAAGCGACCGAAAAAGAGAGCAACGACATCGTGGCGGTGGCCAAACAGGAGACCGGGCGCCTCATTAAAGAAATCACCGAGACATGCCGGCGGGACACGCAGACGCAGGCCAACCGGGCTATCGACGCGTCGCGGGACAAAGCCGATAAACTGATGACGGAAATCGTCATGACCTGCCAGGGAATCAGCCTGATGGTCAACGAAATCATTACCCGCTCGAGGCAGACGATCGACGAATTCGAAGCGAAACTCCAGGCGGACATCAACGAGCTATCCAGGGCCATCGGCGAGGCGCAGCAGAGGCTCCAGGAGTTCAACACCATCGCGGTAAAGGAAAAGGAAGAGGTAGGGGTGGTGCCCAATAATAAAGCCCAGGAGACCGCGGATATGCTGACGCTCTCCGTACACATCCTCGGAACGCAGTCGAACGGCGATCACGACAGCGAGCCGATGTTCAGCGGGGAAGTAGAAATGAAATCGATATCGCCGGCGTTCGATTATTCCTACCTGAAAAACCTGAAGAGATACCTGGTAATGATACCCAACATCAGCTACGTCCAGGAACACGCCTCGGAAAAAGAGACCTCGATACTATTCGATATCAAAGAGCCGGTACCACTGCTGGAGATACTGCGGAACATCCCCATGGTGGAAACAGTGAAAGCCGACGCCGACACCATCAACATCGTCTTCAAGAGCGTCCGGTAAACGGCGAACGACTTCAATAAAGGACGCGGTCGTCACCGACGCGGCGGGTCACCTTCTCCCGGTCGAGATACTCCAAAAAAGCCTGGGCATATTTGCGGCTGGTACCGAACATGTCCCTGACCTCGCCAAGAGTAATTTTCCCCTGCTCTTTGATACGGGCGGTCACGCGCCGCAGCATTTCATCATAGACCGGCGCGGCGAAGACGATGTTATCGCTGACTTTCACCACCCTCCCCTGCCCGACCAGGATATTCAGCAGGTCGGCCTCCGGGATATGTTCGGAGGGAGGGGAATGAGGGCTGGCGGCCAGAGATTTTAGGAAGGCGTCCATCTTTGCCTGCTGGGCGAGCGTTAACGCCACATGATGGCCCGGTAGACGGAGGAAGCCGCCCTCAGCGACCAGTACGCCCTGCTGCACCAGGACATCTTGAGCCAGGGCGATAGTATCGCCGAGCTTGAGGCGGGTGCCCAGCTCGACCCGGGGCATGCCGGGACGGGCGGGGTATTTTTTATGATAATCGGCGAGGGCGGCCGCCGCCCGATCGGCGAGGCGGCGCCAGCCGGAGGCGGTCAGCAGGACACGGCGGTCGCCCGAGCCCAGAGCGACAATCCTGCCCGAGCCGACCAGCGAGTCAATGAGCGCACCGGCTTTCTCAGCCGCAAGGCGCGAGCGGGAGGCGAGGGCGGTAAAGTCAAGCGGTTGAGCCGCCTCAAGCAGGGCCAGGACCATTTCCTCGTCGGAGCCGGTGTCCCTGGCATCAAGATTAGCGATAACGTCAGGGCGGAAACGGCGGAGCCGCTTAGCGGCAGCGTCAACGATAACGCCGCCGCCTAAAGTCTCGACAGGCGAGCGCACGATAAAGCGGTCGCCGTCAACGACGGCCAGAGGGGTTTCCAGGGAAAGCTGCGCCCAGGCGGAGTCACCGGGCCGGAGCTCTTCCGCCTCAAGCAGGCGCACCTTAGACATGACCTCGGCGGCCAGCGAGTGAAAGCTAACTTCGGCGCCGTGGCGCAAGGGGCGCTTCAGATAGGAAATCAGCTTCAGTTTTACCGTCAGCAGAGAGGCGGGACGCAACCAACCTGGTTTTGTAACGACGTCACCGCGCTGGAGCTGGGTGGTGGCCACGCCGACGAGGTTGGCGGCTACGCGGGAGCCCGGAGGGGCGGTATCGATCTTTGCCTTGTGGGTCTGTAAAGCGCGGACGCGGGACTTCAGGCCGGAGGGGGCTATCTCGACCTCCTGCCCCACAGAAAGAGAGCCGTCGAGGAGGGTGCCGGTCACCACCGTGCCCGAGCCGGCGATGGTAAAAATCCTATCGACGGGGAGACGCGGCCGACCGAGGTCGGGGCGGGGCTCGGTGGTATCCAGCAGCTTATCGATAGCCGCGACCAGTTCCGGGAGACCGGTGCCAGTCAGCGCCGAGACGGCCACGACAGGAGCGCCGGCGATGGTCGTGGCAGCGATAAGCTCCTCGATCTCCAGGCGAACGAGACTCAAAAGCTCATCATCCACCAGGTCCTTTTTTGTGATAACGACGATGCCACGGCGCACACCGAGGAGGTCGAGGATAGCCAGGTGCTCGCGGGTCTGCGGCATGACGCTCTCGTTGGCGGCCACGATAAGCAAAGCAACGTCAATGCCGCCGACGCCGGCCAGCATGTGGCGGACAAAACGCTCGTGGCCGGGGACGTCGACGATGCTCACCTCACGGCCAGAAGGGAGCTTAAGCCAGGCAAAGCCGAGCTCGATGGTCATGCCGCGGGCCTTCTCCTCGCGGAGGCGGTCGGGGTCAATGCCGGTCAGCGCCTGCACGAGCAGTGATTTACCGTGGTCGATATGGCCGGCGGTACCGAGAACGTACAAATTCTTAATCCTACCACTACCAATAAATACCAATACTACAAATACTACCAATATGACAATACTAGAGATTGATGCCAGACAATGCTTCCAGAACAACCCTATCTTCCTCGGGGAGGACGGAGCGGGGATCGAGGAGGAGTCGATTTTTCTCGATGCGGGCGACCACCGGTATATCACGCGAACGCAGTTTTTCGGCGATCAATTGGACATTATTACCGCCCATAGATACGAGGCGTGTGGGCAAGGAGCCGCCGGGGAGGCTGCCGCCGCCGACCATGGTCTCGCCGTCGATCATTTCTGCCCTGTCACCCAGAGAGTGTGCCCAGAGGACGGCGCGGCGTTCGATATCATCCAGAGGGGCGGCGATCATGCGCCAGACGGGGATTTTAACGACGGCCTCTTCTTTAAGATAGTGCAGCAGCGTCACAGCCAGGGCGGCCAGCCGGGTCCTGTCGAGGCGTAGGGCACGTGCCAGCGGATGTCTTTTAAGTTTTTCTACCAGGTCTTTTTGGCCGACGATAATGCCCGCCTGCGGGCCGCCGACGAGCTTATCGCCGGAGAAAAAGGTCAGCGAGGCTCCGGCCTTAACGCTCTGCTGGACCATCGGTTCAGGGGCGAGCCCGTAGACCGTCGTGTCCAGGAAACAGCCGCTACCGAGGTCGTCGAGGACAAGCAGGTTATGCTTTTTAGCAATAGCCACCAGCTCTTCGAGTGCGACCTCGCTGGTAAAGCCGACCAGCTTGAAGTTGCTGGAATGCACGCGCATCAGGGCGGCGGCGCGGGGAGTGATAGCCTGCTCGAAATCACGGGGATAGGTGCGGTTGGTGGTGCCCACTTCGACCAGTTTTGCGCCGCCCTGGCGCATGACATCGGGGATGCGGAAGCCGCCGCCGATCTCCACCGCCTGGCCGCGGGAGACAATGACCTCTTTACGCCGGGCGAGAGCAGTCAGACCCAAAAGCACGGCGGCGGCGTTGTTGTTAACGACCAAGGCGGCCTCCGCGCCGGAGAGCCGGCATAAAAGAGACTCGACGTGGACGTGGCGGGAGCCGCGGTTGCCGGAGGCAAGGTCGAACTCAAGGTTCGAATAGCCGCAGCTGGCCTCATCCATGGCGGCGATAGCTTCGGGGCTTAAAGGGGCGCGGCCGAGGTTGGTATGGAGAATCACGCCTGAGGCGTTAATCACGCGACGGAGGGTCGGCGTTTGCAGGGCTTCCATTTCATTCAGAATCGAGGTTACTATCTCGTCTAAAGAGGCGCAGGGCTTACCCGCCGCGATGGACTGCCGCTCGCGATCGAGGTGGCCGCGGACAACGTCGAGGAGAAGGCCGCGGGCATAGCCGGTTTTGCTCAGCTTCTCATGGGCGAGGACCTTGTCCACCGAGGGGAGCCGCCGGAACTCAGTTTCCATATGTGATTATTCTACAACAAAGAGTTGACAGTTAACAGTTGACAGTTTAAGCGGTATAATAAGAGGACACAGGGAAAGAAATATGTGGCATATACGAGAAGACATCCGCACGGTCATCAGCAAAGATCCGGCGGCGCGGAGCGTCGCCGAAGTCGTCCTTTGCTACCCGGGGCTGCACGCGCTGTGGGCGCATAGAGTCGCCCACTTTCTGTGGACGCACCACCTGAAGCTGTGCGGGCGGATGTGCTCGCAGATGAGTCGATTCACGACCGGGATAGAGATCCACCCCGGGGCGCGAATCGGGCGGAGGTTCTTCATCGACCACGGGTCCGGGATAGTGATCGGGGAAACGGCGGAAATCGGCGATGACGTACTGATGTACCAGGGATCGGGGCTGGCGGGCACATCCCTCAAGAAAGGCAAGCGCCATCCCACGATAGGCAACAACGTGGTGATCGGGGCGGGGGCGATAGTGCTCGGGGCGATAACGGTCGGCGACGGGGCCAGGATAGGCGCCGGCTCGGTAGTGATACGGCCGGTGCCCGAGGGAGTAACGGTAGTTGGCATCCCGGGGAGGGTCGTAACGAAGCAGGACACCGCGGCGGCACAGCTCGAGCACGGGCGATTGCCCGACCCGGTGGCCGAGGCCATCCGGCTCGTCCTCAAGGAATACGACACGCTCGAAAAGCGGCTGGAAAAGATCGAGGAGGTATGCGGGGTGATCACGCCGCAGGACGAACTTGTAGAGAGCCGGCAGGAAATAGAGAGGGAGTTCACGGAGGGCGGAGGAATCTAGTCCCCTTTTTACCGGGGAAGTAACAAGTATCAACTATCAAGTATCAAGTTTCAATGAAGAGCAAGAAAAGGGTGATACGAGGGCGGCGATGAGCGGAATCAGCAGGAAAATCGACCGCGAGGCGGGGTAAAGGACTGAAGACGTGAAAGTTGCAGTAGCCATGAGTGGAGGGGTGGACTCATCGGTGGCGGCAGCCCTGCTCCAAGAAGCCGGGCACGAGGTCACCGGCATAACGATGAGGGTTACGGACGACCGCCGCGCCGAGACGGACGCCGCTGAAATTGCCGAGCGGCTGGGCATAACACACCACACGATAGATTTACACGAGATTTTCAGGGAAAGAATCATCGAATACTTCTGCGGGGAATACGGGAAGGGTCGGACGCCGAATCCCTGTGTCCGGTGCAACGAATATATCAAGTTCGGCGCGCTGCGGGAGGAAGCGGAAAGGCTGGGGGCGGAAATGTTCGCTACCGGGCACTACGCCAGGATAGAGAAAGACAGCCGCGGGAGATATATACTAATAAAAGGGCGTGACAAGAACAAAGACCAGTCGTATTTCCTCTACCGGCTTACGCAGGAACAGCTTAGCCGCACAATGTTTCCCGTGGGTGAAATGACTAAAGAAGAGGTAAGGAAAAAAGCGGCGGAACTAGGGCTGCCAGCGGCAACCAGGCCGGAAAGCCAGGAGATATGCTTCATACCCGATAACGACCACGCCGCCTTCGCGGTAAGATACACAGCGGAGGCCGGCCGGCCGGGGCCGATAATGGACGAGGGCGGCCGAACGCTGGGACGGCACCGCGGCATCGCGCAATATACCATCGGGCAGCGCAAGGGGTTGGGCATAGCCGCCGCCGAGCCGCTCTACGTCACGGAAATCGAAGCGGCCAGCAACACGGTAGTGGTCGGGACGAAAGAGCGAATATACGACATGGAGTTAATCGCCGAGAACATCAACTGGATAGCGATCGGCGCGCCTGAATATCCGATTTCGGTCAAAGCTAAAATCAGATACCGCCACGCCGAAACGGTCGCAAGGGTTGAACCGCAGGACGGAGGACAAGTTTATGTAAAGTTCTCCCTACCGCAGGCGGCCATAACACCGGGGCAGGCGGTAGTATTTTACGACGGCGATAAAGTGCTGGGCGGAGGCACGATAGTTAAAAGGGGAAATACTACCAATAAATACCAATACTACAAATACTACCAATAAATGCAATAAATATACGGGGAGACATGATGATAAAATGGCGAAGATAATCGCGGTATGCACCAGCGAAAAAAAAGGCGAGCGTAAGACGCCGCAGGCCGAGGTAGAGATCACCAACAATTACGGCGTGGCCGGGGACGCGCACGCCGACTGCCAGACGCACCGGCAGGTAAGCCTGCTCGCCAACGAAAGCATCGACAAGATGCGGGGTAAAGGGATGGAACTGAACGCGGGGGACTTCGCGGAGAACCTGACGACGGAGGGCATCGATCTCTGCGCGCTGCCAATCGGGACCAGGCTGGAGGCGGGAAAAGGGGTGCTGCTGGAGGTGACCCAGATAGGCAAGGAATGCCATAAAGGCTGCGCCATACGCGAGCTCATCGGCGACTGCATCATGCCGCGGGAAGGCATCTTCGCCAAAGTCATCAAGGGCGGGCAAGTCAGGCCGGGTGACGAAATACGAATAGTCGGGGGGAAAAACTAATAGTGCCAAGCAGGATACTAAAAACAGTAGAATACGTCAGGGTGAATGGCGGCTGCAAGAACGCCAGCGAGAGAATCGTTAAAGAGACCACACTGACCATAAACGTCGACGGGGAGCATTACGCCACGGCGATGATACTGGCGACGCTGGAAAAAGAGTTCACGGTGGGGAACCTGTACGTACAGGGCGTAATAAAGAAAGCCGACGACATAAAGACGATAACGATAAAGAACAACATTGCCGAGGTGATACTGGCCGGTAAAAAACCAAAGAGGGTTGTCCCGGCGGCGGTAACCACCGACCTTAAAGTAAGCGCGGAGGACATCTTCAACAGCGTCAAAGCGATATTGAAATCCAGAGTCTTCAGCGAGACGGAAGCGGTCCACTCCGCCGGGCTGTTCCTGAACGGGAAGGAAGAAATCTGCATCGCGGAGGACCTGGGCAGGCACAACGCCCTGGACAAAGTAATCGGCTACGGGCTGCTGCACGGCATCGATTTCAGCAAAACGCTGGCAGCCTCGACGGGCAGACAGCCCAGCGAGATGATCATCAAATGCCGCAACGCCGGCATACCGATAATCGCCACCAAGGGCGTGCCCACCTCGCTGGCGGTAGAGATGGCGGAGAAAACGGGGATAACAATAGCGGGGCTGGTGCGGGGAAGCACGATGATCGTCTACTCGTGCCCGAAGAGGGTAGAGGGATGCGATGAAATATAGAAACAACCCCCAAAAAAGGTGGATGCCGACGGCGAAAACGATGGCCTGTATCAAGCTGGCCGACGGGCAGTTCACGAAGGGCGAAACCAGCCTAATCGTGGAAAGGGAACTGCCGATATACGTCAACGGGCGGCACCTGGTCACGGCCTCGATAACGCCGGTCATGGAAAGGGAGTTCGTCACGGGGTACCTGTTCGGGCAGGGATTTATAAATAGCGTAGATGAAATATTATCTATATCGATAGACGACGACGCCGCGCAGGTGCAGCTCAAAGACCCGGAGAAAATTCTTAAAAAGACCGGGGGAGCCAGCTACCGTATCGTCTCCGGGGGCGGGCGGCTGGCCTACAGCGGCGCGGAGGACATGCCCGTAATGCGCAATAACCGGAAGTTCACGCAGCAGATCATCTTCAAAGCGATGAACATCCTTTTTGAGACGGCCAGGATGTACCGGGAGACGGAAGGCGTCCACGCCGCCGGGCTGTTCACGGCCGACGTCAGCCTCGTCTGTATCGTGGAGGACATAGGCCGGCACAACACGCTCGACAAGGCCATTGGGTACGCCCTGATAAACAAAGTGGATTTCGCCAGCACGTTCCTGGTCTCGACGGGCAGGATGGCCTCGGAGATGGTCGCTAAAATCTGCCGGGCGGGCATACCGCTGGCGGCCACCAAGACGGCCGTCACCGACAAGGGGCTGGAGATAGCGCAAAAGCACGGCTTGACCATCATCGGGTTCGTACGGGACTCAGGGACGCGCATCCATACCGACATGGCGGTGCGGGTCATCGACACGGCAGGGATGAAAATTTACAGCGGCGCCGAGAGGGTACCGTGTAGAGAGGCGACGAGCGGTAACGCCAGGGAAAAACATGAGCGATAAGAGGGACAACGCCCTGAGAGAACAGATATTGAAACTAAAAAAGGAGAGGAACGCGGTCATCCTCTCCCACAACTACCAGCGCGGCGAGGTACAGGACACCGCGGACTTCGTCGGGGACTCGCTGGAGCTAAGCCAGAAAGCAGCCAAGACGGACGCCGAGGTGATAGTCTTTTGCGGGGTGCATTTCATGGCGGAGACCGCCGCGATTCTAAACCCGGGCAAGACAGTACTGCTGCCGGACGCGGGCGCCGGCTGCCCGATGGCCAACATGATCACCGCCGAGCAGCTAAGGCAGCAAAAGCAGAAAATGCCCAAAGCCACGGTGGTCACGTATATAAACTCGTCAGCGGCCGTTAAAGCGGAGTCCGACTACTGCTGCACGTCGGCCAACGGGGTCAAGATAGTGGGCAGTATCGATAATCCGGAGATCATCTTCGTGCCGGACCAGTATTTAGGAGATTTTATCGCAAAAAGGACAGGGAAAACACTGACGCTCTGGCCGGGCTACTGCCCCACCCACATGCGCATCCTGCCCGAAGATATCATCAAGCGAAAGCAGGAGCATCCCAAGGCTAAAGTGGTGGTGCACCCGGAGTGCCGGCCGGACGTCATCGCGCTGGCGGACGAGGCCCTCAGCACCAGCGGGATGATACGCTACGCCGCGCGCCCGGACGTTCAAGAACTGGTGGTGGGGACGGAGGTGGAGATCCTGCACCGCTTAAATAAAGAAAACCCGGGCAAGCAATTCTACGCGGCATCGAAAAAAGCCATTTGCCCCAATATGAAAAAGATCACCCTGGACAAGATCGCAGAATCGCTGGAGACGATGGCACCGGCGATCACCGTACCGGAGGAAATCCGCCTGCGGGCCAAGGCAGCGGTGGACCGCATGCTGGCAGGAGTGTGAGACATGGAAAAACCAAAGTACATCGTGGTGCTGATCACCGCGAAGGATGCCGCCGAAGGGCATGACATCGCCGACGCCCTGCTCGACCAAAGGCTGGCGGCCTGCGTCAGCATCGCGGCCGACATCGACTCCCACTACTGGTGGCGCGGCAAGGTGGAGTCGGCCGAGGAAAGCCTGCTCATCGTGAAGAGCCGGGAGGCCCTGCTGCCGGAAATCATCGAAGCCGTCAAAAAAATCCACGGCTACGAAGTCCCGGAGATAATCGCGCTGCCGGTAGCCGGCGGGGACAAGGACTACCTGGACTGGATCGACGGCGAGGCCACCGGCGGGAGGTAAGCCATGCTGAGCGAGAAAGAAAAGCAAAAATACGACCGCCAGATGATGATCTACGGGTTCGGGGAGGCGGGGCAGGAAAAGCTCAAGAAGGCGAAGATATTTATAGGGGGGGCGGGGGGACTGGGCTCGCCGGCGGCGATATACCTGGCGGCGGCGGGCATCGGGACGATCAGGATAGCCGACCACGATACCGTAGACCTCAGCAACCTCAACCGGCAGATCCTGCACTGGGAGGAGAACACCGGCGGGAAAAAAGTGGAGTCGGCTGGCTCAAAACTCAGAAAACTGAACCCCGATATCAAGATAGAGACGACCGCCGAGACCATCACCGAAGAAAACGCGTCCCGGCTAGTGGGCGATACCGACGGGATAGTGGACGCGATGGACAACCTGCCGACCAGATACATATTGAACAGGACGGCCATTGAGAAAGGGATACCGTTCTTCCACGGGGCGGTATACGGGTTCGAGGGGCGGGCGATGACCATCGTGCCGGGCAAGTCAGCCTGCCTCAACTGCCTGTACCATAATGCGAAAGTACCTAAAGAAAAGTTCCCGGTGATAGGGGTAACGCCGGCGGTAATCGGCTGTATCCAGGCGACGGAGGTAATAAAATACCTCACCGGGCTGGGCGAGCTGCTGACGAACCGGATACTGAACTACGACGCATTGAGGATGAAATTCACCGAGTTCACCATCAAGGCGGACCCGGGATGCGAACACTGCGGTCGAACGGCGGGAAAGAAATAATGAGCGTAGAAGTAGAGCTGTCGTCGATATTTGGACAGTACACCGGCGGCCAGATCAACGTGAAAGTGAAGGGCAAGACAGTCCGCGAATGCCTGCACGACCTGGTGCGGCAGCACCCGAAGCTAAAAAAGATGCTCCTCACCGAGGAAGGCGACCTGATGAGCTCATACGACTTTTACATCAACGGTCAGAGCGTCTACCCGAAGGACATGAACACACGGCTCAAGGACGGTGACAAGCTGAACGTCCTGTACGTCATCCACGGGGGATGATCAAGCCTTTAGCTATAAGCTTTAAGCTATTAGTTACGCCACCCCTTCAAAGAGAACGTAACCAGCCTAGATCTTAGACCAGTCGATTTCCGCCTTGCACGAAGGGCAGTCCTGCTTCACCGGCACCTCGGCGCGACAGTGCGGGCAAACGTACCTATTGCCCATTTTGATAGCCGACTGGTGCTCACCCAAGGGGCGGGCATGGGGTTCCAGAGGGGCTTTATTGAAAATGTCCGGGTTCTCCTTAGCCATGCGATACCTCCGATATGTCACACATATTAACGTCTCTATTGTACCAGAAGCGAAATAAAGAAAGTCAAACACGGGACGGGAAAATATGGAATTTTTATGACATCAAGCCCGTTTTTTCAGCCAGCGACTTTTCTGGTCGACACGGGCGGGCTCATTAGTGGTCTTATAGGCAGAAAGAAAATCCTCGCGGAAATCATCGAACGAACCGGCCAGGATAGATTCGCGGATACCGCGCACAAGATTGGCGATGAAGCGCAGGTTATGGATGGAGGCCAGGCGCAGCCCGAGAAGCTCTTCGCTACGGAAGAGATGACTTAGATAGGCAGCGGAAAAGTTGCGGCAGGTAAAACAATCGCAGGAGGGGTCGACGGGTTTATCCGTCCCGGCGTAAACAGCCCTCCTGATATTGATGCGTCCCTTACGGGTAAACAAAGCGCCGTTGCGGGCGACCCGGGTAGGCAGGGCGCAATCGAAGATATCAATGCCGCGCGCGACGCCCTCGATAATATCGTCCGGGGCGCCGACGCCCATGAGATAACGGGGCTTGTTCTCCGGCAACAGGGCGGCGGTCTGGGCGACCAGCGACAGCGTAACTTCCTTAGGCTCGCCGAGGCTCAGGCCGCCGACGGCATAGCCGGGGAAATCGAAGCCGGTAAGGAAAGCCGCCGAGATAGCCCGAAGTTCGGGAAACATACCGCCCTGGACGATAGCGTAAAGGGAGAGGTCGTCACGGGTCTTAGCCTTGAGGCAGCGCTCCGCCCAGCGGTGCGTCCGCTCCATCGCCGCGCGGACCTTACCCACGCTATCGCCAAAAGCGGAACAGTGGTCGAGGACCATCATGATATCGGAGCCTAAAGTCTCCTGATATTGAACGGCAAGCTCGGGAGTAAGAAAGTGCTTGGAGCCGTCGATGTGCGACCGGAAGGTAACACCCTCATCGGTAATCTTGCAGAAGGGTGCCAGGCTGAAGACCTGGTAGCCGCCGGAATCGGTAAGCATTGCGCCGTCCCAGGCCATAAAGCGGTGCAGTCCGCCCAGCTTTTGGATAACGTCGATGCCGGGGCGGAGATAGAGGTGATAGGTGTTGGCTAAAATCATGTCAAAGCCGGCGTCTTTTATCTCCTGCGGGGTCAAGGTGCGGACAGTGGCCTGGGAGCCTACCGGCAGGAAAACGGGGGTGGGGATAGTGCTGTGAGGGGTATAGAGCTCACCGGCGCGGGCAAGGCCGGCTGTCTTTAACAGTTTAAAATGCTTTAGGGGCAAGTTTGTCTCCTATTACTAATATACCTCACCCCCGATGTCTTTTTAAAGAACCTCACCCCCTGATCCCCCTCTCCTGTCCGCAGGAGAGGGGGAGGATATTTGAGAGTGGGCTGACTCCCCTCTTAGACGCCCTGTATTATGATCATCAAAGCGGGAATTTAAGAGGGTGGTGGGAGCGAAAATCTCCCTCCTGTCCCTCTTTACGAACGAGGGACGCCGATACCCGAAGGGGGAGTGCGCTAGCGAGAGGGGCGAAGCCCCTCTCTAAACTAAAACCCCCTTCCCCCGGCAAGGGAAGGGGGCAGGGGGATAGGTTACTGTATCCCCAATCAGGTCGGGAATGACATTGAGTGAGATTGCCACGTCATCCCGATAGAATCGGGACTCCTCGCAATGACAGGGTCGCTATTGTATCAGCCGGTTGGCGATAATGCTGCGGTGGACCTCGGAAATGCCCACGTAGATCTCCAGTATTTTAGCATCGCGGTAAAGCCGCTCCACCGGCAGGGATTTCATCGCGCCATAAGAGCCGTGGACCTGCATGGCCATCCGAGTGACTTCAACCGCCACCTGCGAGGCGAAGAGCTTGGCCATTGAGGACTCGTACTGGATGCTCTGGCCTTTATCGCGCAGGAAAGCGGTGCGGTAGACCAGCCAGCGGGCGGCCTCGACGCGGGAAGCCATTTCCGCCAGCATCTGCTGGATGGACGGCATCCGGTTTATAGGCTTGCCACGGGCCTGGCGCTGTCGCGCATACTCCAGCGATAAATCCAAAGCCGCCTGGGCGGCAGCCACGCCCTGCATCGCCACGGACATCCGCTCGACGCTGATGGCTTCCAGCAGGATATCGAAACCCTGCCCTTCTCTTCCGATAAGGTTCTCTTCAGGTACCGGGACGTTATCGAGGTTAACAATCGAGGTGCCGAGCCCGCGCAGACCCATCGTTTCCAGAACCTCCTGCACGGCAAAGCCCGGCGACCGCCGCTCGATGATAAAGGCATTCAGCCCATCACCCTCGCCGCGGGCAAAGAGGAGAACGACGTCCAGCGCCGGCGCCAGGGACATGAACATCTTCTGCCCGTTAATCACAAAGCCCTTGCCGCTGCGGCGGGCGGTGGTCGTGACAGCGGAAGGGTCGGAGCCGGTATCCGGCTCGGTAAAGCCGATGCCGCCCAGAAAGTCACCACGCGCTAAAGGTGTTAATAGTCTTTGTTTCTGCTCTTCAGTACCAAAGCGAAAAATGCCCTCCTCCGGGACGGTATTGACCGCCATGATAGCGCCGACAGACACGGATGCCCGGCAGATCTGCTCAAGGGCGAGGACAAAGCCAACGTAGCCGGCGCCGCTGCCGCCGAACTTTTCCGGGAAAGGCAGGCCCTGAAAACCGCGCCGGCCAATCTCTTTAGCCAGGTCCAGAGGGAACTCGTTAGAGCGGTCGATGGCCGCCGCCCTGGGGGCGACCTCTTTTTCTGCGAAATCGCGAGCAAGAGATTGCAGCATTTTTTGAGATTCGGTCAAATCAAAGTCCATATTCACCCCTGCTTAAATAATCCAGATATCCAAGCACATGACCAGAAAGATAGCGCCGAGGTAAGGAAAAGCCGACAACCGGTAGAGTCGCCAGGCGTGAGACGCGGCGCGGGAGAGGGCGAGCCGGACGACGGCATAAACCATTACAGCGCCCAGGACATTGGCCAGCGTTAAATAAAGCCAGGAGAAACCGCCGACGAAATACAGGGCGAGAGAAACAGCGTACAGCGCCAGCGCGAAGGCCGGGAACAGCTTGACCGAGTCTTTGACCTCAAGATTGAGCGGGAAATAGCTGATGCCCGCCTGAAGATAGTCGTCACGGTGGGCGATATTGACGCTCCAGACGTGCAAAGGCAGCCAGGCGGCGACCAGGAGGCAAATAAGTAACAGTTCCCAGCTTAGCGAGCGGCTCACCGCCAGCCAGCCCATCAAAACGGGGGCGCAGGAGGCCAGGACGCCCTGGGGATAGACGCAGGTCACCTTCTTACGCCAGGTAGCGGCCACCAGCGTGCCCGAGGCATCGGCGATAAAGACATAGGGACTTAGATACCAGGCGAGGCCGAGCCCGAGGGCAATGAGACCGAGAATAAGCGGCAGGACTTTGGCGGGCGGGGAGATAGCCCCGGAAGGCAGGACGCGCAGGCAGGTCCGCCGCATACGGGCATCGATAGAGCGGTCGAGGTAGTTGGTCAGGCCGTTAGCGCCGGCCGCCGCAATCAGAACGGTAACGAAGACCAGGGCGAGTCGAGGTGAAAGAAAACCGTCGCCGGAGATAACGGCCGCGGTAAAACCTATTAAAGCCAGCAGGGCACTGGGGAGGGGTTTTAAGACCTCCAGGTAATTGGCGATAGCGCCGAGGACGCCGTTTCTCCGCACGGCTACGGCGGGACGGGCAACGACCAGCGGCGCCGATACATTGGTATCCATAATACAGGATAATTATACACAATACGCGGGAGAGAGGGCTAGGAGAGCTTGTTATCTGCGTATGGTTAATTCTTAATACTCACCCCCTTTGTCCCCCTCTCGAACAGATTTATTCTTATGATTCGGAATGTTATTCTGTTCAAGAGGGGGAGGGAATAGAAGAGGGGCTGACGCCCCTCTTGAACGCCCTTTATTTTAAGAGGGGGAAAGAATTTGTGATGAGGTTCTCCCTCTCTCTTATTAGTTCCCTAACAACAAATAGAACCCCTTGAATTTAACCCCCGCCCATATTAAGATAGGGTCGTGAAAGAAGAGCTAGAACGGATACTGGCGCAGCGGGAAAAGCGGTACATTAACGACGAAAAACGCGTGCCGGCGGCGGTGCTGGTGCCGCTGTATCAAAAGGACGGGCAATACCACATCGTTTTTATCAAGCGCACGGAGAAGGTCAAAGACCACAAAGGGCAGATATCCTTCCCGGGGGGCGCGCGGGACAAAGACGACCAGACGCTGCTGCACACGGCCGTGAGAGAAAGCCGGGAAGAGATAGGGGTGCGCCCGGAAGACATCGAGGTCATCGGGGAACTGGACGACGAACTGACGACCACCAGCAACTATACCGTCACGCCGTTCGTCGCGGTGATACCGTGTCCGTACCGCTTCCAGAAAAACGTGGATGAGGTGGCCGACATACTAGAGGTCCCCATCGAGGCGCTCATGAAAAACGGCCGGGTGAACTCCAACGGGGAGAACCTGAACGGTGAGTCGCTCGAGTCCTACATCTACGACTACAACGGGAATGTCATCTGGGGAGCGACGGCCAGGATTTTAAAGAAACTGCTGGACATTATCGGCGGGATTACCAAGGCGGAATAAATCTCGAGAAAAACAGATGCCTCAACAAGACATTTCCCCAACACCATACCCCTACGTCAATGCGGCCCTACAGATGCTACTGACGAACGTTACAGCTGTCCTGGGCGACTATTTCGTCGGGCTATACCTCCACGGCTCGCTAGCAAGCGGAGATTTCGACCCAGGCCACAGCGACATCGATTTCATCGCGGTTACAGCAAAAGAGATACCGGAAAAGTTGATACGTGATCTGGAAGCGATGCATACCCGTATCAGAGACAGCGGTTCGGAGTGGGCGAAGAAACTCGAGGGCACTTATATCTCCCGGAAGGCTTTACGCCTTTATAACCCGAAGGACCGGCCGCGGCCGTTTATCAACGCAGGCAAATTCTTTATGGCACGCCCCGACATAGACTGGGTGATCAACCGTTATATCCTGCGTCATGGCGGCGTGGCAGTGGCCGGTCCGCCGATACAAAGCATGATAGCCGAGGTCAATGACGAAGAACTGCGCCGGGCGGTGGTCGAAGGTATATGGACGGAATGGAGACACAGGGAGGACGACCGCGAATGGCTAAAACCGCCGGGGCATCAGCCATTCGTGGTCCTAACCAACTGCCGAGCCCTCTACACCCTGGAACACGGAACGATTGCTTCCAAGCCGGTTTCGGCGCGCTGGGCGCTAACGGCACTGGACAGAGAGTGGACTAATCTAATCAAGGCAGCTCTGGCATGGCATAAAGGAATGCCGCCGGGTGATATCGATAATACCCTGAAAATGATGAGATATACGCTGGAAAAGGTTAAAGCCTACCGCGGCTAGGCCAGGACGCAGTCTTTGAAGATAATGTTCCGGCCGTAGCTATCGTATTTACCGCGAATGGAAACCTCCTGCCCCTCGGCAAGGCGGCTCATCGCCGCAACGTTTTCCTGAGTAAAAGTGCAGCGGA
>DAIQQC010000093.1:0-5946 GCA_036787005.1 Dehalococcoidales bacterium | reverse complement strand
AAGCCCAGGCGCAGGGCGGGCCGGCTTATTCCCTCTCTCACTCTCCCCTTACGAAGGGGAGAGGATGATTGTACCAGCCCGTCTATCATTGGTTCAGGCTGGTCTTTCCCTCCTTCGTAAGGAGGGACCAAGGGAGAATATTCCTCTATCGTGCATTTAGCGCTGCTCCTGTTGATATCCGGGTTCAGCACGGTGATGCCGTGCCGCCGGGCATCCTCCTTTAAAGTCTCCAGGTTGTAGAACCCCATCGGCTGCTGGTTGAAGATGGCCACGAAGAACTCCAGCGGGTAGTAATACTTGAGCCAGGACGCCTGGTAGGCCGTCACCCCGAAAGCGAAGGCGTGCGATTCCGGGAACATGTACTGGCCGTTGAACTTTTTAAAGACCGTTTCCGCGGCTTCCGCCGGGACGCCAAGGCCCTTCGCCCCGGCGAGGAACTTCTGCCGGTACTGCTCGATGAGCTCGTCGTTGTGCTTGCGCCCGAAGGCGCGGCGCAGGCGGTCGGCCTCGCTGGGGGCAAAGCCGGCCACATCTATGGCCAGCTGGTTGACCTGGTCCTGGAACAGCACTACGCCCAGCGTGCGTTCCAGCGCCCTCTGCTCCTGGGGGCAATCGTAGGTAATTGGTTTCCTCTTGCTGCGCCGCGCCAGGTACTCCTGCACGCCGTGGTTGACGCCCACGCCGGGGCGGACGGCGCCCACTTCGTGCGCCATGTCCAGCAGGTTGCGCGGCTTGAGCCGCGTGATGGTCTGCATCTGGGCGGCCGACTCCACCTGGAAGATGCCGATGGTATCGCCTTTACATAACATATCGTAGACCCTGGCATCCTCGAAGTCGATGCGGGACATATCGATTCTCCGGCCGGTGCGGTTCTTGATGAGCTCGACCGCGTCCTGGAGCTGTGATAATGCCCCCAGGGCCAGGAAGTCTATCTTGACGAAGCCGGCGTCGTCGATGCTGTCCTTGTCCCACTGGCAGACGTAGCGCCCCTCGATCGCCCCGCGGTAAACAGGCACGATGTCTATCAGGGGCGTCGAGGAGAGGATCATGCCGCCGGGGTGCTGCCCCGGGTACTTGGGGAAGCCGTCCAGCTCGGCCGCCAGGCTGATAAGGTCGCGCCAGACCGGGGCGTCCACCTTGTCTTTAAAGTTGGGCATGCGCTCCATCTTGCTGCGGAGCTTTTTAGCGCTGCCCCAGTCCGACTGCCTGGAAAGCTGGTCGATTTCCGCCTCCGGCAGCCCTAAGGCCTTGCCGAGGTCGCGCACTGCCCCCTTGATCATGTAGGTATTGATGGTGCCGGTCAGGGCGGCGTGCCGCCAGCCCCATTTCTGATGGGTGCGCAGGATAAGCTCCTCCCGGATGGAGCGGGGAAAATCCAGGTCTATATCCGGCACGTTGGTCATGGTATCGGCGGGGAGGAAACGCTCTAAAGACAGGTTATATTTAAGCGGGTCGATGTGCGAGAGGCCGATGAGATAGCCTACCAGCAATGCCACCGACGAGCCGCGGCCTCTGCCCGGCGGGTTTTCCTCGACGGTCAGGGAGGGATCGCTTAAACCTAAATCTATCATGACCTCGCGCCCCAGCTTGATGACCTCGTGGTACATTAAGAGGAAGCCCGCCAGTTTATACTTCTTAATCAGGGCGAACTCCTCGTCCAGCCGGGCTTTTACCTGCGGTGTGATCGCCCCGTAGCGTCGTATGGCCGCCTCGTGGCAGAGCTTTTCCAGGTAGGTCTGGGGCGTAAGGCCCTCCGGGGCGGGGTAATCGGGGAAGATGTAGCTCAGGTCCTTGGTCAGGTCCAGCGTGCAGCTTTCGGCGATTTTCACCGTGTTTTCCAGCGCTTCCGGGCAGTCTTTGAAAAGACTTTCCAGTTCCTCTATCGAGCGCAGATAGTATTCTGAGTTGGGTCTTCGTTCTCGATGTGTCTCCTCGAGGCTCTTGCAGTTCTTGACCGCCACCAGGCAGTCCTGGAGACGGTGCCTTTCTCTAACGTGGTAGTGGACGTTGCCGGTGGCGGCTACCCTGGCGCCGGTCTCTATGGCCAGCTTCAGCAGGGCGATGTTGCGCGCCGTGTCGCCGTGGGCGAGGTTCTGCTGGAGCTCGATGTAGTAGTTGTCTAAACCGAACCAGTCGAGGTATTGCCTGACTAAAGCTTTGGCCTCGGGCAGGCGATTTTTGACTGCCAGTTGCGCTAGTTCTCCCTGCGGGCAGCCGGACAGGGCGATAAGCCCCCGGGCATGTTCGGCGAGCAAGGCGGGGGAAAGGGCGGGGTCGTTGCGTTCGCCGGAGTTATGGGCGGCGGTGATGAGGCGGCAGAGGTTTTTATAGCCTTCGCCGTCCTTGGCCAGCAGGGTTAAATGAAAGCCGCCGTCCAGCGTCAGCTCCGCCCCGGTAATGCCATGCATCTCTAAAGATTTGCAGAGCTGGGCGAAGCACATCGCCCCGCAGAGGTTATCGTGGTCGGTGACGGCCAGGGCGCGGTAACCGAGCTCCCTGGCGCGCACCATAAGCTCTTCCAGCGACGAAGCGCCGTCGTGGAAAGAATAGTAGCTGTGGCAGTGAAGCTCGGCGTAAAACATGGGAGTATCCTAGTATTCCTGCTGGTACCATGCCCCCGTGACGAGGTCTTTATAAAGCACCAGGCGCTGGCCGGAGGAGAGCAGGACGTTATAATACAAACGCGAGACCGGCTCCGCCCGCCACCACTCGTCATCCAGCCGCCATCTGTCCTCGATGGTCGCCACGGCCTGCCGCCGCTTTATCCTGACGGCTGCGGGCAGGCCGGCGGCGTTTTCCTCCACCTTGAGCGGCTCCGGCGCGTTTACCGGCTTGTAGGCGTCAGCGCGTAGCGTCTTTCCGGTATCCGCGACCACGGCTCCACCTCCTTGACCTTATAGATCTGGGGATTGCCCAGCCTCGCCTCCAGCTGCCTGATATCTTCCGCCAGGTGTTCCCTGGCCCTCATGTCTGAAAAGAGGCTCCGCTGCCGGCCCCGCGGGTAGCCCAGGCCGGTGATCTTCATACCCACCTGCTCGACCGGGCCGGGCTGGGGATAGTCCTCCAATATGCGCTTGACGCGCGCCAGGGCGTTCTTGAGCTCCATGGCCGGCTCCTTGAAGCGGATGGTCCGCTCCCACTGCTCGGCATTCCAGGTGCGCGTCCAGAGTTCGAGGCTGCGGACGCCCATTCCCTGGCGGCCGAGGCTCTCGAAGACCCGCCGCAGCAGGTTCTCCACTGCGAACAGTATCGCCTCCAGGGAAACGGTCACCGAGGGCAGCGTGGCGGACTCCTCGCGGGCCGACTCCATCATGCGGGGATAAAGCGGCGTGGCGTCGATGCCCGCGGCGAGTTCCCATATCCTTTTGCCCTCGGGTCCGAACTGCGCCTGCACCGGGCCGGGCGGCAGGGCGGTCACCTGCCCCAGCGTCTTCAGGCCGAACTCGCGCAGCTTTTCCAGGCTCTTTAAAGACACCGGCAGGACGTCGCAGGGGAGGTCCTTGAGGATGGGGGCGGCATCGCCGGGGAATACCTGGTGCCCGCCGGGAGGACTACGGCGGGCGGCCAGGTACGCCAGGAACTTGTTCCCGGCAATTCCCATCCGGGGCATAAAGGCCGCCGGTACGGCTGCCCGTACGGCGGCGATGATAGCGTTGTCGTCCGGGTAGATGAGCTGCAGCCCGTCGATGCCGGCGTAGGCGCAGGCGAGGTCGGCTTCTTCGACCAGCGGGCTGATGTGTTCCAGCGCGTCGAGTATTTCATGGAACGCGGCGCGGTAGCAGGGAATGTCCGCCGGGATGAGCGCGGCCTGCCCGTGGAGAGCGAGGGCCTGCTGGAGGGGCATGCCGGCCTGGATGCCGTCGAGCTCCGGGGCCCAGTCCAGCACCAGCTTCGGCGAGCCGGCGACGTCCTTCGACTGCACGACCAGCGCCGGCTTGCCGGCGAGGCCGGGGTTCTGGCGGACCTCGCACCTCCAGGGGAAATGGGGCAGCAGGACGCAAAGGATTCTCATAGGTAAATCCATTATAGTAGAACAAATGTTCTTTTGTCAAGGGTCTCTACCAAACATCTATTTGACAGTACCAAGCCTCTCAAGGTATCGTTATGGTCGAAACTCGTAAAAGAAAAGGGGAGCGGCCGGCGATGAATAAAAAAAGGGTGTTTACCGATACGGAACTCAAGGACATGGGGACGCGGACACTGGACCTGGTGCAGGAGGCTATCGATGCCGGGGACAAGGAGAAGGCCAAGGAGCTGGCCAGGAGGATGTACCGGGAGTTTAACCACCTCCACGACGGCTACATGTTCTGGGTTACCGGCCTGTTGACATACATATACAACAATTATGGCATCGATGCTGTGGAAAAGGCGGAGAGGGAAGCGCATACCATTGAAGCTAAGGTTGTTTTTAAGCCTTCGGAGAAGAAAGACGTCCGTTCCCTCGTGGAACACATGGCAGGCGGTATGCGCGGGCACCTGCAGCCGATAACCGTTGCCGAGGACGATGAAAAAATCACCGTTACGATGGAGCCGTGCGGCTCCGGTGAGAGGCTGATCCAGAAGGGCGGCTATGAAGCCGGCCTGGCCAGGGTTGAAAAACCCCACCGCATCACCTGGGGCATGAAGGACTTCCCCATTTACTGCGTGCACTGCCCGGTCATGGAGATGCTGGATATCGAGAATACCGGCGACTTTATATCGGCGCATATCGTGCACGAACCTTTATGCGGGGAACACTGCCACTTTACGTTTTATAAGAACCCCGCGGACATACCGGAAAAATTCTATACACGTATCGGCAAGAAAAAGCCCGCTGCGCCGAAAAAATAACCCGGAAAAAATATGGAACGCTACATCTGCATCCACGGTCATTTCTACCAGCCGCCCCGCGAGAACGCCTGGTCGGGAAGCATCGAGCGCCAGGACTCGGCCTATCCTTACCACGACTGGACGGAGAGGGTCGCCGCCGAGTGCTATCTGCCCAACGCTTTCACACCCCTTCTTGACCGCGAAGGCTTTATCGACCGCATCGTTAACAATTACGCCGTGATGAGCTTCGACTTCGGTCCGGGTTTGCTCGACTGGTTGGAAAAGAACGACCCGGATGTTTACCGGGCGATCATCGAGGCCGATAAAGAGAGCCGGCAGCGTTTCTCGGGGCATGGTGGGGCACTGGCTTTGGTCTATAACCACGTGATCATGCCGCTGGCCAATCACCGCGACCGTTATACCCAGGTACGGTGGGGGATCAGGGATTTCGAGCACCGCTTCGGCCGCCAGCCCGAAGGCATGTGGCTGCCGGAGACCGCCGTCGACCTCGAGACGCTGGACATCATGGCGGAGCTGGGTATAAAGTTTACCATCCTGGCCCCGCACCAGGCCGGGCGGGTGAGAAAAATCGGCGTGCCGGGGTGGCAGGACGTCGGTGGGGGAAAGATCGATACCACCCGGGCCTACCTGGTTAAGCTACCCTCCGGCCGCAGCCTGGGCGTATTTTTCTATAACGGCGCCATCGCCGGTGAGGTGTCTTTCACCGACATCCTTAAACGCGGTGACGCTTTGGTGAAGAAGCTCACCGGCGCGTTTAACGATAGCAACAACCCTCAATTAGTCCACATTGCCACCGACGGCGAGAACTATGGCCATCACCATCGCCGCGGCGACATGGCGTTGGCTTATTCCCTTGATACTATTGAGAAAAACAACCTGGCGAAAGTGACCAATTACGGCGCGTTCCTGGAAAAACACCCCCCTGAATTTGAAGCGCAGATCGTCGAAAAATCGTCGTGGAGCTGTACGCACGGCGTCGACCGCTGGTGGAGCGATTGCGGCGATAAGACGGGCGCCGGCAACCATCCGGATTGGAATCAGAAGTGGCGGACGCCCTTACGCAACGCCTTAGACCTGATGCGAGACGACCTGGCGGCGAAATACGAAGCAAAAGCG
>DAIQQC010000092.1:0-5999 GCA_036787005.1 Dehalococcoidales bacterium | reverse complement strand
AAGCTGGAGTCACACTTCCGAGGAATGCGCAACTCAATAGATTAAACAATAGTCAGAATTGTGAGGCTAGGTTACTGCAATTTCCTGCTTGGTCGTACTAGGGAACAACACTCGAAAGGCGAAGAATACAGTTAATATGGAATCGACCAGGATCCCGATGCCAAATACAATCAGTATGGAATTAAAAGTAGGTGTCCATAAACCGGTGATATAAGCCAGAATGGTTTCTTGCCTGATATTTTGCTTGAGGAGAGAGCACACCTCGCCGGCGCGGACGCCGGTATCTATAATCAGGGTAAGTATCGCCCGGTCGCGGAGATTATCAACCGATTGTAGTAATTTCAGGATTTCGCCTGATTCCAGGGTAGGCATGACGATTTTGGGGCGTCGCGGCGCCTTGATGTCTTTCATTGGATTGGGAAACCGGCGGCGGCCTTCTATAAATTTGTAAAAGGTCTTCAGCGCCCGGTAAACATCCCACTTTGTTTCATGACTGCTTGTCATGTTAGACAGGAAAAGCTCGATGGGCTCCGGTCGCCGCGTCAGGTTCGGGCATGCCCTGGCAAACGGGGCGAGCCTGTCCTTGTACCAGGAAATCGTGGCCGCGATAAGGTTAGCCGCCACTCGGCTGGCAATAAATTCACGGAGCGCCTGTTCCGTTTTCATGGGTGGTACCTCCCGTACTCACATAACGAATGGTACCACCGCTTGAGATGATGCGAAGCTGCCGAAAGAGGGTGAGTTTTCGCGGGGTAATGGCTAAAGTTAGTCGGGGATTGGGGAACAGCGGCTAACTTTGGTGGGTATAACTTCAGTAAGTATTGTTGATGACTGGAGACAGTGATCGTCCCAGTTTTGAGGCTGGATTGGCGACCCCGGGGGGATTTGAACCCCCGATCTCCACCGTGACAGGGTGGCATGTTAGACCGCTACACCACGGGGCCGTTTTCGCGCAGGTTCCCCGCACCCCCTGAACGGGCGCAAGGCACCTTTAGAGTCTAACAAAGGCACGTTGGCCTGTCAAGACATCACCGTTCCTTTAAACGCCGCCGCCCCTTTACGCTGTTGTCTCTAGTTGCGGATTATGGTATAATAACCTAAAATTGTGCGAGGAAAAAGAGTGGCCAAAAGAAAGCAAGTACCGAAACCAGTTGGAGACACAAGACTACAGGATTATGAGCTGATATACATCATTAATCCTGATGTGGCCGAGGACGCCCTGGAAGCTCAGGTCAACGGCATCAGCCAATCGATCACCAGCCGCGAAGGCGTTATTGCCAGCGTGGACAGGTGGGGCAAGAGGAAGCTCGCCTATCCGCTGAAACACTACCTGGAGGGAAATTATATCCTGACGAAGTTCAAGATAAGCCCCTCGCGGTTAAAAGAGATCGAGGCGAACTTGAAAATATCCGAGGAAGTCCTGAGACACCTGCTCGTTAAGGCTGGGACTTAATCTCGGAGATTTTTAGCTCCTGAGTTGTCATGGAGAGGTGAAGAGGCATGCCGAGTCTGAACAAGGTGACGATTATTGGGAACGTGGGGAACGAGCCGGAGATGCGCTTTACGCCCAACGGCAAACCGGTGACGTCTTTTTCCGTGGCCACCAACTGGGTCTATACCTCGCCGGAAGGTGAACGCCGCCAGGAAACGGAGTGGTTCAGCGTGGTGGCCTGGAACCGGCTGGCCGAGCAGTGCAACCAGTTCCTCGCCAAGGGCCGGCTGGTCTACGCCGAGGGCCGCATCCACACCCGCAACTGGGAAAGCCAGGACGGCCAGCCGCATTCGAGGATTGAAGTGATTGCCAACCGGGTGATCTTCCTGGACAGGAAAGGCGCCGCGCCTTTATCCGATGAAAAACCGGAGGAGAGCGGTGTGGCCGAGCTTGAGCCGGAAGACCTGCCGTTTTAACTGTAAAATATAGTAAAATATTATAGGATTGAGGGGAGCATGACATATTCTAGAGACTCCAGGCCGAGGAGACCGGGGGGACGGTCAAAATACATACCCAAGCGCAAGATCTGTTTCTTCTGCCGGGACAAGGTCCAGTATATCGATTATAAAGACCCGACGATATTGCGGCCTTATATATCGGACCGGGGCAAGATCGCCCCGCGGCGCAAGAGCGGCGCCTGCGCCCGGCACCAGCGCGCTTTAGCCGCCTCCATCAAGCGGGCGCGGCACCTGGCCTTGCTGCCGTTCGTTGCCGCCCATATCCAGAAAACAGGTGGTGTCGGCCTCAGGGCTTAATGTTCCGGGTCGGGCAGTATCAGATTATTCGTTGTTTCATTAACGGAGTATCGATAGGGAGTTAAAGTGCCAAAAAGGACTTATCAACCCAAGAGCATTCCGAGGAAGCGCGAGCACGGGTTCCTGAAGAGGATGAGCACGCGCGGCGGCCGGGACGTCATTAAAGCGAGACGACTCAAGAAGCGGCAACGATTGACCGTAGTATAGGGGCTTTTTTAGTCCCGGGTTCGGCAGCGTGAGGGGAGAGCAGTATCTTACCAGGGACAGTCAGTTCCAGTTCGTTTACGATAACGGCAGGTCGTGGGCAGGCAGGGAAGTGGTCGTCAGGGCGGCGCCCAACGGCCTTGACATAACCAGGTACGGCTTCGCGGTCTCCCGCCGCGTCGGCAAGGCGGTGGTCAGGAACCGGGCCAAGCGCCGGCTCCGCGAGGTCATGAGACAGGCGGCCCTGCGGACGGGGTGGGACATCGTGGTGATCGCCCGCAACCCGGCCGCGCAGGCTGATTATAACGGCCTGAAAAGAACGGTCGGAGATCTCCTGGCCAAGGCCGGTTTATCGGTAGGAGAACATGAAGGGGTTGGCTCTGGGACTAATTAAAATATATCAGCACACCTGGTCGCAGGTCATGCCGCCGGCCTGCCGCTTTGAGCCGACCTGCTCCCAATATACCTTTGAGGCCATCGGCAAGTACGGTTTCTTCAAGGGTACCTGGCTCGGCATGAAACGGTTTTTTCGCTGTCATCCCTGGGGCGGACAAGGTTACGACCCCGTTCCGTAAAGGATATATCGAATTTGAAAATTAACTGGCCCAGTCGGATAGCTTTCCTTCTCGCGTTGCTGATTATCGTCGCCCTGGTGGCCGTCGGCTGCGTCAGTGGCTTGACGCCCGTCGGCTGGTCCGGCGGGGCGGTGTCCGGTGGCTTCCTCTACGTGGGCTCGCAGCAGGGCCGCATGGTCGAGGTAAACCTCGCCGATGACAGCCGCATCTTCTCCGAGGCGTTGACCCCTGTCAGCCAGCCCGGACTGTTCGGCTGCGGCTCGGCTTCGGCTGGCGGCGGCTGCGGCGGCGGGCCCACCGGGGTACCCGTCTACGGGACGCCGGTCGTCTCCGGCAACCTCACCTACATGGCGGGATATAACGGCAAGATCTATGCCTACAACACCAGCAATCTCGCCGTGAGATGGGTCTATCCCCGCGAAGGCAACCTCCAGCCCTTCGTCGGCGGGCTGGCTGTCCTGGAACGGCCGGGCCTTCCCGCGGTGCTTTTTGTCGGCTGTTCCGACGGCAAGGTCTACGCGCTGGACGCCGAGCTCGGTGACAGGCTCTGGGAGTCGGCCGTCTCCGATGACAAGATCTGGGGTACGCCGGCCGCCTCCGGCGATACGGTCTATATCGGCTCGTTCGACAAGACCTTGTTTGCCCTGAACGTCTCCGACGGCGCGGTCAGGTGGGAGTTCGCTACCGAGGGATCGATCGTTTCCAGGCCGCTTGTTTATGAGGATACCGTGATTTTCGGCTCTTTCGACCGCTCCCTGTACGCGGTGAACACCGCTGATGGCTCTCTAAAATGGCAGTTCACCAGCAAGAACTGGTTCTGGTCCGAGCCGGTGCTTTATAACGGTAAGCTGTACGTCGGCTGCCTCGATAAATTTATCTACGTTATCGATCCGTCTACCGGCGCTAAAATTGCGGAGCACGAGGTTGACACCGCGCTTGCGTCCACGCCGGTGGTCGTCGGCGACTCCGTGATTTTCGCTAGTGAACAAGGTATCATCTATGCCATGGCCGCCGGCACTTACGAGGTCCGGCAACTGGCTAACTTTGACCAGACGGTGGACGGGCCGCTCGCCGCCAGCGGTGAGGTCGTCTTTATACATACCCAGGATAATATGCTGCAGCGCATCAACGCCGTCACCGGCGCCCTGCTTTCGGCCATTTCGCTGCAGCCGTAATTTTATGGAAGTGACATCGAGGTCTTAGAGCTTTGAATGTTTGGGAACTGATAATCCAGCAGCCGCTGGTCAATATCCTCATCGTCATGTCCAATGCCCTGGGCAACAACTTCGGCCTGGCCATTATCGCCTTGACCATCATTATCAACCTGGCCCTGCTGCCCCTGACGCTGAGTCAGATCAGGTCCTCCAAGCGGATGCAGGACCTCCAGCCCAGGCTCGCCGAGCTCCAGAAAAAGTATGCCAAGGACCGCCAGAAGCTCGCCCAGGAGCAGATGAAGCTCTACAAAGATTCCGGCGTGATGCGCGCCGGTTGCTTTATCACCATGATTATCCAGATGCCGGTGTGGATCGCCCTCTACCAATCGATTTACCTGGCTATGGCGGTGGCGCCTGAGGCGCTCCTCAACCTCTCCCGTTTCCTCTATCCTTGGGATAGCGTTTTCGCCGCCCTGCCGATGAGCCGCGAATTCATCGGCATGAACTTGGCCTCGCCGAATATCGTCCTGGCCATCCTCACGGCCGCCAGCCAGTGGGTCCAGCAAAAAATGTCCCAGACCCCCGTCACCGATCCCAAGCAGGCGCAGCAGGCCCAGATGATGCTGTGGATGATGCCGGCCATGTTCGGCCTGCTGGCCCTTTCTTTCCCCAGCGGCCTGGCCCTTTACTGGGTGGTCAATAACCTCTTCAGGATCGTCTTACAGTACCGCGTCACCGGTTGGGGCGCGTTCCGCCGCCAGGCGCGCCAGCCCGTTACGCCTGAAAAACGACGGCTCAAGTTCGATACCACGGCGGAAAAGCCGGCGGAAGAGGAAAGCGCCGGGACTATCGTGGCCGATACCTCCACCGCTCCCCCGCCGGACAAGGACTCGCTGAAACCCAGCAAGTCCAGGTTCCAGCCGGGCAAGGATAGGCAAAAACACCCTAAAAAGTAAGAGGCCCCAGGAAATAAGAGGTTAAAATATGGAAACGCCGGTCAAGTTGAACGAGATATTCGAGGCCACCCGCCAGGTGCTGGAGGAGCTTTTAAGACTGATGGACCTCCCCGCTAAGGTGTCGGTCTCCGATGAGTTTACCGTCACGGATGACAATGGCGACGTCGTCTCCGTGGGCCTTAACATCGAGGGTGAGGACCTGGGCATCATTATCGGGCGGCGCGGCCTGACCATGGTCTCTTTACAGCAGATCGTCCGTCTCATCATGGCCCACAAGATGCAGGTCAGGGTACCCATCGTCCTCGACGTCGAGAACTATAAGCAGCGCCGCTGCGAGGGACTGCGCATCATGGCCATGCGGCTCGCTGAGCAGGTCAGGACGAAGAAGACGCCTTTTTCCATGGAGCCAATGCCTGCGTTCGAAAGGCGCGTCGTCCACGTCGCCCTGGCCGGCCACCCCGATGTCACCACCGAGAGCACCGGCTTCGGCGAATCGCGGAAAGTGGTCATCATCCCCAAGCAACTCCCGGGCAATTGATTTTTCGTACTATGTTTAAACCGGTCGGCAGCCGCATCAGCTTTCCTCAGATGGAAGAAGAGGTACTCTCTTTCTGGCAAAAAGGCGATATCTTCCGTCGCAGTGTCGCCGCGCGGCAGGGCGGCCCCGGCTTTATGCTCTACGACGGCCCGCCCACCGTCAACGGCAGCCCTGCCCTGCATCACGTCTTCATGTCCATTTTCAAGGACGTTATTCCCCGCTACAAAACGATGAAGGGTTTTTACGCCCCCCGCATCGCCGGCTGGGACACCCACGGCCTGCCGGTGGAGCTGGAGGTCGAAAGGCAGCTCGGCATCTCCTCCAA
>DAIQQC010000032.1:0-19931 GCA_036787005.1 Dehalococcoidales bacterium | reverse complement strand
CCGAAGTCGAGCCCTGCCCCTTGAAATTGTCATTACTATCGTCTTGAATAGTCCAACGGCTCTCAAAGTAGGTTACCGTGGCATAGACCATGGATATTTGAATATCGGGGCTAAGATCCGTACTGTAGACGCCGAACTGCTGAAGCGGGTCGGAACTGCCGCCGTTGATCTCCTGCCAGGTCCAGGGGTCTCCCGTGTCCGGGTTCTCATTAAACGTATAGCTATAGGTCGTCCATGAGGCCGTCGGATCGACGCTCGAAGAAGCATCGTAACGGTTGCCGTCGACACGTATCGAAGCGCGCAGGTTGTTATTCGGGTTAGTGCCGCTAGCGTCCTTCGCCCGGTAATAGACAGTGAGGTTTTCAACTTCAGAATTGGCGGGCACTGTGAAATCGGAAAAGTCAAAAAGCCGGTAGCCGCCGCCGGAATAATTTACCTGGGCGTAGACCATGGAAACCCGGATATCGGGGGCAAAATCCGTGCTGCGGATGCCGAAGCGCTCAAGCGGGTAAGAGCTACCACCGTTGATCTCCTGCCGGGTCCAGGGGTCTCCCGTCTCGGGATTCTCGTTCCAGGAGTAGCTATAAGTCGTCCAACCTGCGGTCGGGTCAACACTGGACGAGGCATCATAACGGGTACCGTGGACATAGATCGAGGCGCGCAGATTATTGTTAGGATTGGTACCGCTGACGTCCCTGGCCCGGAAATAAACGGTGAGGCTGTCTATAGTAGAACCGGAGGGCACCGTGAAATTGGAAAAGTTAAATAGCCGGTAACCGCCGGAGTTGGAGGTGCCGGTAATGTAATCTGTGTCGTTCGGAGTGGTCTCATCGACCTTGGACCAGTAGGGCGAGGAAGACCAGGTGCCGCTGTACATATCGTCGCCGGTGGGGATCCTTACCTGGTTTCCTGTAGTGCCGGTAATATAGTCGTTATCGTCGGGAGACGTCTCATCCACTTTAGACCAGTAGGGTGAAGTCGTCCACGTACCACTGTTTATACCCTCTGCAGTGGGAACTCTGGACTGGTCGGTAGGAGAGGTGCTCCTGTCCCATTCATCAAAATCCGAGCAGTTATCATAAAATACGTCTTCGATGTCGTTTTCTTCGATCCAACCGGTCCAATAGAGGTAGGCGTAGACCGCTTCGGCGTTCTCCGGAATGGAATCCAGGGTGAACGAACTGGGGGTATGCCAGTCATCGCGGACGTGATCGCCGTCGTCATCCTTCAGCAAGGCGTTGCCGATAGCCACGTAGTCACCGGCCATGGCATCGCCCATCTGGCGGAGGTCGTTCTTCGAGGTGTAAGCCTCAACGCTGGTATCATTGGCCGCAGAGACCATCTTAAAATAGCGGGTATCGATGTCCCAGGAGACGGGCACATCGTTGGGCTTGGTGTTGCCGTAGGCGTCGTGCATCTCGGTAGTAACCCAGGCGACGGCCGCGGGCAGCCAGGAAGGATGGTCAAGAGGCGGGGCATAGCCAAATGTAACAACGAAGGTGTTATCAACGGGGTTATATTCGGGGAAATCCTCGAGGTAAGGATACTCCCCATCATCGTAGCTCCAGAGCACCGTCGAACCGCCCGGTGCTTCGGGGTCGATGGTGATATCGTCGGGTTCCCAGACGGGATGCGTAAAGGGATCGCCGTCGTCCAGGCTGCATGGCCCGAGGTAGCTAAAGCCCTTGGGGAGCCAGACCCCGAGCGATTTTATGGTGAGGTTATCGCCGGCGCCGGGATTGAAGTCGATCATAATGCGATAGGGCTGTTCGGGGAGGGCGCTGCCGGCCACGACCAGCTTTTCCGATTCCATCATCCCCCGGACCTCGTCGGGCTCTATATATTCCGGGGCATCAGTGTCGGCCAGGTTAAAGTCGGTGGCGAACCAGACGTTCATGATGGTGAAGTTGGCCGGCATGCCGTTGAGGTCTTCCGTCTGGTAGGGGAAGGCGCTCACAAAATCGTAGGCGTCATAGTCCGGGCCCATGTAGTCGTACTTGATGCGCCAGAGGCCGTCCTCGATGCCGGCGTCGGCGGTGTAAAGCTCGTTGGTGTTTTCCTCGTAGATCTCGCCGGTCTTCAGGGCGGTACTGATATGGCTAAGAGTGGGCACGAGGGTAAGGCTGCCCATTGCCAGGAACATCAGCACCAGGATGAGAGCCTGGCCGGCCTGGCCGTTCGACTGCCGGGAACGGAGAAAACGCCTGATTATTTTCATAATATTATCCATAAATTAAAGCTTGGAGCGATTCGCGGTGGTGCCCAGCCGGGTGACATTAACGACGCGCGTGCCTTCCCCGACGGTGCCCGTCAGCGTTAATGTAAGCTCCTCGTCGTCCCAGTTACAGTAGGATAACGCCGGGTCGATATCGACGTACTGGGCGATGAGGTTCACCTGCGGCGGGCTCCCCTCGACGGTGAAGGTGCGCCTGAGCTCAAAATCGGCGTCTACAGAATAGACGGCCTCGACGTCCAGGTTGTCCCAGGTCTCCCAGCTGAACGTGAGGTTGCCGGACGCGGGGAAATTCTCCCAATTCGAGATGGTCTGCGCCATCTGGGCGTCCCGGCTGATCCACCGCATCGCGTTGAGGACCTGCCGGTTGGCGGTGGTGTAGTCGTTGTTCCTGACCGTCTGCCTAATGACCTGGGCGTTGGCCATGGTTACTCCCACGGCGATAATGCCACAGATCGCCAGGGTGGCCGCCAGCTCTATCAGGGTAAAGCCGGCCTGGCCCCGGCGGAACAACTTTAGTTTACGAAATATCCGCGTTATCATAGTCCGACCTTATTTATATCAGGGAGAGGCCAGAGACGACCGGTCCACCTTGTAGCTTTCCAGCGTCAGTACCTCTTGTCCCTGGTGGAAAACGGCAACGGTTATTTTCTGGATGTTGCCGTTCCTTTCTGCGGCGGTGGTGACGCTGGCGGTATAGCCGGGGAACTCCGCCGGGATAGACGCCGAATAAGTGGGGGAATAGTCTTCCGACTTTATGTTCTCGATAATGCCCTCGGCCAGGATCTTGGCGGCGGTCCTTTCATCGTTGGTGGCGCGGGCGCTGGAGGTGGTGGCCAGGGCGCTGAGGAAGGCCACGGCGATGATGCCCATGATGGCCACGGCAATCACGGTCTCCAGTAGAGAGATTCCTTTTTGGCTTCTTAGTTTCTTCACTTTAATACGCCCGGCGCGGCCGCGGTGACAAATAACGGGGCTGGAACGTACAGCCCCGCAGCCGCAGCTGGGCCCGGTTCTCTAGAGTAATTATTCATTAGCTACCAGCCAGTGTAAATAGTTCAAACGTCATATTACCTATGGTCACGCCGGCCGAAGGCGCCCGACTACGTTTTCAGGGAGTTGATCAGCGACGTCTTGAGGAAAGCCCTGACCACCACGGGGTCGAACTGGGTGCCGGCGCACTTTTTAACCTCGGTCACGGCTTTGCCGGCGGACATGGCCGGCCGGTAAGGCCGGTCTGAGGTCATGGCGTCGAAGGAGTCGGCGACGGCCAGGATCCTGGCCCCCAGCGGTATCTCCGCGCCGCGGATTTTCTGGTTTAGGCCGGAGCCGTCGAAGCTGTCATGGTGGTGCCTGATGACTTCCACGATGTTGGTGTTCACCAGCGGCTCGACGATCCCCGGGCCGATGCTGCAGTGCGTCAGGATGTAGTCGTACTCCGTTGGCGTCAACATGCCCGGCTTGTTCTGGACGCTGGAGTCGATGCCTATCTTACCGATATCGTGCAGGAGGGCCGACCAGCGCAGGTTTTCCAGCTCTTCGCCGTTGAGTCCCAGGACACTGCCGGTACCGACGGCTATCTTGGTGACACGGCGCGAATGACCGGCGGTGTACTTATCCTTGGCTTCCAGCGCGCCCACCAGCGACTCCACGGCATCGATGAACAGCTTCTGGAGTTCACGCGATTGCTCTTCCACCTTGCCTTCGAGCACCTGCTGCTTCTCTTTGAGGTGGATCTCCAGCTGCCGCTTTTTCAGCACCATCTGGATATTGGCTACCAGCTCGTTGACGTCGAAGGGCTTGGTGACGTAATCCTGAGCCCCGTTTTTCATGCAGTTGATGATCGTATCCGGTTCCACGACGGCCGTGGCCATGATCACCGCGGTGTCCGGGTAGGAGGTCTTGATCTGCGGGAGCAGGTCGCTGCCCGATATTCCGGGCATCATGATGTCCAGGATGACCAGGTCCGCGGGCTGCTTTTCCATGTTTTCCAGTGCTTCCGTGGCGTTGCCGGCTTCATTGCAGGAGAAACCGTTGCGGGTCAGGCACTTATTGAGGCTCCGCCGTACTGTCTTTTCATCGTCAACGATCAGGATCTTTTCTCTTAGTGGCGCTGTAATCATCTTCGTTTCCTTTCGTTATCACCGGTTTAATGCCCTGAAACCTTCCCTTCGCTAGGTTCTCCTTTTCGAGGCCGGCATCCTGACGGTGAAAGTAGTGCCCTGGTTGACCTGGGTCTTGACGCTGATCTTGCCGCCGTGCTGGGTGACTATGCCGTAGCAGATGCTCAAGCCCAGGCCGGTGCCCTTGCCTATTTCCTTGGTCGTAAAGAAGGGGTCGAATATCCGGGGGAGGACGTTTTTCCTGATGCCGCACCCGTTATCGGCGAACATGATGTTCACGTGGTGGTTGACCTTTTCCGTGGTAACGGTGAGCAGGCCGTGGCGTTTGACGTCTTTGATGGCTGCCTCGGCGTTGAGGATTATATTCAGGACCACCTGCTGCAGCTGGAAGCGGTCGATCAGCACGTCCGGGAGGTCGTCCTGTAGATTGGTGACCACGCTGATGTTGTTGGCCTTTTCCTCGTACTCGCGGAGGCGGAGCACGTCCCTGACGACCTCGTTGACCGAGGCCTGGCCGTTTTCGTAATTATTGTTGCGGGTAAAGAGGAGGACATTCTTGACGATGGTAGCGGCGCGTCTGGCTTCGCTGTTAATACAAAGCAGGTCCTCTTTAGGCTCCGCCGGGATGTCGCTATCGACCAGCATCTGGGACAGCGAAATGATGCCGGTGAGCGGATTATTGAGCTCGTGGGCCAGACCTACCGCCATCTCCCCTATCGAAGCCAGTCGGTCGGTGAGGTAGAGCTTTTCTTTTTCTTCCCTTTCGCGGGAAACGTCGTTGAAAGTAAGCAGCGTCCGCGACTCGTCCATCCTGACGGCGCCGCAGGCGATTACCTTATCGATATTTTTGGACCCGTACCTGAACTCCAGCGTGTTGTCCTGTTGTTTGCCGAGCTTCACGTCGTCGTACAGCTTGAGCAGCGATTCGGAGGGGATCACGTCCTTGAGCGGCCGGTTTTGCATGGCTTTGTTGCCGCGTTGGAAAATGCGGCGGGCGGCCTCGTTGGCCAGTATCACGTGATCGCTGGAATCGATGACGAGCACTCCCTCCAGCATGTTGGACAGGATGCTCTCGATAATCTGGTTCTGCGCCTGCAGCTTAGCCTCTACCTCTTTTTGTGCGGTGATGTCGCGCTGGACGTCGATATACGAGCAGATCTGGCCAGCCTCATCGTAAAGGGGGGAAAGCCGGCAATCGCAGATGATAGTGCTGCCGTCCTTGCGCTTTTTCGGGATAATCTGGCACCAGACCTTGCCCTGGCGGAGAATTTCCCTTGCCTCCCGGGTTAATGTTTCGCCGGGCGGGACGATGTGAAAAGCGGCCAGGTCTTTACCCCTGATTTCATCAAAGGTGTACCCGAACAAGTTTTGGGTGGCCTGGTTCATATATATAATCTTAAACCTGGAGTCGGTAATCATAATTGAGTCCGAGACCTGCTGGGTAACAGAGCTGAGCAGCCTCAGCTGCTCTTCGGCCTGCTTTTGCTGCGTGATGTCGTTATTCAGGACGAGCAGACAGGGCTCGCTGCCGATGTTGATAATCTCGGCGGAGAGGAGGCCGGTGCGGGTGGTGCCTGATTTTGTCCGGAAGCGCATGACCTCGTTGCAGACCTGGCCGCCGGCTTTGAGCGTTCTTACCAGGTGCTTCATATCTTCGGGATTAGCCGGGATGCTGTTACCCAGCGCGCTGTCCCCGATGACCTCTTCCCGGGTGTAGCCCTTATCTCGTAGGAAGCTTTCGTTGACCTCGATGAACTGCCCGTCGCTAAGACGGCTGATGGATATGGAGCTCGGGCTGGAGTGAAAAGCCGCGGAGAATTTCTCTTCGGATTCCTTCAGGGCGGCCTCGACCTTCTTGCGCTCGGTGACGTCGCGGATAAAAGAGTAGACCTGCCCTTCGCCGGTATTGAGGTAATTGGAACTGATTTCGATATCGATCAACCGTCCATCTTTGCACCGGTGTTTGGTCTCGAGGCGCGCGTAGCCCACCTCGACGATACTATCGGCGAGCTCATCTAAATGCTCAGTACTCGCGGCCGCGTCGATGTCCGCTATCGACATCTCGAGCAGCTCTTCCCGGGTATAGCCGGTCATGGCACAATAAGAGTCGTTGACCTCCAGGAATTTGCCGTCCAGATTGGAGATGCAGAAGCCGTCCAGGGCGGTCTTGAGGATGGCCTGGCGTTTTTCCTCGGACGTCTTGCGTTCGGTTATATCCCGGCAGACGCAAAATATGAGCTTCTGCCCCGCGAACGTCGCCCCGTTGGTGCTTATCTCGACGTTATAAACGGTGCCGTCTTTACGCAGGTGCTGCGTCTCGAAGTGGTCGCCGGCCTCATCTACGGTCCGAATCATTTCCAGTACCTGCTCGGGCTTATACAGATATTCCCAGTCCCACACACGCAGCTTCATGACCTCTTCATGGGAGTAGCCGAGCATCTCGGCGAACCTGAGGTTGGCCTCGTATACATGGCCGTCCTCGTCGAGGATAACGATGCCGTCTCTAGAGTGTTCGATAAGGATACGCCGCCGGATGGCTTCGTTGGCCAGGGATTCCTCCATCAGCTTGCGTTCCGTGATATCGACCGATGCGCCGATCAGGCATGGCTCTCCGCTGATATTCATGGGCTCGGCGGAGAACAGCCAGATGCGGGTTTCACCCGATTTCATGCGGAAGGCGATTTCCAGGTTGTTCACCCTTCCCTGTTCTTGCAGAATATTCAACATCCTGGCGCGGTCTTCAGCGCGCGTCCACATGTGCAGTTCCGCGGCGGTTTTGCCTATCAGTTCCTCTTTGGAATAGCCGGTACTCAACGTGTAGCTATCGTTAACATCGATAAATTTACCGTCATTGACCGCGGTAATGGCGATCATTACCGGGCTGACCTGAAATGCCTTGGAGAATTTCTCCTGGGATTCCCGCAGCGCCTTCTGGGCTTTCTTGCGCCCGGTGATGTCCCGGACGAAGACGGTAAGCTGCCCTTCGTCGATATTGTGGTATTTTACGCTGATCTCAATATCCGTTATCCGGCCGTCTTTGCATTTATGCTGCGTCTCAAAGCGGTCGGAGCCCTTTTCGATTATTCTCTTGATGCGTTGCGAAGTCTGTTCGGGCCTTTCGACGGCCTCAATGTCTTTAATCGACATCTTGAGCAGCTCTTCCCGGGTATAACCGGTCATCGCGCAGTACGCGTCGTTGACCTCCAGGAACTTTCCGTTCAGGTCGCAGATCCAGAAACCATCGATGGCCGTCTGGAGAATTGCCTGGCGCTTTTCCTCCGCTTTCTTGCGCTCGGTGATGTCCATCGAGTTAATGATGACGTACTGGAACTCGCCGTCCTCCATTACCGAGACCCAGTTCATGTCGATCCAGTAGGACTCGCCGTTTTTCTTGACAGCGATGAGATCGCTTTTGCCGACGGGCTGCCGGATGGCTTTAAGGAAGGTCGGCATAAATTCCTTGGTTCTATACTGTTCGGGCCACCAGGGATAGGGTGCCTTCAGCCCGACGACCTCGGCCAGCTTCCAGCCGTTGAGGCGCTCCCAGGCGGGGTTGACATATCGTATCGATGTGTCCGGGTTGAGGACCATCGTGGCGTGGGGGGCGTTTTCCAGGAGGCTGGAAGCGAACTTCTGGCTTTCCTGCAGGGCCTTTTCAGCTTTTCTGCGCTCGGTGACTTCGTGGTCGATTTCGAGGCATATCACGACCTGGCCGGCGGCGTCTTTCACGGGGCTGGCCGTGTTCTCCCAGATAGACATTTCGCCGGAAGGCTCCAACCGCTTCTTTTCCACGGTATGGGAATGGCCGTCACGGAACGTCATCTCCACCGGGCAGCCTTCACACACTTTTTCTGCGTGGGAATAGGTGCGATAGCATTTCTCTCCAAGGTGGTCGCCCCTGGTTGCTTTTGCTCGCCCGTTCTGGAACACGATCTCAAAATCCCGGTTGATCATGGTCAGAGCGTCCAGTGTGGCATCGATGACCGATTCCAGCTTGTTCTTTTCTATCTGGAGGGCTTCCTCGGCCGTCTTGCGCTCGGTGATATCGCGGGCGATGACCAGGCCTGTCTCCGGCCGGCCCTCCGCGTCACGGTTAATATTGATATAGTGTTCCGTCCAGATGATCCGCCCGTCTTTGCATCTCCAGCGGAGGACGGTAGGCTCGTAAACGGGGGGAGCACCGGGCGGGTTAAGCTCTCCGAGAAGAGCGAAGTCTTCCGGAGGAATGCATTTCTTGATCAGGAGAGGGTCCGCGTAGAACTCCTCCGGGGTATAGCCGGTGATGTGGGTAACGGACGGGCTAACGAAGTCGTACCCGAACTCCGGCCGGTAATGGACGCGGAAGATGATGTCGCGCGAGTTTTCCGCCATCACACTGGAGAAATCGCCGGTTTCAAGTACAGCGTCAGGTAAGCGGTGCCCGCCGGCGTTTCCGGCGTCGCGTTCGCCGTTTTTGTGACCGATCTTTATTGCGGGATAGCGTCTCTGCATATAGCCACAGCCTTCCCTGGGCACTGTCCGGGACTAAGGATAAAGCTCCTCTGGTATTTTCGTCCTGTATCGGATAATACCATCGGATAAATAAACGTTTTGTTAATTTAAGGCAGGTTGATATAAACGATTCGTAAAAAATGCAGCAGGCTTAAACTCCGTAACGAGCGTAACGCCCCCCCGGCATCCCGCCCGGCCGGCCAGCTTTTAACTTTCGGGCTGTTTGCGTATAATGACCTCAGGAGGCAGGATGTCCGGCGCTGTGATTTATATTGGCACCTCGGGGTGGTCTTACCCTAAGGGCGAAGGCACCTGGCAGGGCTTTTTCTACCCCGCCGGCAAGATCAACGAGCTGGAGTTTTACAGCCAGTTCTTCAACACCGTCGAGGTCAACAGCTCGTTTTACCGGCCGCCCGAGCCTTCTATCGTGCACAACTGGGTGAAGCGCACGCCGCCGGGATTCTTGTTCGCCGTGAAGCTCTGGCAGAAGTTCACCCACCCCGGGATGTTCAAAGCAGCTACCGGGGAAGCGGCGTCGGTTTCACAGGAAGACGTGGACGTTTTTTACCGCGCCCTGGAGCCCTTGGCTAAAGCCGGGAAACTGGGGGCGCTGCTGGCTCAATTCCCGCCCAGCTTTAAGAACGACGACTACAGCCGCCGGGTGCTCGCGGCGCTGGCGCGGACGTTCGGGCAGTACCCGCTGGCGGTGGAGCTCAGAAACCGCTGCTGGAGCGACGATCCCCGCACGGCGCAAATCCTCCGTGAAAACAACATCGCCTGGGTGCAGATCGACGAGCCGAAATTCAGCAGCTCGGTCGCTGCAGACGTTCCCGTGACGGCTGATATGGCCTATTTCCGCTTCCACGGCCGCAATGCCAGGGACTGGTGGACGGGCGATAACGAGACGCGTTACAAATATTACTATTCGCCGGTGGAGATCGCCGGCCTGGCGGAGAGGGTGAAAGCCGCCGCGGAAAAAACAAAATTGCTCTTCGCTTTCTTTAACAACCACTGGCAGGCCTACGCGCCTAAGAACGCCGGCGATCTAAAGAAGGCGTTGCAGCTGCCGTTGCCGGGGATGTTCGGCGGCCTGGAAACGATAAAGGACGCGGCCGAGACCGGGACAAAAAAGGGAGAGCATTAAGCATGCTTGACGAGCTGACCGTCAGGGGCTTCGGCATCATCGAGGGCATCGAGTGGAAGCCCGAAAGCGGCCTGAACGTGATCACCGGGGAGACCGGCGCCGGGAAGTCGCTGGTCATCGACGCCGTGGAAGCCCTGCTGTCCGGCCAGGCGGATGAGGAAGATATCCGCCACGGCTCGGACGAAGCCCGCGTCGAAGGCGTTTTCAGCCTGGAGAACAACGCCAAAGGCGCGCCTTTACGGGCGCTGCTCGCAGAGAGGGGACTGGCCGGGGACGATACCGTTCTGCTCTCCGCCGATTTTCGCCGGCAGGGCCGCACCACGCCGCGGGTAAACCGCCAGGCGGTGGCGCGGTCGCTGCTGCGGGACATCGGCGCGGCTCTAGTGGACATCCACGGCCAGAGCCAGCATCTTTCATTATTAAGAAAAGAGCAGCACCGCGAGTTCCTCGACGCCTACGCCCATACCCTCGACCTGCGGCGCGACTTCGCCTCTAAAGCGGCGGAGTTGCACCAGATGGAGCGGGAGATACAGTCGCTTTCAAGGACCGAGCAGGAGCTGGCGCGGCAGGCCGACCTGCTCAATTTCCAGATCGACGAGATCAACCGGGCGAAGCTCGGCGAGGGCGAAGAACCGGCGCTGGAAAGGGAGCTGGCCCTGCTGGCCTCGGCTGAAAAGCTGAAGGCGGCCGCTTATGATATCTACCGGACGATCTACGGCGACGAGAACTCCCTCGACTCCGCCTCGGCGCTGGACAGGGCTAACGAGGCCATCCCGGCCATGCAGCAGATTGCCGAGACCGACCCCTCCTTAAAGCCCCAGCTGGCCTACCTTGAAGAGCTGGTGCACGGGCTCGAGGAGCTGGCGCGGGAGGTCCGCGCCTACGGCGATAATCTGAGCTTCGACCCGCCGCGTCTCGCCGAGGTGCAGGCCAGGCTGGAGCTTATCCGGGGACTCAAAAGGAAGTACGGCGGCTCCGTTGACGAGGTATTTCGCTACCTGGCCAGAGCCGAGGCCGAGCTGGCGGGGCTGACCTCTTCCGGCGAGCGGCGCGGGCAGCTCCAGGCTGAAAGAGAAAAGCTGAAGAAAGCTATGGGCGACCTGGCCTCGCGGCTCTCCCGCGAGCGGGGCAAAGCGGCGAAGAAGCTGGCGTCCGCGGTCAAGAAAGAGCTGGCCGAGCTCAACATGGGCAGAGTTGATTTCGATATCGCGTTGACCCAGGAAGCCTCTCCGGACGGTATACCTTTCCCCGACGGAAAGCTTTATAAATTCACCGCCACCGGCGCCGACGATATTGTATTTATAGCCTCGACCAACCCCGGCGAACCTTTGAAACCGTTGGACAAGATCGCCTCCACGGGTGAAATATCCCGCTTCCTGCTGGCACTGAAGAGCGCCCTGGCGGAGGCTGATACCATCCCGGTCCTGATCTTCGACGAGATAGACATCGGCATCGGTGGGCGTAGCGGCGAGGTCATCGGCCGCAAGCTCTGGGGTCTCTCGCGGCACCACCAGGTCATCTGCGTGACCCACCTGCCGCAGATCGCGGCCTTCGCCGACGCGCAGTACCGCGTCAGCAAGCAGGCCGCCGGCGACCGCACGGTCAGTACCATCGAGGCCGTCAAAGGGGAAGCGCGCTATCAAGAGCTGGCGGTGATGATCGCCGGCCCGCGCTATACGCCGGCGGCGCTCCATACCGCCCGCGAACTGATTGAAAAAGCGGAAAGCTGGAAACAGGAAGCGGTAAAAGGACGGGCGCACGCGGGTTAAGGGATATAGGATCCGCGCGCGCCCTTAGTTTGATGTTTGTTACGGCGTAGTCTTGTGTTCGATGTCCGATGCGCCCGATATGTCTATTGTCCCGAGGGTGGCCTCCCCGAAGTATTCCAGTTTGGAAGCCCCGCTCAGGTCCACGTCCATCCGGCCGCTGACCGTAAGTTCGGCGCTGCTGGCGCCGCTGAGATCGACGCCGGCGTCGTTCACGGGATAGCCCGGCAGCTTTGCCCGGCTGGCGCCGGAGGCGTCGATGACCAGGTCGCCGCCGAAGCCCGTCAGCGTAACGTTGCTCGCCCCGGACAGCTCGATGTCTGAGCTTGTCGCTTCCAGGTCGCCGGCAAGGCTGCTGGCCCCGGATATCTGCGCCCGGAAAGCCCCCACCCCCATGTCCAGGTCCAGGTGGCTGGCGCCGGAAAGCTCAACCTCGAATGCGCCGCTCGATTTAAACCCCCTGGCGTCGCCCTGCGCCGCCCCGGAGAGACCGAGCCTTTGCAGCGAGGGCATGGTGATGGTGACCTTCGGATTGCTGTGCCAGGTCAGGAACCAGGTGTCCGTGTCTATTTTCAGCGTGCTGCCGGAAAGGGTCACATCGATGCGGTCGAGGATACCTTCGCGGGCGGTGATGGTGACGCTGTAGTTATCCGATGGCGTTACCACCACCTCGAAGGCGTGACCGACTTCTATGCCGGTGAAACCGGTAAAGTCGTAGGTCCTGGTGGTCACCGGCCCTTCCTCGACGTCGATCAGCACGGTCTTGCACCCCGCCAGCGTCACCCCGCCTATCAGAACCGCGATGAGCAGCCCCGCCAGTAATATCTTTTTCATTTCAGTCCTCCTGATATCCCTTAATCGTTTATTCTCTTACAAGCATAACCTTGGCAAAGTTCCCGTGGAGCCGGCCGATGTATTTGGCCACGTGCATCGTCGCGGTCAACAGCAGTACCCCGCCGATCATGACGAAGGGCATCGCCCACTCCTGGGTGTAGAAGACGTAGGACTGGGTGACAAAGGCCGGTATACCGAACCCCAGCTCCCAAATCGGCCGGCCGATGAGCCATACCGACGCCCCGGCCAGCGTGACGATGACGGTGAAGTAGATGATGCCCAGCGGCATCTGTAACAGCATGTAGAGGATGGCCGTCCAGGTCTGCCGCTCGGAGAACAGGTTCTTTACTTTCTGCCACCCCCCGATGTCCCGCCGCGAGAACAGTGGCCGGCGCGGCATCCTGACGCCGATCAGCGCCTCGACGAGCCGGCCCTCCATTAAAGCTATCCCCCGCACCGATAGCAGGAATAAAGCGAAGAGCGGTATCCCGACGATCAGCACCAGCAAGCCGGCCGATACCGATAACCCGGTGACCGCCCAGGTGAAATAGATGATTCCTAAGCCCATCGCGAATAGCAGGTAAAGCAGCGCCCCCCAGGCCCTGGCGTCCCCGAAGATGCCGAAGAATCGGGCGTAGAGCGGGCGGGCTGCCACGACGGCGACGGGCGCGGTGATTGGCGCGGCCGCGACTAACCCGGCTGAAACAGGCACGGCCACTGGTTCCACCTTTTTAGCCACCCGTGTCAAAGCTGGCGGAGTGCGCGTCTCTATTTCTTTATAGGCGGCGGCGACTTCCCCCGGGGAACCGTACCTGCCGATGATGCCTGCCAGCGCTTCGGCCTCTTGCGCGGCGGGCGCCGACTCCCTGGCGTTATTCAGGGCGGTCCGCAGGTACTCCTCGGCGTCGGCGAGCGCGTCCTGCACCGTGGCGCGGTCGCTCCCGGAGAGCTCCTTCTTCAGCTCCGCCAGGTATTCTTCGATGGTGTTAATCATGGTTTCCCCCCTTGAGGATGGCGTTCACGAAATCGCTCGTCTGCTGCCAGATTTCGACCCATTTGGCCAGGGTCTGGCGGCCGGAACCGGTTATTTTATAGTAGCGGCGCGGCGGGCCGGCCACGGAAGGTTCGACCTCGCTCTCCAGCAGCCCGGTGCTTTCCAGCGACCTCAGCACCGGGTAGAGCGCGCCCTGTTTCATAATGTCCACGTCTCCCGTCTGCCCCTCGATTATCTTGGCGATCTGGTAGCCGTACATGGGCTTTTCAGCTTTGTCCAGGACCCCCAGCAGCGCCAGCGCCGCCGTGCCGCCGTTGAGCTCTTTCTGGAATTTCCTGATGGCTTCGTTGATCATTTCATCCAAGGGACTCACCCCCTGACACCGCGATACTATTAATTTTATAATGTTGTATATTTATCAGTAGCATTAAGTTAATATTAGTATTAATCTATTAATAAGTCAAACATGAACAGGGGAATCTGTGGGGGTTAAAATAAAGAAGTTGGGAAATTAGAGATAATAAAGCAACTAATATTAACGATTATCTCTAAATATCTCCGAATATCTCACTGGATTATATATTTTAGACTCACCCCCTAACCCCCTCTCAAACAGTTATTTTTTCGAGATACGTTCCATTTCTTGTTTGAGAGGGGGAAGAAAAGAAAGAGGGGTCGGGACCCCTCTTATACACCCCGGCTAATTATATTCAAGTTCCCGCTAATGCGGGGTTTCAACTTTTCTCTCTCCCTCGATGGGAGAGGGTTAGGATGAGAGTGAACAAGGGAGTAGCCTGCGAAGAGGGGCACCAGCCCCTCTTAAAAATTCCCTCCCCCTCTCCTGCGGACAAGAGAGGGGGAACGAGGGGGTGAGGTTCCTGAAGAAAGATTAAGGGGGTGTGTTTAGGAACACCGGGTTGCTCTTGTTATTCTACTGCTTTCTTTCCCACGACCTTCTCGCTTTTGTACCAGGTCTTTACGGCGTTGATGACGTCCGCGGGCGTATCCAGCACGCGGAGCATCTCGAACTCCGCCTGCGTAATAAAGCCGTGGCCCAGCGCTGTCCCTTTCAGCCAGTCGAGGAAGCCGCGCCAGTAGTCGCTGGAAAACAGTATCACCGGGAAGGGCTTTATCTTCTTGGTCTGTATCAGCGTCAACACCTCGGTCAGCTCGTCGAGGGTGCCCAGGCCGCCGGGCATGATGACGAAGGCGTCGGCGTACTTGACCAGCATGACCTTGCGCACGAAGAAGTGGTGGAACGTGATGGTGCGTTCGGCGTAGATGTTGCAGGCCTGCTCCACCGGCAACTGGATGTTCAGCCCTACCGATTTTACCTCCGCCCGCCGCGCCCCTTTGTTGGCGGCTTCCATGACGCCGGGGCCGCCGCCGGTCAGGATGGAGAATCCGGCTTTACCCAGGCCGTAAGCAATCTCCTCGGTCTGCGCGTACCACTTGTTGTCCTCTTTAAGGACCGACGAGCCGTAGATGGTGACGGCCGGCTCGATGTCCGCCAGCGTGTCGAAGCCTTCCACCAGCTCCCCGATGATGCGGAACATCCGCCAGGACTCTTCTTTTTCCAGCTGGTTGATCTCGTAATCGGTAGGCATATTACCTCCATGAACGCGGGCTTTTAGGTTAGACGGAACTTTTCTCCGTACGACGGCACGGTAGCTTTATAACCCTTTTCTTTCAGGAAATCCCTGAAGCTCTCGGCAGCCTTAACCTCGCCGTGGTTGATCATTACCAGCCTGGGCACCGCTGAAAGACGGGAGAGCCATTTCAGCAGCTCGTCGCGGTCGGCATGCGCCGAGAAGCCCTGGATATGCTCTATCCTGGCCCTGACCGGGCGCTGTTGGCCGTGTATCCGGACGCTCCTGGCGCCGTCGAGTATCTGGCGGCCGAGCGTGCCTTCCGCCTGGTAGCCCACGAACAGCACGGTGCATTCCGGCCGCGAGATGTTGTTGGCCAGGTGGTGCTTGACGCGCCCGCCGGTGGCCATCCCCGAGCCGGCGATGATCATGACCGTGCCCTTGATATCGTTGAGCTTCTTTGATTCTTCCACTGTCTGGACGAATTTGAGCCCGGGGAAGTCGAAGGGGGAGCGTTGCCGGCGTACCAGGTCCTTCATCTCCTCGTCCAGCTGCCCGGCATACTGCTTGAAGACCTCGGTGATCTTGATCGCCATCGGGCTGTCGAGGAAGACGTCGATAGCGGGGATGCGTTTAGCCATCAGCAGGTTGTTGAGGTAGTAAAGGATTTCCTGGGTCCGCTGTAAAGCGAAGCTGGGGACGATGATATTGCCGCCGGCGTCAAAGGCCGCCTTCACGATATCCTCCAGCTCGTCGTCGATAGTCTCGGGGCCCTTGTGGGCTTTATCGCCATAGGTCGACTCCATTACTACGTAGTCGGTTCGTCGGAATACGTCGGGGTCGTGCAGGAAGGGGCGGTCCCAGCGGCCGATGTCCCCGGAGAAAACGATGCTCCTTTTCTCCCCCTTCCGGCTGACCGTCAGCTTGATCATCGACGAGCCGAGGACGTGGCCGGCGTCGTGGAATGTGGCCGTAATGCCGCTGCCGATATCTACCGGAGTGTTGTATTCCACCGGCGCAAATAAATCCAGCGAGGCCTCGGCGTCCTTGATGGTATAGAGCGGTATTTCGGGGTAAGGGCCTCTCCTGCCTTCCCGGATGTGTCTCTTTTTCTTGTAGGCGGCGTCTTCTTCCTGTACGTGCGCGGCATCTAAGAGCATGATCTTGGTGATATCGGCGGTGGCCGGGGTGCAGATCACCCGGCCGTGAAAACCCTCATTGACCAGCTTGGGGAGCAGCCCGGAGTGGTCGAGATGCGCGTGGGTAAGCAGTACGGCCGTGAGTTCGGAAGGCTTGCAGCGGAAGGGCTCCCAGTTCCGGTGCAGGAATTCGTGTTCCTGGTAAAGCCCGCAGTCCACCAGGAGCTTGATGCCATTGGCTTCGATGAGGTTTCTGGAGCCCGTGACGCCCCGCGCCGCCCCCATGAAGGTCAGGTTGATGTCCATGATATTCCATCATATCACCTGAGGGGGCGATATGCCAGCTTGCCAGCCTGGGAAGACCTCTACCCAATAACAGTAGGCACCGGCCGGGATCTCAAACCGCGCTGGTGCGGAACCGCCACACGGCAATGACCCCGAAGATCACCGTAAAGCCCAGCAGGGCCAGCATCTCCGGTCCTGCCGCACTGAAATCTGCCCCGAATAACATCAGCTTATTGAACCCCTCGGTCGCCCAGGCGTGCGGCGTGATCTTGGCGATATTCTGGATCCAGTCCGGGTAGAGGAACGAAGGCCACCAGCACCCGCCCAGCGGCGCCAGCACCAGCGATGTAATGACCGCCAGCGACCCCGCGGCGCGCGGCGTCCCGGCAAACGTCGATAACATCACGGCAAACGCCGATGACATCACCACCATGAGCAACGATAATATAATGACCCCCGCCGGCGAGTTTCCCAAGTCGACATGGAACGCGATAATCCCCACCGTCCAGAAAATGACGATCTGCACCAGGCCTTTTATCGCCGAGCCGGTGAAGATGCCGCCGAGGATGGACGCCCGCTTTACCGAGCTGGCCAGCAGGCGCTCCAGGGTGCGTTTCTGGCGTTCCAGCACGATCGCCTCCGCGCCTACGGCCGCGGCAAAAAAGACGAACATCACCAGGTAGCCCGGGATAACGTAGTTGGCCGCGTTTTGCGCTTCCACGTCTCCCACCTTCTCCGTCGCGAAGGTGATGAAGGGAGGCGGCGTTTCCGCCAGCATCCGGGCCAGCAGCGCCTGGGCGTATTTATTGACGCTTTCCGTGTCCGGAGGGAGGGAGCCGCTTTGTACCGCCAGCTCCACGCTGGACTTGATGATCACCTGGCCCGTCCCGATTTCCGAGGATATCCCTGCGGCCAGGCCTTCCAAGGCCGTCCGGGTGTTGAGATTGCCGGCGTCGGCGAAGACCTCCAGGCTGGTCGGGGTGCCGGCCATCAGCGCCTGTGTAAAATCGGCGGGGAAGGCGACAAACCCTCCCAGCTCTTTATCTTCCACAGCCCGGCGGGCGGCATCATAGTCTTCTTCCCAAGCGATGACCGGCTGTCCGGGCTCGAGCTGGGTGGCGTTTTCTGTTACCATCGCCGAGATTATCTGGTAGCTCAAGCCCCCCGCCGCCTCCCGGGTTACCATGGTCAGCTCCAGCCGGGTATCGCCGCCGCCCGCGTCTTTGAGCAGGAAGTTGAACATGATGATGAAGAGGAAAGGAAAAACTATGAAGAAGAACACCGCGGCGCGGTCCCGGGTAAAGATCTTCAGATCTTTCAGGGCGATAAACCAGGCCTGCTTGAGACTCTTCATCGTCGGCTACTTACCCCCGGGCACGGCTTTAAATATAAGCCGGCTGATAATAAGTCCGACCGCCCCCACCCCGACAAAGATCGCCAGCGGCACAATCACATCCCCGAGGGACCCCCCTTCGGCGATGATCTTTCTCAGGGCTTCGTTGGCGTAGCTGTTGATGGATATCCTTCCCAGTATATAGAATACCGACCCCGGTTCCACGGCGAAAAAGGTACCGCCGAGCATGACCATGAACATCGTGAACACGGTGCTTATCCAGCTCGCCCCGGCTTCCGACCGGGCTACCGAAGCGATGATCAGCCCCAGCGCTGAGGCCGCGGCGGTGTAAACCAGGACGATAAATAGCGATTCCAGGAAAGTGACGGGCGTGAACATCCGGAAGACCGCGTAGGCCAGCGCCATGAGGATCAACGTCTGCACGAAGCCGCGGGCGATAGCGGCGATATACTTGCCGAAAAACAGCTCGCCGGCGGTGAGCCGCGTAGTGAGCAGCCGCTCCAGCGTCCCTTTGCGGCGCTCTTCAACGATCGCCCGGGCGCCCATCGTCAGGGCAAAGAGGACGTACATGGTGACGATGCCGGGCAGGTACTGGGTAACGAGGTCGGTGGCGCCCCCCACGACCTCTTCCTTCACGCCCAGCGCCGGTGTCAGGCGCTCGGCATCCAGATATTTTTGCACGGCGGCGTCGATCTGGCTTTCGGTAACGCCAGTCCCCTGCAGGTTTTCCTTTACCTGGCTCGTTATCAGGAAGGCCTTACCCATCCCGTCGGCGACGCCGCGGATAATGCTGGAGAGTATCTGCCCTTCCAGGCCGCCGTTGCCCCGCTGCCAGAAATTCAACTGCGCCCGGCCGCCGGCCTCCAGCGCGGCGGAAAAACCGGCGGGTATGTCCAGGACTAGCAGGCGGTCAGAGCTGTCGAGCTTGGCCCTGGCCTCGTCCGGGGCGAGCATCTCGATACTTATGCCGTCGATGCCGTCAAGCTGCCCGATCAGCTGCGCGGCATAAATGCCATGGTCTTCATCGACAATGCTGGCAGTGGCTTTAAAGAGGGTCTGCCCGCTGAAGGCGCCATAGATCAGGGCGAAGGTAACGATAGGCAGCAGCAACGTGAACGCCAGGTCGCCTTTATCCTGCAAATACAGCTTGACTTCGTTGAGGGTGATTAACAGAGCCCTTTTCATAGCTTCGCTTAATCGCGTAGACTGCGACCCGTCAGCTTTAAGAAAACGTCTTCCAGGGAGACCCGGTCCGGCGGACCGATTTGCGACTTCAGGTTATGCGAGGTGTCGTTGGCGATGATCTGCCCGCCGTCCATGATGGCGATGCGGTTGCAGAGACGGTCGGCCTCTTCCATGTAGTGGGTGGTATAGAGGACGGTCAGGCCTTTTTTCTGCAGGCCCTGGATGTTCTCGAAGATGTGGTTCCGCGACTGCGGGTCGATGCCGACGGTCGGCTCGTCGAGGAAGAGCAGGTCGGGGCTGCCCATGAGGGCGATGGCCAGGTTGATGCGGCGCTTCATGCCGCCCGAGAACTTGGCGACTTTGCCCTTGGCCCGGTCTTCCAGTCCCATGAGCTCCAGATTTTTCATCGCCTGCTCGCGGGCTTGCCTGTTTTCCAGTCCCGCCATCCGCCCGAAGAACACCATATTTTCAAAGGCGGAGAGGTCTTCATAGAGAGCGAGCTCCTGGGGGCAGACGCCGATGATGGCGCGGACGGCGGCCGGCTCGCGCCGGACGGAGTGCCCGCCGATGGTGATATCGCCGCTATCTGGCTCGAGGACGGTGGACAGCATGCGGATGGTGGTGGTCTTGCCGGCGCCGTTGGGGCCGAGCAGGCCGAATATCTCGCCTTTATAAATGGAGAAAGAAACGCCGTTGACGGCTTTGAAGTCTTTGAAGCTTTTATGAAGGTCTTTAACGACCACGAATTCTTCAGCCATGACCTGCCTCCGCTATGCGCGTTGAAAGGAAAAACT
>DAIQQC010000031.1:0-19956 GCA_036787005.1 Dehalococcoidales bacterium | reverse complement strand
AACGGCAAATTTCGAGAGCGGCACCATCAACCACTCGGACACCTCTCCACAACTATTGAATTGTAGCGGAAAACGGCGGCCAAGGGCAAGGGTTAGCTGGCGAAAAGCGTATTATTTCTTACCCGAAAGATCGGTGATATTCATCACCAGCTGCGGTTTAAAGCTCTTGTCCTTCTCGAAGAAAGGCTCGCGGGTAGGGGGGGAGCCGTCCGGGGGAGGGAGCATCATTTCCAGCTGGATAATGGGCCGGTCGACACGGGTGATTTCCAGCGGGCAATGGACGAGACCGGGCGGCAGGGAGACGATGGTGGGGCGGGTGAAGACGTATTTCACCATCTCTTCTCCCATGTAAAGCACCACTTCCGCCCCGAAGTCCGCAGGGTCGTCGGGGTTACCGCCGTACCAGGCTAAAAATTCTTGGAAATTATGGGTATGGGCGGGATTGTCACCCTTGAAAGGCTTCCTCACGAACTGGTGGCCAACGGTGAAATCATAGTTCAGGACCTGCTTGTTGGCCATCAGACCGTCGAAAATAACGCTGTTGTCAGACTTCAGCCGCATCTGGATATGGGGCGGATTGACAATATATTTATCATATTTCTTCGTCGTCATCTAGGACTCCTTCAAACACTATTTTTCCGGGCGCCGCCGACGTACAAATTCTAGTTTACCCGCCTTCGCATTGTCAACGGACCGAAATGACCGCCTGTTTGTGACAAAAAAGTGACAAGTGTGATGTACTTTATGACACCGATGTGATATCGCTTTTTTACAATACTTGCGAATGAGCCTGTTGTAACCGTTATTAACGGCCGGATGCCAGAAAGGGAGAGCGATGTTACACGTGGCGAAACTAAAGGGGTGCAAACGTTGCGGGGGCGACCTTTTCCTGGAACGCGACTCCGAAGAGACTTACGTATCCTGTCTACAGTGCAGCGCCGTTTATGTGAAACGCCTGGGGCCTTCGCGGCCGAAACTCAAATTGAAAAAGTTGTACGCCCGTTGAACGTAAAGCCGGCTGGAAGCTTCAGTCCTCTTTTTCCGCCCGGCTCTCGTTGTCCCTGAGCCAGCGCTTGATCTCGTCGAGGGCGGGTGGGGCGACGTAAAAGACCTGGACGTCCGGCGGCATCTGGACCTGGTGGTTTTCCCTCATCAACAGCAGGCCGATCTCATTTTCTCCCAGCGTTTCATCTATTTTCCGGGCGATGGCCTCGTTCCGCTTTTTCCCCGCTTCAATATACGACTCGTAGACCCGGGATAGTACCCGGGGGTTCTGGAGCCCGATGATCAGGCAGCGGCTCCAGTCCGTGAACTCGGTCAGGATGTCGTCGTCTTCAACGGCCTCGAGCCGCGCCTTTTTCTCCAGGCAGGCCTTAACGATCTTCCCGCTCTTTTCGCTGAGCTCCGCGACGATCTTCAGGCCGTCGTCGCCGGAAACGGCGACCATTTCATGGTAGACACGGTTGACCTCGCCAAGCTTGCCGGAGAGCTCCGCCAGGTGCTTTTCCACCTGTTCCCAGTACTTGTAAAACTTGACCAGGTAGTCCTCCGGCATGTCCTTGCCGCTGTAAAGCAGTGGCACGAAGTAGAGCTTCCGGCCTTTTTTAAAGTCCGCCACCGGCGGCTTTTCTATCTTTCCCAGTTCCTCGGCCATAGTAACAGCCTAGCGTAATTCCTTAGCGCATTGTTCACATACCACCAGCACCGGCACGAACCTGGTGACCAGCCTCATTGCACCCAGGGGTTTGCGCTTTTCACAGCGCTGACAGAGAAACGTGATTTCCGGGGCGGCGGGTTTCTTGGCTTTCTCAGCAGTTTTTGGTTTTTCGGGAGATTTCGGCTTCACGGTCGCTCTGGATTTTTCAGCGGCTCCGGTTGATTTTGCAGTCATACGCTCTCCTTAAATGATATTGTCTAACGCTGCAGCGGCAGCGGTGCCGATTGCGCCGGCGTCAGCACGCAGTTGGCGACCTCCCGCCCGCTTTCGATTTTCACACCACTACTGACGATACAGTTGTACAGGCGGGCGTTAGCGCCGACGCGCACGTTATCCCAGATAATCACGTTTTCCAGGCAGGCGCCGGTTTCAATGATACAGTCGCGCCCGATGATCGCCGGCCCTTTAACGCGGGAGTCGTTATCAAAACGGCAGTCGGCGCCGATTACCGCCGGCGCGGTAATTTCCGCCGAGGGATGGACGGTTACGTTCGGGCCACGGCGTACTCCGTCACGTCCAGCCCCGACCACCAGCGGGGTACTCGTCTTTGCCTCCAGCAGGTCGACGTTGAGCCAGAAATACTTGTTCAGCGTCCCCATATCCAGCCAGTAGCCGCGGTAGGAGAAGCCGAAGACCGGCTCGCCGGCATCTAGGAGGCCGGGGAAAAGTCCTTTTTCAAACATGTAGTGACGGCCCGAAGGAATGTAGCTCAGGACTTCCGGCTCGAGGATGTAGGTGCCGGCATTGATCCAGTTGGTGGTCTCGGTGCCAGGCGGGGGTTTTTCAATGAAGGCCCTTACTTTTGACTTCTCATCGGTCTCCACGACGCCAAAGGCGCCGGGGTTGTCCACCCAGGTCAGGGCAATGGTGGCCCGGGCTTTGCTCCTGGCGTGGAAAGAGTACATATCTGCCAGGTCCATCTCTGTGAAAATATCGCCGTTCAAAACGATAAAGGGGCCGTCAAGGTATTGCGCGGCGTTTTTGATAGCGCCGGCGGTGCCCAGAGGGTCTTTCTCAAAACAATAGGTCAGCCGTACGCCGAAATCGTTCCCGTCACCGAAATAGTCGCGGATGGCATCGGGGAGATAGTTGAGCGTCAGGATAACGTCCTCGACGCCGAACTGCCGGAGATAGGCGATCATATGCTCCATGACGGGGCGGTTCAGCACCGGCACCAGGGACTTGGGCAAGGTGAAGGTCAGCGGCTGAAGCCGCGTGCCGGGGCCGCCCACCAGGATGACCGCCTTAAGTTTACATAAAGATATTGCTTTTTTAGTGCCCATTGCTTCTTATTACTTTAATAGGCGGTAGGGAAAAAAGTCAAACGCAGCACGTTTTAACCCTTTAGCTGACGGTTACTTCACCCCTTCCCCTCTCCAGCCTAGTGCATTGAATAAAAAAACCTGGCTAGAGAGGAGAGTAAAAGAGAGAGGGGGTGAGTTCCAATGGGGTGAGTACCGAAAATCAACCATAAGCAAGCAGAACCACTTAGACCGGTTGTTGCGAAAAGTCGGCATTTTATAGTATCATTCATAGTGTAATCTGCCCCTGTAGCTCAGTTGGATAGAGCATCGGCCTCCGGAGCCGGGCGCGAGCGTTCGAGTCGCTCCAGGGGCGTTTTTGTAGTTAGGGAGTCGGCATGACACAAGAGAAAAGCCTTATCGAAATCAGGTGGCACGGGCGGGGTGGACAAGGGGCGGTAACGACCGCGGAGCTGCTGGCGCAGGCAGCCATCAGCGAAGGCAAGTACGCCCAGGCCTTTCCAAGCTTCGGGCCGGAGCGCCGGGGCGCGCCGGTGCAGGCCTTCAACCGCATCGACAGCCGGCAGCCGGTGAGAATCAGGGCGGACATCAACGAGCCCGACTGCGTCGTCGTCCTCGATCCCGGCCTGCTGGGTAAAGTAAACGTGACGTCGGGACTAAAAAAAGGCGGCTGGGTGATCATCAACACACGGAAGACCCCTGAAGAAATCAAGACCGAGTTCGGCATACAAAACCCGGTGGCCACCATCAACGCCACCAGGATCGCCCGCGAAGTGCTGGGCGTACCCATCGTTAACACCACCATGCTCGGAGCGGTAGTCAAAATGACCGGTATTATCGATAAGAAATCGACCCACGAGCCCATCAATAAGCGTTTCGGCCGGCTGGGAGAGCGCAACATCAAGGCCATGGAAACCGCCTACGAGCAAGTAGCGACCGAGGAGCAATAAATGGCGAAACCCGAAAACGAACTGACCTGGAAAGACCTCGAGATCGGCAACATCGTGACCGCGCCCGGGAGCGCCCGGGTTTACGAAAGCGGTACATGGCGCTCGCAGCGCCCGACTTACGACTTTAAGAAATGCATTAAGTGCGGACTCTGTGCCCTGAACTGCCCGGAAGGGTGCATCAGCCCCAACAAAGACGGCTATTTTGAGGCCGACCTTTATTACTGCAAGGGCTGCGGCGTCTGCCCGCGCGAGTGCCCGACCCGCGTCATTAAGATGGTCGAGGAGGTGGAGTAGTGGCGACGCGAATAGGAATTGAAGTATCCATCGCCCTGGCCGACGCGGTGAAGCTATGTAATCCGGACGTCATTGCGGCCTATCCCATTACTCCCCAGACCCACATCGTCGAACACCTGGCCGAGCTGGTGGCCGAAGGCGAGCTGGACGCAGAATATATACCGGTAGAATCGGAACACTCCGCCATGAGCGCCTGCCTGGGCTCGGCGGCGGCCGGAGCGCGCACGTTTACCGCCACCTCCAGCCAGGGCCTCGCCCTGATGAACGAGGTGGTTTACGTGGCCGCCCCGATGCGCCTCCCCATTGTCATGGCGGTAGCGAACAGGGCGCTATCGGCGCCGCTGAGCATCTGGGCCGACCACTCCGACCTGATGTCCGTGAGAGACACCGGGTGGATACAGATCATAACCGAGAACGGCCAGCAGGCCGTCGATAACACCATTATCGCCTTCCGTATCGCGGAAGACAGGCGCGTGCTGCTGCCGGTGATGGTCCACCTGGACGGCTTCAACCTGACCCACGTAGTCGAGCCGGTGATCATGCCGGAGCAGGAGCCGGTGACCAAATTCCTGCCGAAGAACCGGTTCCCGCTGCCCCTGAATCCCGACCGGCCGGTAGCGATGGGCGATTTCGCCCCGCCATTCATCTTCACCGAGACCAAGTGGGCACAGGAAGTAAACATACGAGACTCCAGGAAAGTCATCATCGAAGTCTGGGACGAATTTAGTAAAGCGTTCGGAAGACAGTATTTACCTGTAGAAAAATATCACAGCGACGGCGCCAAAGTACTCATCATGACCATGGGGAGCAGCGGTGAAACGGCGTCGGTCGCCATCGACGAGCTGAGGGGGGAGGGGATGGACGTGGGGCAGGTCAGGTTACGGCTGTGGAGGCCGTTCCCCTTCGAAGAGCTCAGAGAAGCGGTAAAGGACGCCGACGTCCTGATCGTCATGGACCGGGCGATCTCCTACGGCGGACCGGGCGGGCCGGTGGCGTCCGAGGTAAAGGCCGCCCTGTATAACCAGGCCAGGAAGCCGAAGATCGTCAGCTACGTTATCAGCCTCGGGGGACGGGACACGACCGTGTCCGGCTTTAAAGATATCGTTAAGAAAGGCATCGAGATAGCGGCGAGGGGTAGCAAGAATGAATACGAAATCTACGGGGTGAGGGAATAATGGAAAAATACGCGATCTACGTCCCCCGGCTGGTGAACAAAGAGGAAAAATTCGCGCCGGGGCACCGTGCCTGCATCGGCTGCGGCGAGGCTTTAGCGATACGCCAGGCGTTCAAGGCCCTGGATAGGAACGTCATCGTCGTCAACGCCACCGGCTGCGCAGAAATTTTTACCTCCCAGATGCCGCTGACAAGCTGGGAGCTGCCCTGGATACACACGCTGTTCGAGAATACGGCGGCGGTGGCCTCCGGGGTAGAGGCGGCTTATAAAGCTATGAGGCGCAAGGGGTATAGCCTCCCGGAAAACACCAAGGTAGTGGCTATTGGCGGCGACGGCGGCACCAGCGATATCGGCCTCCAGGCACTTTCCGGGGCGCTGGAGCGGGGCCACGATTTCACGTATATCTGTTTCGATAACGAGGCCTATATGAACACCGGCGTCCAGCGCTCTTCTTCAACGCCTTTCGGGGCCTCGACAACGACCTCGCCGCCGGGCAAGAAAAGTACCGGGCAATTCTCCTGGAAAAAGAACATGCCGGAGATAGCCGCCGCCCATAATATTCCTTACGTGGCCACGGCCACGCACGGCTATCCCTTCGACCTTATGGCCAAGGTAGCCAAGGCGGTGGCGACCAAAGGGCCGGCCTACGTCCATGTGCTCTCCGCCTGTCCCACCGGTTGGCGCTCGGCCACCGATACCATCAACCGGCAGGTGCGGCTGGCGGTGCAGACGGGGGTCTTTCCGCTTTACGAAGTAGAGAACGGCATCTATAAAATGAGCCTGGACATACCGACCCTGAGGCCGGTCGCGGACTACCTGAAAACACAAGGACGGTTCCGCCACCTCAGCGACGACATGATCGCCAGGATACAGAAAAGGGTAGAACTGGAATACGGGAAGCTATTGGAGAAAGCGAAACATGGCAGCGAAAAGACAGCTCCGGGAAAAAGTCGGGCAGGTGCTCGAAAAATATCAGCGGGATAAATCGGCGCTGATCGACATCCTGCACGATACGCAGTCGGCGATAGGGTATCTTCCTGAAGAAGCCTTGGAAGAGATACACGCCGGGTTGGACGTGCCGCTGAGCCGGGTGTACAGCGTCGCCACCTTTTTCAAGGCCTTCAGCCTGACGCCGCGGGGCCGCCATATCATTAACGTCTGCATGGGCACCGCCTGCCACGTCCGCGGCTCGGATAAAGTCCTGGAAGAAATCGAGAAAGAACTGGGAATAAAGACCGGGGAAAATTCAGAAGACCTGCGGTTCACCCTGGAGACGGTCAACTGCGTGGGCGCCTGCGCCCTGGGCCCGATGGTCATCATCGGGGAGGACTATCACGGCGAGATGACGCCGGAGAAAGTCGGCGGAGTCTTAAAGAATTACAGCTAACTTAGTGGAGGAATTCCCGTGCCAAAAGTAAAGTCGCCGGGCGAGTTGGAGGCCCTCAGGAGTTCGATACTAAAAAAGAGAGCGCCCGATAAGCCCGTTATCACCATCTGCAACGGCACCGGCTGCCAGGCCTACGGCTCGAAAAGCGTGGCCGCAGCTTTCTTCGACGAGGTCAAGAAGCAAAAGCTGGAAGCGAAAGTTGACGTCAAGACCATCGGCTGCCCCGGCTTCTGCGAGCGCGGCACTCTGGTGGTCGTAAAACCTGACGACATATTTTACACACGGGTGCGTCCTAAAGATGTCCCGGAAATTTTGACTGAAACCATCGGTAAGGGTAACCCGGTCAACCGGCTACTCTATACCGACCGCGCTACTAATCAAAAAGTCGTTAAAGAGAGCGAAGTGCCTTTTTATAAACGCCAGATGCGGCTGATCATCGGCAACAACGGCCTTATCGACCCCACCTCTATTGACGACTACCTGGCTATCGGCGGGTATACCGCCCTGGCCAAAGCCCTGAAGATGACCCCGGAAAAAATAATTGATGAAATGAAAAGGGCGGGGCTGCGGGGACGAGGCGGGGCCGGTTTCCCCACCGGCAGCAAGTGGGAGAGCACGCGGAACGCCCACGGCGAGCCAAAATACGTTATCTGCAACGCCGACGAGGGCGATCCCGGCGCTTTCATGGACCGGTCGCTCGTGGAAGGCAACCCGCACAGCGTGCTGGAGGGGATGATCATCGGGGCTTACGCCATCGGCAGCCACGAGGGATATATCTACATCCGCAACGAATACCCGATGGCCGTCCGTCATATGAGCATCGCCATGGAGCAGGCAGAGGCGTACGGATTACTGGGGGATAATATCCTCGGGTCGGGGTTTAGCTTCACGATAAAGATAAAGCGGGGCGGCGGGGCTTTCGTCTGCGGGGAATCGACCGCTTTAATGGCGTCGCTGGAGGGCAGGGTAGGGGAGCCGCGCGCCAAGTATATCCACACCTCGGAGCAGGGGCTCTGGGGCAAACCGAGCAACTTGAATAACGTCGAGACCTGGGCTAACGTGCCGCTGATCATCAATAAAGGCGCCGACTGGTATAGTAAAATCGGCACCAAGAACAGCAAAGGCACCAAGATTTTTGCGCTGGTGGGAAACATCAGCAACACCGGCCTGGTAGAAGTGCCAATGGGCACCACGCTCCGGGAGATAGTATTTGAAATCGGCGGCGGCATTCCGAAAGGACGTAAATTCAAAGCGGTACAGACCGGCGGGCCCAGTGGCGGCATGATACCGGAAAGCCTCCTTGATCTGCCCGTAGATTTCGACGAACTGACTAAAGCCGGTTCGATGATGGGCTCCGGCGGCATGATCGTCATGGACGACAAGACCTGCATGGTGGACATGGCGCGGTATTACACCACCTTCCTCGAGGGCGAGTCCTGCGGCAAATGCCTGCCCTGCCGCGAGGGCTTGCGCCAGATGAGATATATCCTTGACGGCATCACGGAAGGCCGGGGAAAAGCGGGAGACATCCAGCTGCTGGAAGAACTTTCCGCCACGCTGGTGGACGCTTCCCTCTGCCAGCTGGGACAGTCGGCGCCGAACCCGGTGATGAGCTCCATTCGCCATTTTCGGGACGAATACGAAGCCCACATTAAAGACCATAAGTGCCCGGCTGGCGTCTGCAAATTCGTAGCTAAATAAGGACAGAAAATGGTAAATTTGACGATCAACGGACGACAGATAAAAGCCGAAGAAGGCATCTCGATACTCCACGCCGCCCGGAAGAATAATATCCATATCCCCAGCCTCTGCGAGAACGAGGCGGTCGCCCCCTACGGCGCCTGCCGCTTGTGCCTGGTAGAGATAAAGACCGCCCGCGGACGGGAACGGCTCGTCACCTCGTGTATATACCAGGTGGAAGAAGGGCTTACCGTCCAGACGGACACGGAACGGCTCAAAATGATACGCCGCATGTTGCTGGAACTGCTGCTCGCCCGCTGCCCGGAGTCGGAAGTGATCCGCGACCTGGCGAAGGAATACGGGGCGGAAAAGTCGCGGCTCGTCGAGCAGTCCGGCAACAACAAGTGTATTTTGTGCGCCAACTGCGCCCGCACTTGCGATGAAGTAGTGGGCGTAGCGGCCATCAGCCTGTCCAAACGCGGCACAGAAAGAGAACTGACCACGCCGTTCAGCGCTGACTTCTCCGAGGCATGTATCGGCTGCGGTTCCTGCGCTTACAGCTGTCCCACGGGCGCGATATCTTTTGAGGACGTCAAGGGCAAGCGGTTCATCAAATGGCCTCATAACAGCATGGACTTTAAACTCAGGAAATGCACCGTGTGCGGCCAGTACTGGGCCCCGGAAAAGCAGATAGAGTATATCGCCAAGATATCCGGGACTCCACTAAGCGACTACGAAAAATGCCCCGACTGCCGGGATTAGTAGTTGTAAGTTATAAGCTATAAGTTATAAGTTGAATAACAAAGAGGGGCGGGAAAGCCCCTCTTCTTTTTTAACTAAATATATTGCGTGACGGCAGGCACTCGGCTATACTTTAACGGACGGGGCGTAGCGCAGTCTGGTTCAGCGCGCAGCGTTTGGGACGCTGAGGTCGGTGGTTCAAATCCACTCGCCCCGATTTTCAAAATGGGAATGGACATAATATGAAAATCGAAAAAACCAACCGGCCCATAGAGCGCAACCTCGCCATGGAGCTCGTCCGCGTTACCGAAGCAGCAGCGCTGGCGGCGGCGCGCCACCTGGGGAGGGGCGATAAGAACCTGGTGGACGAAATGGCGGTAACCGCCATGCGCAACGTCTTGGGATTCGTCAGGATGGACGGCATCGTGGTCATCGGGGAAGGGGAAAAGGACGAAGCCCCCATGCTTTATATCGGCGAGAAAATCGGCGACGGCTCAGAGCCGAAAGTCGACATTGCGGTCGATCCTGTCGATGGGACGACCCTGACCGCCCGGGGACTCCCCGGGGCGATATCCGTGGTGGCTCTTTCCGCCAGGGGGACGATGCACTGCCCCCGTAACTGTGTCTACATGAACAAAATCGTCACCGATGCCGAGGCCAGGGACAGCATCGATATTAACGCAACGGTGCGGGTAAATCTGAAAAACGTGGCCTTCGCCAAGAGAAAGAAAGTATCGGAAATTACCGTGGTGGTGCTGGACCGACCGCGCCATGCCCAGCTGCTGGATGATATACGGAGCGCCGGGGCCCGGGTGAAGCTTATCACCGATGGCGATGTGTCCGCCAGCATCGATGCCGCCCTGCCGGAAACCGATGTCGACTTACTGATGGGCATCGGGGGGACGCCGGAGGGGGTGCTGACCGCAGCGGCGATACGCTGCATCGGGGGAGGGATGCAGGGTAAACCATGGCCGCGCGATGAAAAAGAAAAACAGGCGGCTATCGAAAAGGGAGAAGACCTGGAAAAGGTCTACGGCGCGGAGGATATGATCGATAGCGACGATGTATTTTTTGCCGCCACCGGGGTCAGCAGCGGCGACCTGCTTAAGGGAGTGCGTTATTTCAGCGGCGGCGCACAAACGCAGTCAATCGCCATGCGGGGCCGGTCCGGCACGATGAGCTGGATAGACGCCCGTCATAACTTTCAAAAGCTGGAAAAGCTCGATTTCCTCAAGTTCGTGGAAAAACGTAAGTGGTCGCTGGGAGAACCCCAGGACAAGAAATAACAGAGAGTACTGGTATTATTTCTTTTTATCCATAACCGCTTGATTAAGAATCGACTCAAATTCATCGGCGATTTGTTGCCAGCTGTTCTTCGCAGCGAATTCCCCGGCTTTTAAACCCAGCGTATTTAGAGTATTGCTATTTACTAGCTCCAGGGCTTTTTGAATCACGGCTTCAGGTTGGTCGACGTACGCGATGCCGTTCGTCTCGCCAAACTCCATAACCACGCCGGGGAGCCGGGTGGAAATCACCGGTTTCCGCATCGCCATGTACTCGTAAAGCTTTATCGGGACGATATCCTGCATGATCTTCTCGCCGGGATAGGCGGGCAGCAGGCAGATATCGGCCGCGGCGATATGCGCGGGAATCTCCGCGTAGTCCTTTCGGCCGGCGAGGACCAGCCTGCCCTGTAAGCCGTGTTCCCGTTGAATCCTCTCCAGTTCTTTATACAGGTCTCCCTCCCCGACGATGAGTAATTTAAGGCGCGGGTCAGGGTTTTGAGCCAACTGTAACGCGACCTCTTTCAAACCCGAGAATTTATACAGCCAGCCCATGAAGAACAGGATGATGTCTTCTTTCGAAAGCCCGTACTGCTTCCTTATCGTCTCGCCGCTGATAGCCGGGTTGAATAGTTGATCATCGATGCCGGCCCGCAGGACCGTCGTTCTGTCTTCCGGCGCCCCAAGTTTTGTGACCAGTTCACTAAGTTTTTCGTTGATCACCAGGACGCGGTCGGAACGCTTAAGCGCCAGCTTTTCAATATATAAACCCAGGGGTTGAAAAGCTTTGCCAGGTATCAACCGGTGCAAAACGTCGATCCAGTAGTAAACAAATGGTATGCCGTGCCGGCGGGCGGCGTTGGCCGCCCAGAGACTGTTAACGATACCGAACCCCATGATGACGTCCGGGGCGAATTCTTTTACCTGGCGGCTGACCTCGGCCCGGTGGGTAGCGGCCATCGATACATAGTGCAAAAGGGGGAGCCTGAGAAAGCCGGGACGGACGACGGTGACTTTGGCACCCTGGTGGATCTTGGTGACGTTCTCAAATATTTTACGATGCGAACAAAGATGTTTACTGGCGGCGTTTTGCCAAAGTAACTCGTAATCGATAACGCGGACTTCGTGGCCGCGGAGCGACATCATCTCGGCAAGGTGGTGCTGCTGCGCCGGGTTGCGCTTCAGCCAGTCGGTCTCCTGGGTGATGAGGATCTTCATAACGAAAAAGGGGGCAGATTAGCTAGAATCCACGGTATATGGTTTTTTGTTTAATGTTGTCTATATCAGTATCAATCTCTAACCGATTCATGGGGTCTTTGGCCACTTGCTCCATTTCTCGCTTGCTGTCCTGAAAAAGCCAGCCAAAAAACCTTTTAAGGAAAAATTTCTTCTTTTTGCCGGTTTCCATAGCTCTCCCCCTTGAGCATATCCTGTCAATCCTATTATATAATTATATAATGGAAGTCAAATGATGGGTTTTGACATCCCATCCTTTTGGGGTTAAAATTAATCTGAACCGAGCGGGAGTAACTCAGTTGGTAGAGTTCCTGCCCTCCAAGCAGGCTGTCGCGGGTTCGAGTCCCGTCTCCCGCTCCAAAATCTCATAAAGATTGGTAGAGTTACCCGATTGCCATCGGGGCTGTCGCGGGTTCGAGTCCCGTCTCCCGTTTCAATATTACCCCTGCCTTTTCCCCGGCTGCACTAGCTCCACGATCAGCCCCGCTGCATCGAGGTCCAGGTAGGTCACCCCGCCGCCACTCTTAAACTGCGACGTCAGCAAGACAGTGGAGCCCGCGGCGGTCAGTCGTTCGGTCTCTTCCCTGAGATCATCGACAAAGAACCCAAGGTGCTGCACGCCTTCGCCTTTCTGGTCGAGGAATTCCCGGTGCGGCGATTCCCCGCTGATGGGCTGGATAAGCTCAAGCTCCATATTGCCGATCTGCGTAGTCCGGATGGCTACCCGCTGCGCGGGGGCGAACGGCTTGCCGCGGTAGGTCTCCCGGGCGTCCGCCGGCAGGATCCTCGGTTTGAAAGGGCCGATGCCGAGGGCTTCAAAACGCGCGATGGCTTTATCCATGTCTTTGACCACCATCCCGATGTGCATCAGGCGTGAAAAAGTGTGGCTTTCCATGATTTGTCTCCTAAATGATAAAGCGGATATTACCCCGGCGCTTCCACGATGATCATGGTGCCCTTGTCCGGCTGCGACTGCACCGTCAAGGTGCCTCCGACGAGCTGAGCCCGCTCGTGCATGCCCGCCAGCCCGAGCTTGTCCTGCCGGGCGAGGTCGCTCATTTTCTCGGGGACATGGAACCCCTTGCCGTTATCGTTGACGGTTATCCTGGTGCGCGTGTCGGTGAAGTCGATGGTAATGTCGGCGCGGGTCGCCCCGGAGTGGCGCCAGACGTTCCTCAAGGCTTCCTGGGTAATGCGGAAGAGCGCTATTGCCACTTCCTCCGGCAGGCGGTGTTCTTTTCCGACTAGAGTTACTCTGGTAATGATGCTGGCATACTTGGTTACCTCCGATGCCAGCATCTCGACTGCCGGTAGCAGACCCAGGCGGTCCAGGGCCGCCGGCCGCAGGTCCTGACTGAGGCGGCGCAGCCCCTGTAAAATACTTTCGGTCCGGTGCCAGATATCCTCAAGAAGGTCGCGGTTTTCCCTGGAAAGCACCTGGTCGTCCGTAGCCAGGGCGTCGAGCTGGCGGGACAGCACCACCAGCGACTGAATGGTGTCGTCATGCAGTTCGTGGGAAATGCGTTTTCTTTCCTCTTCCTGGGCTTTGATTGCCTGCTTAAAGTAGAAACGTAGACTCTCGTTCATCTTTTTCTGCTCGGTAATGTCCCTGGCGATGTGGTGGAACGATACCGGCTGGCCGTTCTCGGACACGAGGCTGGTGGTCAACTGCATATATGCCTCGCTGCCGTCCCTGCGGAAGATACGCTGCTCGTAGGGCTGCTCGACCCCCTCGTTGTTTAATAGCTTTTTTCTAATCTGTTGAGCCAGCTCCAGGCTTTCTTCGGAGAGGAAGCTTTTAACGTTCATCCGGCCAAGTTCTTCCTGGCTGTATCCCGTCAGCTTTTCGGTGGCCTTGTTGACGGTGATGAAGTTGCCCTCGAGGTCGTGGAGCCAGATGGCGTCGTGGGCGTTTTCAAACAGGTAGCGGTAGCTGTCTTCGGAGACCTTGAGCTCCTGCCGGGCGGCTTCGAGGTTGCGGCGGTATCGCCTCGCGGTCAGCAGAGACCATATCCCGATAGCGAGAAAGAGGCCGGCGATTACAGCGGCGGCGATTACCCAGGCCATATTCTCATTATACCTTATCAGGGGATATCTTCGAGAGTGACCCAGCCCTGTTTCAGGGCATGTACCACTGCTTCTGTCCGCGAGCTGACCTGGAGCTTATTGAAGATGTGCCCGAGGTGTGCCTGGACGGTGCGGAGGCTGAGACAGAGTTCATCGGCGATGTCCTGGTTCGACAGGCCGCGGGTGGCCAGCCGCAGGACCTCGATCTCGCGCTCGCTGAGCATATCGGTAGGTTTCTGGTGCTGGGGCTTATCGGGGGTGGGGACGAAGCGGTTGAGCACCTTGCGGGCAATGGACGGGTGTAGCACCGACTCCCCGGCGTGGACCTGCCGCACGGCTTCGATGAGCTCGCGGCCCCGTACGCTTTTCAAAAGATAGCCGGCCGCGCCGGCTTCCAGAAGGCTGAAAACGAACTGGTCGTCATCATAAGCCGAGAGTATCAGCACCGCCACCGAAGGGTAAAGGGCTTTGATCTGGCGGGTTGCTTCAATGCCGTCAACCCCCGGCATGGCAATGTCGATGATGGCCACGTCCGGCCGGGCGCTGCCGACCAGCCGCACCGCCTCCTCGCCATCGGCCGCCTCCGCCACGACATCGATGTCCGCCTCCTGTTCGAGTATCTGGCGGGTGCCTTCCCGAACTACGGCGTGATCGTCGGCAATTAGGACTTTAATCTTCGGCATACATCTTTACCAGGGGCTCTCCCGATTTTTCAGCGTGGTGATGAGGTCGTCAACAGGGATGGCCGTCAGGGTCAGCGTTTGCGTGGTGCCCTTGGCGCTGAGCCGTATCGCCAGCTTGGCGATGGCCTCGTTGCTGGGGGCTTCCAGGATGTTCACGAAATCGTACTGGCCGAGCAGTGCGTACTGGGTCAGTATCTTCGCCCCCATGAACTCGACCTCTTTATTGATTTCCTTAAGGATCTCCGGGTCTTCCTGAAGGGCTTTCCTGCCGGCGTCGGTCAGGGTCGTCAGCATTAGATAGACGGACATGGTCACCTCCTGCTCGATGGTTACCGCTTATTATGAAGGCAAGTTCGCCCCTTTTGTCAACTGCGTGTTTCCTCGTGCTATAATATACGAGAATGTCAGAAGATAATATCACCCGTCTCAAAGCCGCCGAGGCCAAAGAGCCCATCGCCGCTTTCTTAAAAATAAAACTGGCTGAGCTGACGCCGGGCTACGCCAGGGTGACCTTGAAGATCCTGCCGGAACACCTCAACTTTAACGGCATGGTCTTCGGGGGCATCGTCATGGCCGTGGCCGACCAGGCATTCGCCTACGCCACCAACTCGCTGGTCACTCCAAGCATAGCGACGCAATTCAATATCCACCTCATTTCCGGAGCGGCCGTCGGCGACGAGCTTACCGCCGAGTGCCGTGTAATCAAAAGCGGCCGGCGCATCGGCGTCTCCGAGATGACCGTGACCAACCAGACCGGCAAGCTCATCGCCAAAGCCACCGGCACGACGGTGGTAACGGGCTGAACATAAAATCGTCCGCCAGCTTCGCGCAGTATTGACAGCGAGATTATCTTGTGTTAAAGTAGAACGTCATTAAGAATTTCTATGTTGTACACTAAATACGTTGAACCGGAGAATCAGAAGTTCATCTTTACCGGGCGCACCGGGAGTGCGCGCGGGAGGGTAATTAAATAAGCAGTTAGTTCAATAGATCTTTCATATATTTTAGTTGAGTTTATAATTACCTCCCGCAAGGGGGGTAATTAAGTTTACAGGGGTATTGAGTTGGCGATAAGCACACAGGAAAAAAGGGACACTATCCCGCAAATAATCATAAGCAACAGCGCCAGGTGGGATGAGCGGACGGCGATGTCCATGAAGATGTTCGGCATCTGGCGCCGCTATAGCTGGCGGGAATACTGTGAAAACGTTAAGCTCTTCTCGCTCGGCATGATCAGCCTGGGACTGGGGCGGGGAGACGTCGCCTGCATTATCGGAGACAACGAGCCGCAGTGGTTCTGGGGGGAGTTCGCCGTCCAGGCGGCGGGGGGCATCGCCACCGGGGCTTATGTCGATTCCATCCCTTCGGAAGTGAAATACATCGCCGAGCATTCCGACGCTAAGTTCGCCATCGTTAACGACCAGGAGCAGACCGACAAGCTGCTGGAAATAAAGAAAGACCTGCCCCTGCTCCAAAGAGTCATATACTGGGACCCCAAGGGGCTCCGTAATTACGACGATCCCATCCTCATCAGCTTTAACGAGGTCATGGAGCTGGGCAAAGAATACGAAAAAACCCACACCGGGCTTTTTGAGAGGAATGTGGAGGAGGGGAGGGGAGACGATATCGCTTTCATTTATTATACGTCGGGGACAACAGGTCTACCTAAAGGCGCTACCCTTACCCACCGCGCCCTGATTACCACCGCCCGAGGCTTCGTCAACCGCTACCCGCTTAACGAAAACGACAACCTCATATCCAACTTCCCGGCGGCCTGGGTAGGGGACAGCTTTTTCGCCACCATCCCCCACCTGCTGACCGGCGCCCGGCTCAACTTCCCGGAGGAGCCGGAGACCATCGCCGAGGACACGCGGGAGATCGGCCCCAACTTCGTCATCTACGGGCCGCGGCAATGGGAAGGACTGGTCAGCGAGATCCAGGTGAAGATGATGGACGCCAACCCGCTCAAGCGCTTCACCTATAAACTGTTCCTGCCGGTCGGGCACAAGATCGCCGACCTGAAGTTCCAGGGCAGGATGCCCAACTTTTTCTGGCGCGCCTTGCACGCCCTCGCCTACCTGGCGCTATTCCGGCCTCTCAAAGACCGGCTGGGACTGAGCAAGGTCAGGTTCGCCGTGACAGGGAGCTCGGTCTTAAGCCTGGACACTTTCCGCCTGATCCATGCGATAGGCGTCGAGCTGCGGCAGTGCTACGCCAGCACCGAGGCCGGCCTGATCTCTTCTCATGGTGAAGGCGAGATCAAGTTCGAGAGCGTTGGCCGGCCGGCTTTGGGCACGTCGCTGAGAATTACTAAAGCGGGCGAGCTGCTGGTCACTTCCGACTGCATGTTCACCGGCTATCATAAGAACCCGGAAAAGACCGCCGTCACTCTCATTGACGGCTGGTGCCATACGGGCGACGCTGTCAATATCAACGAGCAGGGGCACCTGATTTTTATGGACCGTCTGGAGCACATGGGCGAGCTCAGGTCCGGCGCCAAATACGCCCCCCAGTATATAGAGGGCAGGCTCAGGTTCAGCCCTTATATCAAGGACGCCATGGTCATCGGGGGTAAGGACCGGGACTACGTTTCCGCCATCATCAACATCGATTTCGCCATGGTCGGAAAATGGGCCGAGCGCCACCACCTTACTTATACCACCTTCGTCGATCTTTCCCAGAAAAGAGAGGTGGCGGACCTGGTGCGGCAGGATCTGGAGCGCGTTAACGGCTACCTGCCCGAGCCGTCCCGCGTGCGCAAGTTTGTGCTGCTGCATAAAGAGTTCGACCCTGACGAGGCGGAGCTGACACGCACGCGGAAATTGAGAAGGGAGTTCATGGAGCAGCGGTATAAAGAGCTCATCGAGGCTCTGTACGGAGGCAGGGACAAAGTAGAGGTACAGGCCCCGGTGACCTACCGGGACGGACGCAAGGGCGTGGTAACCACGGCCATACAGGTCAGGAACGTCAGCAGGAACGTAGACTAAGATGAGCAATAAAAAGTCAAAAAAATACCTGAAATATACGCTCTGGGTCCTGGCGGCTGGCCTCCTGGGCTACGCTATCTGGATGTCCGTCACCAACGGGGAGTTCCTGCAGTTCTTGATCACCGGTATATCGATCGGCATGGTCTACGCCCTGATTGCGCTGGGGTTTGCCCTCATCTGGAAATCGAGCAGTGTCGCCAACCTGGCGCTGGGGCAGATCGTGCTCATCTCGTCATGGTTTACCTATTCCATGCTGGTGCAGGCCGCTTTACCTGCCTATATCGCTTTTCCCCTGGTCATTATCTTCGCGGTTTTTCTCGGTTGGTGCATCGAGCGCTTCGCCCTGCGTCCACTCATCGCCCAGCCCATCCTCTCACTCATTACAGTAACGCTGGGGATAGGGTACTTCATCCAGGGGATCGTAACGTTTATCTGGCCATGGAGCGTGGCCGGGTTACCCCGCCTTTTCCCCAGGGAAGTCATCCATATCGGCCCCGCCGTCATATCGCAGGAATATCTCTGGGTTATCGGTATCTGCCTCCTGGTCTTTGTCCTGCTGACGCTTTTCTTCCGCTATCACCGGATGGGCATCGCCATGCGCGCCACCGCCGACGACCAGATGGCGGTACAGGCCAGCGGCATCCCGGTGACACGGGTCTTTTCTGTGTCGTGGATGTTCGCGTGTGCGGTGGCGGCCATCGGCGGGGTACTCATTTCCAGTATCGGAGGCATCACCCAGGGACTGGTGGAGACCGGCCTTAAATCGTTCTCGGTGGTGATCCTCGGCGGGCTGGACTCGTTCGTCGGCTGTATTGTCGCCGGGCCGGTCATCGGCCTCGCGGAAACCATGGGCGGCGGCTACCTGACGCAATACCTCTGGTCCGGTGTAAAAGACATTATACCCTTCGTGATTATCATCATCGTCATGGTAATCAAGCCCTACGGACTGTTCGGGGAGACGCGCATTGAGAGGATATAGTCGATGAGTCTGCCGTGCGGGATACGCAACTATAACTACGCGCAGGACATGGCCATCGTGCGCACCCGGACCCAATGGGGACTGCTGTTGGCTCTGATCGCCGTGGTTTTTACCGCCCCGCTTTATTTCGGCAACTACTGGCTGGGCGTCTTCAACCTGATCGGCATCACCCTGATCGCGGCGGTCGGTCTGAACATCCTGGTGGGCTATTGCGGCCAGCTTTCCATCGGCCACGCCGGCTTCATCGCGGTGGGGGCTTATACCTCCGCCGTCCTGACCAACCGCTTCGAGATGCCCTTCCTGGTCGGGTTCCTCGCCGCCGGGCTGGTCTCCGGCCTTATCGGCATCGTCTTCGGCCTCCCCTCGGTACGGGTCAAGGGATTTTACCTGGCTATCACTACCGTCGCCGCCCAGTTCATCATTATCTGGGTCATCAACCACTGGGGTCTGACGGGTGGCTTTACCGGCATCTCGGTGCCCTATGCATCGATCGGGGGTTTTGTTTTCCGCAGCAAGACCAGCCAGTTTTTCCTCATCGCCGGCGTTGCCGTGCTGACGATTTTCCTGGCCAAGAACCTTGCCCGGACCAGGGTGGGCCGCGCCTTCATCGCTATACGTGATAACGATCTGGCCGCCCAGGTCATGGGCGTAAACTTGCTCTATTATAAGCTGCTGGCTTTTTTTATCGGCTGCTTCTTCGCCGGCATCGCCGGTTCGCTGTTAGCCCACTGCTATTACCTCAACCTCAACGGGGAGATGTTCAGCTTTACCGATTCCATTCTCTATATCGGTATGATCATCATCGGCGGGCTGGGCACTTCGCTGGGACCGATCATGGGCGTCGTGCTAATACGTCTTCTCCAGCAGGTGCTCCTACCGATATACCTGGTCCCGTTCCTAGAAAGCTCGTTTAAAAATCTACCGTCGGGTTTTGCCACCGGCGTGACGCCCATGCTCTTCGGCCTGGTCATCGTCCTCTTTTTAATACTCGAGCCGAGGGGCCTGGCCCACCGCTGGGCGCTTTTTAAGTCGGCTTATCGTTTGTGGCCGTTTTCGTATTAACTGTTTTAAGGAGGGGATGGTTATGTAGTTCACGGTTGGCTGAAGAAATAACACCGTAATCAATAAGGAGGTAACATGAAAAGTAAGAGATTCATTATCACGGTTATTGTTTGCCTGGCGCTGATCCTGACGTTGCTGCCTGTGTTCGGTGCCTGCGGCGGAGAAAACGAGACCGTGAAGACTCTGAAAATTGGCATTACTACTCCGACCACCGGGCCAGCCGCCGAAAAAGGCCGCCCCATGGGTGATGCCAACCTCGACGCTATCAAGTATATCAACGAGGAGCTTGGCGGCGTTAACGGCTACCAGATAGAGGTTGTCTGGATTGATAGTGCCTACGATGCCGCTCAGGCGGTCACCAACGTCAACAGGTTCATGGATGAAAACTGCCTGCTGTTCGGTACCTCTTCATCGAAGGAAATGACCGACGTCAAGCAAATCGCTAACCAGGCAG
>DAIQQC010000030.1:15163-19957 GCA_036787005.1 Dehalococcoidales bacterium | reverse complement strand
GACACGCCGATGATACCCGCCAACGCCAAGAAGGTGGTGGGGGAAATCGCTAAGCTCGGGCCGGTGAAATATGTTATAAATACCGAGCCGCACGGCGACCACACCTCCGGCGACTGTTACTTCGGGGGGACGCTGGTCACGCACGAAGGCACGCGGGAGGCCATACTGGCTTCCAAGGTGAAGGACTTCGAGGGGATGCTCAAGATGATGTCCCCGGAAAGCCTGCCCGTACCCGACGACTTCCACTACCGGGCGCCGGACATCACCCTGTCCGAGAGGCTGACGATATACCTCGGCGGGCATACATTCAAGCTAATCAACCTGCCGGGGCACAGTCCGTACCAGGTAGCCGTCTATTGCCCGGAGGAACGGATAGTTTTCACCTCGGACAACGTGGTCGTGGAAGACATGCCGTATTTCCACCAGGCCCTGCCCGACCGCTGGCTGGAGTCGCTGAAGGAATACGAAAAGATGGACGTGGACACGGTGGTGCCGGGGCACGGGGGTGTCACTGACAAGAGCGCGTTCAAACGCATGGCGAAGACCATAAAGGACTGCCTGGACGAGGTGCAGGGGGCTATCGACAAAGGCATGAGCCTCAAGGAAGCCCAGGAAAAAGTAGTTTTCAAGTCGATATTCGCCCACCTGCCGGACAACGACCGTAAAACGATGGTCATCCGCATGAACGTGACGCGGCTCTACGAATACCTGAAAAAATAGTCGTAAGCATTTATACCTATTACGGCGGTCATAAATAAGCATTAATACGGACGCTGCCCATCAAGATAAATGCTAACATTCGTTTGAATAAGTTGCAGGAAAACGCAGGATGGTATAAGATACCCAAACAATAGCGGTTCGTTGGCAACGCCATGGTAACAGAGACCGGCAACAAGGGATTCATCGACGAAGTAGGCGCGCTGCCCGGCGGGGAGGGGATAAAAATCTGCATCCAATGCGGCACCTGCACCGCTTCCTGTCCCAACGCCGACCGCATGGAACATACGCCTTCGGAGCTCATCGCCATGGCGCGCGCCGGCATGAAGCAAGAGGTCCTCTCCAGCAACGCCATGTGGTACTGCCTCTCCTGCTACATGTGCACGGTACGGTGCCCCAGGGGCGTCAAATTCACCGACCTGATGCATGCCCTGGAGTATCTATCAATCCGGGAGGGGCTCGTCCACGCTAAAACGCTCACCCCGACCATGTACCGTCTTTTCAACCACTATTGCAGCATGGGAAATCTATCGGAACTGTGGTTTATGTTGCGATTTTACCTGCAGACCAACCCTTTGCGCGCCTGGAGGATGATCCCGGTGGCTTTCAATATGCTCCGCCGACACCGCATATCCATCAAGTCAAGAAAGCTCACGCGGGCGGGGAGCCGCCAGCTAAAAGCTATCCTCGATAAGGCTGAGTCGCCGGGAGGCGCCGAGTGAAATACTACACGTATTTTCCCGGCTGTTCCTGTTCCTCAGAAGGGGGCGCCAGGGCTTACGGGGGGTCGATGCGGGCTATAGCTAAAGTCTTGGGCTTAGAACTGAAGGAGCTCGACGACTGGAGCTGCTGCGGCTCGACGCCATCCGGCTCGGTGGACGAGCTCGGCGCCTTCTGCCTGGCGGCACGCGACCTCGCCCTCGCCGAGAAAACCGGACTTGACATGGTGACACCGTGCAGCGCCTGCTACGTTATTTTCAACCGCACCAACTCTTACCTCAAGCAATATCCCCGGCTAAAAGCGAAAGTGGACGAAGCCCTGGCGGCCGGCGACCTGAAATATGACGGTTTGATCAAGGTCAGGCACGCGCTTGACATTATTACCACCGATATCGGTTACGATGCCATCAGGGCCAAAGTGACGAAGCCCCTGGCCGGTCTCAAGGTAGCGCCCTACTATGGCTGCCAGGTGGTCCGCCCCGGCTTTGGCTTTGACCACCCGGAGAACCCGCAGTCACTTGATAAGCTTATCGCCAGCCTGGGTGGAGAGCCGACCCGGTTCCCGTTAAAGACCCACTGCTGCGGGGGCTCGCTCATTATCTCCGAGGAAGCCCTGGCGCTTGATCTGACACGCAAGCTTCTCGAATCCGCCACAAGCAACGGCGCCGAGTGCCTAGTTACGGTGTGCCCTTTGTGTCAAACGAACCTGGACGCTTATCAAAACCGGGTTAATCAGAAATTCAAGACCAGCTATAAACTACCCGTTTTATTCTTTACCCAGTTGATGGGCATTGCTTTCGGGATCGGGGAAAAGGAACTGGGGATAAAGAACAGCATCGTCTCGGCGGAGAAAGTCCTGCTGAAATACAGATAAGGAGCGGGAATTGGAGCCGAAGATCGGGGTATATATCTGCCACTGCGGCAGCAACATCGCCGGGGTGGTGGACTGTACTAAAGTGGCCGAGTATGCCCGCGGGCTGCCCAGCGTGGCTACGGCACGCGATTACAAGTACATGTGCTCCGACCCCGGCCAGAACCTCATCAAGGAAGACATTAAAAGCCTAGGGCTGAACCGCGTGGTGGTGGCGTCCTGCTCGCCGCGGATGCACGAGCCCACGTTCCGGCGCGTCTGCCAGGAGGCCGGCCTCAACCAGTACCTGTTCGAGATGGCCAACGTCCGGGAGCAGTGCTCGTGGGTGCATACCGACAAAGCCCAGGCGACGGAAAAAGCCAAGGCGCTGGTGAACGCCGCCGTCAGGCGCGTCTACTACCAGGAGCCGCTGGAGACCAAAGAGGTAGAGGTGAACCCGGCCACGCTGGTGATAGGGGGAGGGGTAGCGGGCATCCAGGCGGCGCTGGAGATAGCCGGGGCCGGGCATAAAGTCTACCTGCTGGAAAAAGACGCAAGTATCGGCGGGCACATGGCACAGTTCGACAAGACGTTTCCGACGCTCGATTGCGCCGCCTGCATTTTAACGCCCAAGATGACCAGCGTGGGTCAGAACAAACACATCGAGCTGATGGCCTACAGCGAACTCGTCGAGCTATCGGGGTACATCGGCAATTTTAAGGCTAAAATAAAGAAGAAGGCCAGATACATCGACACGGTCAGGTGCACGGGGTGCGGGCGGTGCTCGGAGCTCTGCCCCACCAGCGTTCCCAACGAGTTCGACTGCGGGCTGGGCAAGCGGAAAGCGATATATATACCGTCGCCCTACGCCGTGCCCAACAAGGCCATCATCGACGCTAAGAACTGCCGGCATCTCAAGGGGCTGGCGGAGGGCAAAGACGCCTGCCGGCTGTGCGAGAAGGGCATCGAGAAGAAGGGGCAGCCGGGGTGCGAGGCGGGGGCGATCGACTTCAGCCAGAAGGACGAGATAACCGAGATAGAAATCGGGAATATCATCGTCGCCACGGGCTTCCAGCAGTTCGACCCGACGACCATTTACCAGCTGGGGTACGGCCGACTGGACAACGTCATCACCGGGCTGGAGTTCGAAAGGCTGACCAATGCCTCCGGGCCGACCAGCGGGAAGGTCACCCTGAAGGACGGGTCAGAGCCCAAGAGCATCGCCATTTTACACTGCATCGGGAGCCGGGACACCAACTACCACAAATACTGCTCGCGGGTATGCTGCATGTATTCGCTAAAGTTCGCCCACCTGCTGCGGGAGAAACTGCCGGAGGCGGCGGTGTACCAGCTATATATCGATATGAGGTGCGCCGGCTCAGGGTACGAAGAGTTTTACGAGAGATTACAGGAGGAAGGGGTCAACTTTATCCGGGGCAAGGGGGGAGAGGTCACCGACATCGCGGAAAAGCCCGAAGAAAAGGGCAAGCTGGTAGTGCTGGTGGAAGACACGCTGGTGCGGCGCAAGCGGCGGCTGGCGGTGGACATGGTGGTCCTGAGCTGCGCGCTGGAGCCCCGCGCCGACACCGAACAACTGGCCAGGATTTTAACGCTGAGCCGGAAGGCGGACGGCTTCCTGCTGGAAAAGCATCCCAAGCTGGACCCGGTAGCCACGACGACGGACGGGGTATACATCGCCGGGTGCTGCCAGAGCCCGAAGGACATACCGGACACGGTGGCCCAGGCATCGGCGGCGGCGGCCAGGGTGCTGGCGCTCATCAGCAAGGGCAAGGTGGAAATCGAAGGGGCGATAGCGTACATCGACGAGGAGCACTGCGCCGGCTGCAAGATATGCATTGACCTATGCCCGTATAAAGCAATCAACTACGACGAAACGAAGAAAGTGTCACGCGTCAACGAGGCGCTGTGCAAGGGCTGCGGCACCTGCGTGGCGGCCTGTCCCAGCGGCGCCATCAAGGGCAGGCACTTCACGAGCGAGGAAATCATGGCGGAAATAGAAGGGGCGCTGGCGTGAGCTTCGAACCCAGGATCGTGGGCATACTGTGCAACTGGTGCTCCTACACCGGCGCCGACCTGGCGGGGACATCGCGGAAAAAATACGCCCCCAACGTGCGCGTGGTGCGCGTCATGTGCAGCGGGCGGGTCGACCCCACCTTCATAATAAAAGCCTTCCAGCAGGGGGCCGACGGCGTACTGGTGTGCGGCTGCCATCCGGGCGACTGCCATTACCAGGACGGCAACAAGAAGACCGCCCGCCGGATACCGCTGCTCAAGAAGATGCTGGCGCAGCTCGGGATCGAGGACGAGCGGGTACGGCTGGAATGGGTATCCGCGTCCGAGGGCGACCGCTTCGCCGGCATCGTCAACGAGATGACGGAGCAGGTAAGGAAGCTGGGGCCGTACAGGGTAGCGAGCAGCTAGCTGTAAGCTATAAGCTGTAAGCTATAAGCTGTAAGTTATAAGCTATAAGTTGTAAGCGGTAAGCT
>DAIQQC010000030.1:0-15063 GCA_036787005.1 Dehalococcoidales bacterium | reverse complement strand
GACGGGGTCGGCCCGGCGATAGCGCACGAGCTGGAAAGAAGGATCGATCGCGAAATAGCGAGCGTGGTCGAGGCCAGCCTGGGCGGGCTGGACCTGCTCGATCTGCTCACCGGCTACGAAAGAGTCATTATCATCGACGCGATAAAGACCGAAGGCGGTAAAGCGGGACAGATACACCGGCTTAAAGCCGAGGCGCTGTCCAGCACGCGGCACGCCGGCTCGCCGCACGATATCAACCTGGCCACGGCGCTGGAGATGGGAAAAAGGCTCGGGATGAAGATGCCTTTACGGATAGACATTTACGCCATCGAGGCCGAGGACACCGAGAGTTTCAGCGAGTCATGCACGCCGGCCGTGGCGGCGGCGATACCTAAATGCGTAAAGATGATATTACAGGAACTCCAGTATTAAGGAGGTCTGGCATGCCGATTCGTCTTACGCCTCACCCCTTAATCCCCTCTCCAGCCAGAAACATCCGAAAAAGCGGAGATATTAGTGGCTGGAGAGGGGAAGTATTATTGAGAGGGACTGGCGCCCTTCTCGCTCTCGCACTCCCTGGGGGTGTTGAAGAGGGACAGGGGCAGTGCGAAATCCTCCTCACTCCCCCTTTAACAAGGGGGACGATAATACCCGTAAAAGGAGAGTTGAAGAGGGGGCAAGCCCCTCTTTCTTTTCTTCCCCCTCTCCTTTCAAGGAGAGGGGGAGCAAGGGGGTGAGGTGACTGGATTCCCGATAAATTTGGGAATGACCCTTCGACAGGCTCAGGGCAAGCGGCTGAGATTAGAAATGTCCCTTCGACAGGCTCAGGGCGAGCAAATGAGATTGCCACACCCCGATTACATCGGGGCTCGCAATGGCAGAGAAATATACACTTTACTAAAGGTAAAGATGGTGGTATAATATATTGCGATATATCGAAACGAGTCAATAACGTTCTGATCATATGAGAACTGTTCTAAGAATTACCAGCTACGTCCAAAAATACTGGTTCATGCTCCTGCTCGCCTTCCTGTGTATCATCGTGGGCACGGGGTTCAGTATCATCGTGCCGCGCATGCTCGGGGACGGCATCGATACCGTGATCGGGATGGGCCAGCGGAGCGCGATAGTCATCGCGGCGGTGGTCATCGTCGCCGCCAGCTCTTTAAGGGGCTTTGCCGGCTACGGCCAGCGGTACTTCGCCGAGGTCGTCGCCCAGAAGGTTTCCTACAACATCCGCAACGCCCTCTACGCCAGGCTGCAGCGGCTAAGCTTCGCGTTCCACGACCGCAACCAGACCGGCCAGCTCATGTCCCGCGCCACGGTGGACGTGGAAGCCACGCGGATGTTCTTCGCCATGGGGCTGCTCGGGATGGCGCAGCTGGTCATTATGTTCATCGGGGTATCATACATGATGCTGACGATGAACTGGCAACTGGGGCTGATGACATTGGCCTTCGTGGTGCCGGTAGCGTGGCTGGCGGCCACGTTCGGGAGACGCATCCGGCCCATCTGGCTCAAGGTCCAGGCGATGATGGGCTTCATGGGAAACACGCTGGAGGAAAGCCTTTCCGGCGTGGCGGTGGTCAAGGCGTTCTCCCACCAGAAAGAGGAAAGCCGGCGGTTCGGGGTACAGGCGCAGGACCTTTACGACAGCCAGATGCAAGCGGCGCGGCTCATGTCCATCAACATGCCCACGATGGTGCTGCTGATAAGCCTGCCGACCGTCCTAATCCTTTGGTACGGCGGGCACCGGGTGGTGGCCGGGGGCATGACGGTGGGGGAAGTCACCCAGTTCATCCTGCTGGTAGGGCTATTGATGATGCCGATACGGCGACTGGGGATGATGGTCAACCTCGTTTCCCGCACCGCCTCCGCCGGGCAGCGCATCCTAGAGATATTAGACACGGAGTCGGAGGTCAAGGAGAAACCCGGCGCCGTCAAGCTGGGCAGGGTGAAGGGGGCGGTGACATTCGAGAACGTGAGTTTCAGCTATAACAGCCTCGGGGCGGCCCTGAAAAACGTGAGCTTCGAGGTCAAGCCGGGACAGCTGGTGGCGCTGCTGGGCCGCTCGGGGAGCGGCAAAAGCACGGTCGCCAACCTGCTGTCCAGATTTTATGACGTCACCGGCGGCCGTATCCTGATAGACGGGACGGACATCCGCGACGTCACGCTCGACTCCCTGCGCAAGAACGTGGTGACCGCGCAGCAGGACGTGTTCCTGTTCTCGGCGACAATCAAGGAGAACATCGCCTACGGCGCCAAGGATGCCGGCATGGACAAGATCATAGAGGTATCCAAGGCGGCCTATCTCCACGATTTCATCAGCTCGCTGCCGGAAGGCTACAACACCTGGGTGGGCGAGCGGGGCGATACCCTTTCCGGGGGCGAGAAACAAAGACTTTCCATCGCCAGGACGCTGCTGGTAGACCCCAGCATTCTGATACTGGACGACTCCACCGCCAGCGTGGACGCCGAGACGGAAAAGCTCATCCGGCAGGCGCTGGACAGGCTCATCAAGGGCAGGACGACTTTCATCATCACGCACCGCGTGCCCATCATCCAGAACGCCGACCTCATCCTGGTGCTGGACAACGGCGAGCTGGCAGAAAAGGGCACGCATTTAGAGCTTCTGGCTAAAAACGGGCTTTATAAAGAAGTATACGAATCACAGCTCATGGTACCCCAGGAAGAAAGCCTGGTGGATTAAGGAGTAACTATGTTTGGCGGGGGTCCTCCAGGAGGAGGATTTCGTGGACCGCCCGGCGGCGGCCCCGGCGGGCGCTTCGACTCCGACGAGGTGCTCGGAAAAATATACGACAGCCGGGTAATCACCAAGCTGCCCAAGTACCTGCTGCCGGTGAAAAAGTGGATCGGCATCGGGGCGCTCGGCATGCTCATGCGCACCGCCGTCACCATCGTAACGCCCTTCCTCATCGGGGTGGCCACGGACAATATCGTCAACGGGAACCTCGGGGGTCTGAACACCATCGCCATCATACTGGTAGCCATATCCGTCGTGATGTGGTTCGGCGGGTTCTGGGAAAATCTCTATTTATCTTACGCGGGGCAATCCGTCATCTACCGGATGCGCACCGAGCTTTTCGCGCACCTGCACAATCTTTCGCTGTCGTTCTTCGACACGCATAAAGTAGGCAAGCTGATGTCCCGCGTCCAGAACGACGTAGCACAGCTCCAGGAGCTGGTCACGCAGGGGATATTATCGCTCATCACCAGCCTGCTGACGCTGGTGGGCATCTCGGTGGTCATGATCAGCATGAACTGGCGGCTGGGGCTCATCATGCTGGCAATCGTGCCGGTGCTGGTGCTGGGGGTATGGATATGGCAGAAATACGCCCGGCGGGCGTTCATCCGGGTGCGGACGGCCATTGCCACGGTCAACTCGCAGCTCCAGGAGGACATCGCCGGGGTGAGGGTTGTCCAGAGTCTTTCACGGGAGCGCGAGAACATGGGGCAGTTCGACCAGGTGAACCGGGCGCACCTGGATGCCAACGTCACGGCCGTCAAGCTGGAGGCGGTGATGATGCCCATGATCAACATCCTCACCGGCATTTCCTTCGCCGTCGTCATCATCATCGGCGGCTTCCAGGTGTTAGACGGCTTGATGACCATCGGCGTCCTGATGAGCTTTTTAATGTACGTCCAGCGCTTCTTCGACCCGGTGCTCGAGCTCTCCATGCAGTATACGGAACTGCAAAGGGCGATGGCCTCCGGGGCGCGCATCTTCGAGCTAATAGAGGTCAAGCCAGAGATCGAGAATAAGCCGGGGGCGATCGAGCTGCCCCCGATAAAGGGAGAAATCCATTTCCAGGACGTGAGCTTCGGCTACGAGGAAGGTAAAGAGGTACTTCACGATATCAACCTGGCGGTCAAGCCGGGCGAGACAGTGGCTATCGTGGGCCAAACGGGGTCGGGCAAGAGCAGCCTGGTAAGCCTGACCGACCGCTTTTACGAGATAGACAAGGGGTCGCTCACCATCGACGGACATGACGTCCGCGACGTGACACAGGAATCACTGCGGCGGCAGATAGCCATCGTGCCGCAGGACCCCGTCCTCTTCACGGGGAGCATCGAGGAGAACATCAAGTACGGCAAGATGAACGCCACCCACGAGGAGATGGTCGAAGTAGCTAAGATGGTGGGCGCGCACAGCTTCATCAGCCGGCTGGATAAAGGCTACGAAACGCCGGTGGGGCAGCGGGGCATGAGCTTAAGCGCCGGCCAGCGGCAGCTGGTGTGCCTGGCACGCGCCATCCTGGCCGACCCGCGCATACTCATCCTGGACGAGGCGACGTCCAACGTGGACACGCATACGGAGCGCATCATGCAGCGGGCGCTGCGTAAGCTCACCAAGGGACGGACCTGCCTGACCATAGCGCACCGGCTTTCTACGGTGACGGGGGCAGACAGGATCATCGTGCTGGATAAAGGGAAGATCGTGGAGGAAGGCTCCCACAAAGAGCTGCTGGCCAGGCAGGGGCTTTACTACAAGATGTTCCAGACGCTGAGCACGCCGGAGCTGGCGAGCTAAAACAAAGGCCATGAAATGTAGAGTGTAAAACCCCCGAATAATACGAAATAAACAACCATTATCCAAGCTATTACCTTTGGCTTAAGAAAAATAGCTAACAATATACCCATTATTCCCCAGGCCAGTGTTGATGGCACGACATGAGAGAGAGCGTGTAGTACATTCTCCGATAATATGTCGTTGAGGAAATCCCACAAAAAGCTGCCGAAGGCAACATTTAATAATTCCCCGGGCAGGTCAAAATAAAATAACAGGTCATAATGCCGGTGATACCAGATGCTCAAGAAACCCACTAATACGCCAAAGGCTATGAAACAGGCTATAATGATTAGCTTTTTATTGTTCTTCATTGCTCTTCAAACTACCAAAGTAAAGATTATTTCTCGTAGGTCTTGAGCTTAGTGTATTTCTTTTCTGTCATAATACCCTCTCAATAATTTCCTCGATCATAACAAAATTTTTAACAATATTACAATTATTCAGTACAGCGTTGACCTGAGCCTGAGTCAATGGTACAATCGGGGAAACGGGCATAAAGACCGATGAACAAGTGGACGATACCGATGTACGGCCTGCCGCGGCAGATCACCGAAAAGCGGGAGGTGGAGGTGGAGTTGAGCGATAACGCCGGCATGGCCGAGGTGGTGGCAGCCCTGAGGAAGAAAATCCCGGCGCTGGAAGGTACGGTCATCGTACCGGGGGAAGACCGGCTGGCGGACGAATACAAGTTCAATATTAACGGGACGTTCTACTTTGCCGGGGCGGACTTCAGGCTCAAGAAAGGGGACCGCATCGCCCTGCTGGTACCCATGACCGGGGGGTAACGTTTTAGGTTCAAAAAAAGGGGCTTGACAAATTCAACAAATTCCAATATAAATGAACTTGACAAGGGGAAAAGCACGGGTGTATTATTTTGCAATAAAATACGTGTGAAAGGGACTGGACAACTCAATACGCAGTGGATGACCTGGCAGTGATATCCGACCGGCGGGTGTCCGGCACCCACCGGGTTATTTTTAAAGGTTGTTCAGCGGGAAGGAGGTGATAATAGCGGAATATCGGATACGATTACGGATTTCCCTATTATTCAAAGGAGGAAGATAAAAAAATAATAATGAAAAGAATTTTAGTAATCGTCTTAGCAGTAATAATGTCGGCGAGCCTGCTGCTGATAAGCTGCGGACCGGCGGAGACAACGACACCGACCACGTCGCCTACCCCGACGCCGACGGGTTCGGTCTCGCCGACCCCCACGCCGACGGGTTCGGTCTCGCCGACGCCTACTCCTACGGGCGGCGGACTTGGTGACCTGGCGAAACCGCCGGGCGGCATCGACGGCGGACGCCTGCAGCTGGTGGCCGCGGGCACCATCCTGAACATCGGCGACATCATCGACCAGGTGGCCGGCCCCGGTGACGCCGCCTACGCCTTCCCGGTCGTCGAGCCTCTCCTGAGGCTGGACGGCAACGGCAACTTCCAACCCTGGCTGGCAGAAGACTTCGAAATAGCCGAGGACTTCTCGTCCATCACGTTATACCTGCGTCACGGGGTAAAGTTCCATGACGGCACCGACTTCAACGCCGACGCGGTAAAATACATTATCGATGTAGCCAGAGCCAACCCCGTCTATACTAACGCGTGGTCGCTGGAAACCCCGGTAATCATCGATGATTTCACGGTAAGATTGGACTTCAAAGACGGGAAATGGAACTGGGACGGAGCCAAGGGCATCGCAACCTGGTGGGGCGAGATGATGTTCTCCCCGAAATCGTTACAAGACCATGCTAACGATCCCGACTGGCTAAAAATCCATGCCGTCGGCACCGGTCCTTTCATCCTGACCGAGTTCCTGCGCGACCAGAAACTCGTCTACCAGCGTAATCCGGACTACTGGAGAGGCGTACCTTACCTGGAAGGCATCGACTACCAGATCATTCCTGATGCCACCACCCAGCTGCTGGCATATAAAGCCGGCGAGGTGCACATGATAGGCGTACAGTTGAAGGACGTCGACCGCCTGCAGAGCGAAGGCTTCTCCATTATCCAATCGGAGGATATGCTCTTTAACTACGCCCTGATACCTTCCAGCAATAACCCGGATTCCCCGATGGCCGATGTCCGCGTCCGACAGGCGATACAACACGCCATCAACCAGCAGGCGATCATCGACGGGATCACTTACGGATACGGGAACCTCTCACAACAGGAATTCTGCATTCCGCCGTATAGTGACCCGGACACCGTCGGTTATCCCTACAACGTACAGGCAGCCAAAGACCTGCTGGCACTAGCCGGCTTCCCGGATGGCATCGAAATAAGCCTCACGTTTAACGAATTCATCCCCATGGACGTCCCGCTGGCGCTGCAGGATATGTTCGCCGAGGCTGGCATCAGCCTGGTCTTCAATAAAGTCAGCATCATCCAATTCGGCGCCATAATCAACCAGACCGGCTGGGAGGGTCTGCTCTACTCATACGCCTTCCCTGGCAAGACGATAGACCCCGGTTTCACCGCCGGGCTTTATCTCGGGCAACCGGGGACCTGGGTCAGCACCGTAAAGCCGCCGGAGATCCAGGCACTGATAGCCGAAGGGGCTGTGGAACCCGATAATACCAAGAGAATAGGTATCTTCCAGGAAGTATCCAAGATGATGACCGAGCAATGTCTGCATCAATACGTGTACTGGCAGGGTGGTTTCTCTTCTATCACTCCTTTCCTTAAGGGATACACCATCGGTCAATACAAGGAATTCTTTGCGTACACCTTCTCTTACTTAGACGAATAAAGCGCAAAGAACCAGAGCCGTACGTTCAGACGGCGGGAAACAAAATACGGGCCCCGACAAAATCGGGGCCCGTATTGTTTTGTTTTTAAGATTCAGTCAACAGGACGATAATTGCTGACCTCACCCCTTAATCCCCTCTCCAGCCAGTTGCATCATCAATACCGGTATTTTATCTGGCTGAAGAGGGGAGTGTGTGAGAGAGGAGGGGCTTCGCCCCCTCTCAAATTTTCTCCCCCTTGCGAACAAAAACTGGTTCCCCGACTTTCGTCGGGATGGTTGGAGGGGAAAAGGCAACCAGTTTGAGAGGGGGAGAAGGGGGGTAAGTACAAAGGTCAACCCCAGCAAATGTAACAAGCTATGATGCCACTGATTTACATTCAGACCCTGATGCAGGCGACGTAATGCCCGCCGCCGACGTCACGGAGTTCCGGCCGCTGCTGGCTGCACTCGCCTACGGCCATATGGCAGCGGGGGTGGAAGTGGCAGCCGGGCGGGGGATTGACCGGGCTGGGCACCTCGCCTTTCAGGACGATGCGGGTGCGCGTCTTTTCTATGACGGGGTCGGGTATGGGTATGGCGGAAAGGAGGGCGCGGGTATAGGGGTGGAGGGGGTTGTCATAGAGCTCGCCGGACTCGGTAAGCTCCACGATGCGGCCGAGATACATCACGGCGACGCGGTCGGAGATATGCTGGACAACGGCGAGGTCATGGGCAATGAAGAGATAGGTAAGACCCAGCGTTTCCTGGAGCTCCTCGAGGAGGTTGATAATCTGCGCTTGGATGGAGACATCGAGGGCGGAGATAGGTTCGTCACAGATGATAAGGGAAGGACGGCAGGCGAGGGCGCGGGCGATGCCGATGCGCTGGCGCTGGCCGCCGCTGAACTCGTGGGGGACGCGGTCCATCATACCGGGATCGAGGCCGACGACGCGGAAAAGCTCGACAACTCTTTCCTTGAGTTCTTTACCGGCGGCCATGCGGTGGACCTTGAGGGGGTCGCCGACGATGTTCCCGGCCGATTGCCGCGGGTTAAGCGAGCCGAAAGGGTCCTGAAAGATCACCCCCATATCTTTGCGGAACGGTTTAATTTTATGTTCGGGAAATTTGGAAATATCGGTGCCATCGAAATTGATGGTGCCGGAGGTGGGCTGATAGAGCCGCAAGACGCAGCGGCCGGTGGTGGTCTTGCCGCAGCCGCTTTCACCCACCAGCCCGAGGGTCTCGTTCTTCTTAATATTGAAGCTGATATCATCGATAGCCTTGATCTCGGCCACTTTACGCCGCAGCAGACCCCGGGTAATGGGGAAATACATTTTAAGATTCTTGACTTCTACCATCGAGTCGTTTTGTGATGTGTTCATCATTTCCCCCGTATGTCAACATAACAGGATATATAATGCTGGTCGCCCACCTGCCGTAATTCAGGCCAGGGTTCCTGCTGGCACCGGGCGATCCGGTGCTCGCACCGGGGCATGAAAGCGCAGGTGGCAGGCATATTGATCAGGTTGGGCGGCAGGCCTAAAATGGGCACCAGTTTCTTGGTGCCGTGCTTTTCTCCGAGCTTGGGGACGCTGTGAAGGAGGCCGATGGTATAGGGGTGCTGCGGGTGGCCGAAGATCTCTTCAGAGGGGCCGGACTCTACGATGCGGCCGGCGTACATGACGTAAATCCTCTGAGCATAACGGGCCACTACGCCCAGGTTGTGCGTGACGATGACCAGCGAGGTGTTGATACGCCTCACCAGGTCCAACATCAGTTCCAGGAGCTGGGCCTGGGTAGTAACGTCCACGGCGGTAGTGGGCTCATCGGCGAAGATAATCTCCGGGTTGCAGGCGATGGCCATGGCGATCATCACCCTCTGGCGCATGCCGCCGGAGAACTGGTGGGGATAGTCATCGATGCGGCGTTCGGCATCAGGGACGCCTACCATTTTCAGGAGCTCGATGGCCCTTTCACGGGCAGCCAGCTTGTCCATATCGAGGTGAAGCTCGAGTATCTCGGTTATCTGGCGGGCGATGGTCAACACCGGGTTTAACGAAGTCATGGGTTCCTGGAAGATCATGGTCATCTTGGCGCCGCGGATGGCCCTCATCTTGGCGCCGTTGGGCTCGTATTTCAGGATGTCCTGTCCCTGGAACAGCACCGTGCCGGCGACAATCCGCCCGGGGGGAATAGGTATCAGCTGCATGACGGACAGGATGCTGACCGACTTGCCGCAGCCGCTTTCACCAACGAGGCCGATAATCTCGCCCTGATTGACCTGGAAAGAGACGCCGTCGGCGGCTTTTACCAGGCCGTAGTCCGTGTGGAAATAGGTTTTCAGGTTCTGTACGTCCAATATTAATGACATAGTACCGTCCTCTGCTATTTTAACGTGGAGAACTCTATAACACGCCCCTTAACCGCGGGTCGACAGCATCCCGGATACCATCGCCGACCATATTGAAGCCGAAGACCAGTATCATAATGGCGACGCCAGGGGCCAGCGAGAGCAACGGGTTGTCAAGCAGGTAGGGCTGGCCATCGAATACCATGCCGCCCCATGAGGGCGTGGGGGCCTCGACGCCGATACCGAGGAAGCTCAGGCCGGCTTCACCGAGGACGACGCCGCCGATGCCCATGGTGATGCCTACCATGAGGGGCGGGAAGGCGTTAGGGAATATCTGGGTCAACATAATGCGCCAGTTGCTCATGCCGATGGAGCGCCCCGCCATGACGTAATCGTTCTGCTTGACGCTCAGGGCAAGGCCGCACATCATACGACACATGCCGGCGATACCGCCGAAACCGAGGGCAAAGATGACGACGCCGATGCCGCCTCCCACCAGGCCGGCGATGAGCAGGACCAGGATGATACCGGGCAGGGCCATCAGGGCATCGGTGATCCTCATGATAAGCGCGAAGACCCAGCCGCCGAAGTGGGCGGCCGTGAGCCCCATGAGCATACCTATGGCGGCGGAGGAAAATACGGCTGAGAAACCGATAAGCAGCGAAGTGCGGGTACCATATATGATACGGCAGAGGATATCTCTACCGAGCTGGTCGGTACCCAGCCAGTGAGCGGCGGAGGGCTCACGAACGATACTGGTTAAATCGGTTTTTATGGGGTTATAGGGAGTTAGCAGGGGCGCAAAAATGGCAACGACAAATATGAGGACGACGAGGATAAAACCTATAAGGTAGAGCTTGCGACTAAAGTAAACCCTAGCGATACGGCGCCATTCGCTGTGGTGGGGCGGCGCGGCCGTAATTCCCGCGGCGTCGATAGCCGGGGCGGCCGATTCAGGTTTGTCTGCCATTCTTGTCCTCCTCAGGCTAATCTGATCCTGGGGTCGAGCCAGCCCCAGGCAATATCAACAATCAAATTGGAAAAAATGATGATGCCGCCGAACAGAAGAACACCTGCCTGAACCACCTGGTAGTCATAATCGAAAATAGCGGTGGTCATCAATCTGCCCATGCCCGGAATGGCGAAGACCGTCTCGATAAAGACCGAGCCGCCGAGAATGCCAGCGAGGGCGCCGCCGAGGGCGGTAACGACCGGAATCATGGCGTTCTTGATCTGGTGCCTGACCAGAATAACACGCTCGCGCAGACCCTTGGCCCAGGCGGTGCGGACATAGTCCGTCCTCATGACCTCAAGCATGCAGGAGCGTACCAGCCGGGCCATACCGGCAATACTCCCGATCCCCACCGCCAGAATCGGCATTATCAACCGCTTGGTGCTTTCCCCGAAATTTTCCCAGGGAGCAACCCAGCCGTGGGTGGGCAGCCAGCCCAGCTGAACGGAAAAGAGATAGATGAGCAGGATACCCAACCAGAAAGTGGGTATGGTCATGCCGATGTTGGAGAGCGTGGTGAGGGTATTATCCAGCCAGGAGCCGCGCCTTATGGCGCAGATAATACCCACGGTAATGCCGCCGGCGGTACCGATAAGGAAAGTGATGACACCGATATAAGCGGTCCGGGGCATGGCGTCGGCGATAAGCCCGGCGATAGGCTGCCCGACCCCGATAGACTTACCGAGCTCGCCGCGAAAAATATCAGTCAACCAGTCCCAATACTGCACAAAGTAATTCCTGTCTAATCCGTATTGATGGAGCAACTCCTGGTATTGTTCGGGGGTGATGATCGCCGAGTTGCCGGTGGGATTATAGTTGCCCAGGTAAACCATCAACGGGTCTCCGGGCAGGAGACGAATCAGGAGGAACACCAGTATGGTTACCAGCAGGAGGATGATTAAACCGATAATACAGCGGCGAATGATATAGGTAGTCATCTCACGTCTCCCTAATTACGAGGCTTTCTTACACACAATGCCAGACTCGAAGCAAATATGGGATTTGCGCTGAGTTTAGCATGATTTTTTTATCGTGTCAAACTTTAAATCCAGACATGTATTTCGTCCATTTAGTAGAACGTTTGACAGGGCTTAAAATTAGGTGTTAAACTCCCCGTAAACGCTGAAAAGCTAAAGGGGGGAAAGGAAATGGCTAAAACGACGAAGAAAAAGGCGGAGGCAGGGAAGGTCATCAAGAAGAAGGCCGTAGCGGCAAAAGCGACCAAGAAGAAGACGACTATTACTAAAGCAGCCAAGAAGAAGACCGCAGCGGCTAAAGCGACCAAGAAGACCACCGAGTCGGTACTACAGCACCACGTGCAGGCTCTCCTGGCCCGCAACCTCGATGTACTCCTAGAGGACTATTGCGAGGATTCGGTGCTCTGCTCACCGACGGGCACGTCGAAAGGACTAAAAAGCATACGGGAGTTCTTTAAAGCGGCCCTGGGAATGTTCTCGCCCGAGGTGATGGCCAACATGAAAACCATCAAGCAGGACGTTAACGGCGAATATGTTTACGTCATCTGGTCGGCACTGCCGGCAATCCCCTTCGGCAGTGACACACTGCATATTCATGACGGTAAAATCGTGATGCAAACATTCGTCAGCCAGATGTAACACTGAAAACCGTCTCAACAAGGTGCCTCTTTACCAGGCCGGCACTAAATCAAGCTTTTGTATTCACCGGCCGGGAAGGCGGCGGCATATTCAAAGGAGGGAATAACCATGAGCGATGTTTATGAAGTGCTGAGTCCCTGGGCGGAAGCCGATCCGATTGCTCTAAGCGGCCTGGCGCCGCGGCTGGACAAGCTGGACGGCAAAAAAATCGGGCTCCTGTGCAACAGCAAGCGCGCCGCGCCGCTCATCCTGGACGCCACGGAAAAGAACATCAAGCAGAGGTCCCCCAACGTTACCATCAGCCGGTTTTTTGCCAGGTCGTTCTCAGTATCATCGCTGGAGAAAGACAGAGAAGGGGAGTTCAACGACTGGCTCAAGGGGGTGGACGCGGTCATTGCCGCGGTGGGCGACTGAGGGGCATGCACCAAGTACCTTGTGTACGACGCCATATACATCGAAGGGAAGGGAAAGCCCACCGCGACTTACGTTTTCGAGCACTTCGCCAACGACGCGATGTCCGCCGCTTCCAGCAAGGGGATGCCGGTCATCAGGATCGTGCCGGAGACGATAGTCTCCGAGTCTACCGCCACGGCGACCATCGACGCGGCGGTGGCTGCCGCGTTCGATAACGTGATCTCCGTCCTGACGAAGCCACTCACCCCCGAAGAAAAGACGCCGCGAAGCAAAGAGCCGGAAAAACCGGCGCGGCTGGTTTTTAGAGGCACGCTGGCGGAGGTCAACCGCTTCTTCTACCAGCGCGGCTGGACGGACGGGCTGCCGGTCATTCCCCCGACTGAGGAAGCGGTGGCAGAGATGCTTACCGGCGCCGGCCTGCCCGCAGGCACGCTCATCGAGAAGCTGGAGCCACGGCAGGGCAAAGCCACCGTGGAGAGAATCGCCGTGAACGCCGTGATGGCGGGCTGCCTGCCCACCCACATGCCGCTGCTCATCGCCGGGGTGCACGCGCTGGCGGCCAACCCGGTCTGCGGTATGATGGCGGCGAGCACCGGTTCGTTCGCGCCGTTCTGGCTGATCAACGGGCCGATAGCTAAAGATATCAACCTGCGTTCGACATACGGGGCGACCAGCCCCGGGGATATCGCCAACGCCGCGTTCGGGCGGGCCATGGGGCTGATCACCAAGAACATAAGGGGCATCCGCAAGCAGGTAGAAGACATGGGCGTGCTCGGCAACCCCGGCAAATACAGCTGGGTAGCCGCCGAGAACGAGGAAAACAGCCCCTGGGAGCCCTTCCACGTCAGCCGCGGGTTTAAAAAGGATGAGAGCACCGTATCATTAATGTTCCCGCAGTCGTTCCAGCAGATGATGCCCTTCGGCACGGATGATAAAGGCATACTGGCGACCATCGTCGGGAGCGTAGTACCGGCACGGCAGGGCGCGTTCGCGGTGCTGCTGACGCCCAACAACGCCGGGTCTTTAGCCAACGGCGGGTGGAGCAAGGAGACGGTAAAGGAATTCATCATGAAAAACACGGTCGTGCCGGAAGGCTATTATAAAAGGCTAGGCCTGGACGATAGCAAGCCTTTCGACCGCGGCAACGTCGTCATCGCGAATACCGCGGAGAAAAACGCCATCTTCATTGCCAGCCCGCGCTTCCCCGACCCCGTCCAAGTGTTCGTCCTGGGTGGATTCGGGTCGTGGATGGGCTTCCTGCAGGGCGGGCCGGCGCCGATGACGATAAAGGTGGAACTGCCGAAGGACTGGGCGCAGCTGGTGAAGAAATATAAGAACGTCGTGCCGACGTACGCGAGGTACTAGGACAATACTACAAATACTACCAATAAATACCAATACTACCAGTAGTTCAATATCTTGTTATTTGTAGTATTGGTAGCATAAAAGGAGGAAAGATAAATGATAGCACTATGGATCATCCTGGGTATCGCCGTCATCCTGTTCTTCATGTCCCTGCGCACGGTCAGGCCCACGGACCGCGGCCTGGTGGAGAGGTTCGGCAAGTACAACCGCTTCGCCAACCCGGGCCTGCACTTCCTCATCCCGTTCGCCATCGAGCGGCTGGTGCGGGTGAACATCACCGAGATGATGGTCAGCTCGGAAAAGCGGGAAATCATCACCGCGGACAGTCTTAATGCCTCGGTAGACTCCAACGTCTACTTCAAGGTCAAGCCGGAAGAAGAAAACGTAAAAAAGTCGGTCTACGGCGTCTACAACTACCGCGAACAGATCGTCGCCCTGGCCAAGACCACCCTGCGCAACATCATCGGCACGATGACTTTGAAAGAAGCCAACAGCGAGCGTAACAAAATCAACAAGGAGCTTTATGGGCAATTGGCCAAGGAAACCTCTAACTGGGGCATTGAGATCGTCCGGACGGAGCTAAAAGAAATCGAGCCCCCGCAGGCGGTACAGGAAGTCATGAACAGCGTCGTCGTGGCGAACAACCAGAAAGTTGCCGCGCAGGACTTCGCCACCGCCACCGAGACCAAGGCGGACGGCGAGAGGCGGGCGGCTATCAAGGTCGCAGAAGGACAAAAGCAGGCGCAGATCCTGAAAGCCGAGGGCGAAGCTCAGGCGATCGCGCTGGTCAACGAGGCGGCCGATAAGTACTTTATCGGTAACGCGCAGCTGCTGCGGAAGCTGGAAGCACTCGAAAAGGCTCTATCGATGAATGCCAAGATCGTGCTGCCGACCGGGCAGAGCCTGGTGAACGTCATCGGGGACCTGGCGGGGATAGCAGACACGCACAGCAAGGGGAAATAGACAAAAAACACGATACGGGAAAAGAGGGGGGTATAAAGCCCCCCTCTT
>DAIQQC010000029.1:11564-20043 GCA_036787005.1 Dehalococcoidales bacterium | reverse complement strand
GATGCAAAGGCATGCGCGACCTTTCCCCCGACCAGATGGCGGTCTTCCGGCTTGTCGAGGGGATCTGCCGCGGCTGCTTTATTAAGTGGGGCTACCGCGAGGTAAAGACCCCGACCATCGAGTATCTGTACCTCTTTACCTCGGCGGGGACACTGACGCCCGGCAGATTGGGCCGGGTCTATTCGTTCCTGGACTGGGACGGGTGGAGTGGGGAGAGGGTGGTGCTCCGCCCCGACGGCACGATACCGGTGGCGCGCCTGTATACTGACAGTATGCAGGGGCAGGGAACAGCCCGGCTTTTTTACGCCACGAATATCTTTATCTTTGAAGAGACCGGCGGGCAGGCGAGGGAGCGCTGGCAGTGCGGCGCCGAGCTTATCGGGGCGGGTTCATCCGTCGCCGATGCCGAGCTGATCGCCCTCTCGTCGGAGACTTTGACCAGCCTGGGGCTGGAGGGCACCGAGCTCAGACTGTCGCATGCCGGCCTGATTAAAGGCCTGCTCCAGAAGCTCGGCCTCAGCGCGGAAGAGCAGCACCGCGCCTTCGACCTTATCCTCGATGGCGACGCGGCGGCGCTGGCGAAGATCGGCGAGGAGTCGCCCGAGCTAGAGGGCATTTTACGGCCTCTGCTCAGTCCTGAGGGGCAAACCGCCGACTTCCTTCGGGAGCGGAAAGGCGTGCTTGCCCGTGCCATGCCGGAGATAACCGCCCCCCTCGATGATTTTCTGAAGACCATTGCCCTGCTGGACGACCTGGGGATCAAATACCAGGTCGATATCTCCTCCGGCGCCGGTTTTGAATATTATACCGGCGTCATTTTCCGGTACTTTGCCGGCGGGGAGCAGCTGGGCGGGGGCGGCCGTTACGATGCGCTGATACCCGCGATGGGCGGCGGCGATATTGCCGCCTCCGGCTTCGCTCTGTACCTCGATCGCCTGATGGGGCTGGTGAAGCCGGATACTCTAGGCGCGTCCACCCCTGAGAGAATAACCGTGCGGCCGGGGTCCGTCGATGCCGTGAAAGCGGCGTTTGAAACGGCTGACCGGTTACGGCAGGCCGGCTATATCGCGGAAATCGACCTGGACGGAAAAAAGTCAACTGCCGGGCGGACCGTTGAAGTAACCCTAAAATCTCCGTCATTTGCGTTAATAGATAGATCAGGGCGTGTGAATTTCAACGCTATCGATGAGCTTTTGAAGGCCCTGGAGAAAAAACGTGCCGGTTAAACTTGCCTTGCCTAAAGGCCGCCTCCTGCGCCGGACGGCCGCTCTGCTCCAGAAGGCGGAATGGGGTCTCGACGAGTACCACTCGAAGACCGGCTTCTACCGACCGCGGTCGCAGAAATTCCCCGACCTCCTTTTGAGGATATTCCACGAGAAGGATATCCCCGTCCAGATCGCCATGGGCAACTACGACCTGGGCATCTGCTGCCTGGACTGGATCGAAGAGCTGCTGGCGAAGTATCCCTCCAGCGACGTCGCGAAGGTCCAGGACCTCGGTTACGGAGAGGGGGCGCTTTACCTGGCGTCGACGCTTTCCGCCGGTGAGTTGCGCCGCAACGGTACGCCGGTGCGTATTGCCAGCGAGTACCCGAACCTGGCGGAGTCTTTCGCGCTCAAGCAGCGTCTGGGCAGGTTCAGCATCTTCCCCGTGTGGGGCGCCGCCGAGGTCTACCCGCCGGAAAACGCGGAAATGGTCCTGCTGGCGCCGCGGCAGGGCGATGACCTGGCCGGCTATGGCATCGTGTCCCTGAGCAAGGTGCTGGACTTCAGCGCTTACCTTATCGCTAACCGGAAGAGCCTGGAATCCGGGAGCCTTGATGACGTGATCGAATCTCTTGAGGGATCGCTATCACCCGCCGAAAAGAAAGCCCCCGCCGCCTCGGACATCTGCCCCGTCGGTATCCCGGGATTTGCCCGCGCTGAAAAATCCGCTGCAGACATAGTTCGTTTGGCCCTGCCGGACGGCCACCAGCAGGAGTATACAATCAAGCTTTTACAGGTTGCCGGCATCGCTCTGGAAGATTATCCCTCTGAGGCGGGCAACCGCCGGCCCGGGATCAATCTCCCCGGCGTTTCCGTTAAGGTCATCCGCCCCCAGGACATGCCCCAGCAGGTCGCCGGCGGCAATTTCGACCTCGCCATTACCGGTCGTGATTGGCTTACCGAGCACCTCGCCCAGTTCCCGTCCAGCCCGGTCCGCGAGCTGGCTGACCTCAAGACGGGCCGGGTCAGGCTGGTGGCGGTAGTCAGCCGCGAGCTCCCCGTCGACGATACGGCAAACCTGTCCCGGTATGTCACCGAGAAGGAAACGCCGCTGCGGGTTGCCTCGGAATACGTTAATATCGCCGATAAGTACGCCCGGGACAACCACCTCGGCCACTACCGCGTGATTCCGACCTGGGGCGCTACCGAGGCTTTCCTGCCTGATGACGCCGATCTGCTTATCGAAAATACAGAGACCGGCCGGACCATCGCCCGCCATAACCTGAAGATTATCGATACACTGTTTGAATCGACCGCCTGTCTCATCGGCAGTAAAAACGTACCAAGCCCGGTTAAAGCCGGCCGCATGGACGATATTGTCCGCCGGTTGCGTGCGGCCGCTGAAGGTGCCGGATGAAGATCATCACCAGTTTTGAAGAAGCGAAAGGTTTACTGTCGCGCCGGGCTGCCGGGCTGTCGGCTGACGTTGAGCTGGAAAAAACCGTCCGCCAGATTATCGACGAGGTGCGCCGCCGCGGCGACGCTGCCCTCCTCGATTATACCGAAAAGTTCGACGGCGTCAGGCTGTCTTCACTGGAAGTCGAAAAAACGGAGATCGACCGGGCTTTTCGCCGGATAAACGCCGGGCTCCTGGCTGCCCTTGAACTGGCCGCGAAGCGTATCGCCGCCTTCCACTCCCGGCAAAAGCGGGCTCTCCTGCGTGATAACGCCAAAGCTAATCTGGGCTGGATGATTAAACCTTTAGAAAAGATAGGCGTCTATGCCCCCGGCGGCACCGCGCCGCTGCCCTCGTCGCTCCTGATGACCGCCGTCCCTGCCCGTGTCGCCGGCGTTAAAGAAATTATCCTCGCCACTCCTCCCGGCAGAAATGGGAGTGTCCCGCCGGTAACGCTGGCGGCGGCCAGGATTGCCGGCATCGACCGCGTTTTCTCCATCGGCGGCGCTCAGGCTATCGCCGCGCTGACTTACGGCACGGAGTCCGTCCCGCGCGTGGACAAGGTCTGCGGTCCCGGCAATCTCTACGTCACCCTGGCCAAGAAAATGGTCTTCGGTACGGTCGGTATCGACGGGCTCTACGGGCCGAGCGAGGTCGTTATAATCGCGGATAATACCGCCAATCCCGAATATATCGCCGCCGACCTCCTGGCGCAGGCCGAGCACGGCTCGGGGGCTTCGGCCATCCTGATTACTACCTCGCGGAAGCTGGCGAACAGCGTCAACCGCGAAATGGAAACCCGGCTACAAACACTGGAGCGCCGGGGCATTATCTCTGAGTCGCTGGAAGGGCATAGCATGATAGTCCTCGTGAACGGCATCGATAAAGCGCTGGCACTGGCCGATCTCTATGCCCCGGAGCACCTCTGCCTCGTGGTGAAAGACGCTGCCTCTTATATGGATAGAGTAAAGAACGCCGGCTGCCTGTTTATAGGGGAGGACTCTATCGAGGTGCTCGTGGACTATGTCGCCGGGCCGAGCCACGTCCTGCCCGCGGGCGGCACGGCACGCTTCGGTTCGCCGCTGAATATCCTGGATTTCGTTAAGCTGATTACGGTCGTTAACATGGACAAGAAAGACGTTCACCAGCTTGGCAGGGCGGCTTCTGTTCTGGCCAGGGCGGAGGGACTTGACGCCCATGCCCGCGCGGCGGAAACTAGACTCGATGACCTTGGCAGGGGAGGCGATAAGTGACTGGATCCGATGGCATTGAAAAGCTGATACGTCCCGATCTGGTAGGGTTCACCGGTTACAGCGCCAGCACCTCGCCGGATACGCTGGCGGGCAAGGTAGAGGTGCCGCCAGAGGGCATTATCAAGATGAACGCCAATGAGAACCCCTACGGCTGTTCCCCCCGCGTTCTCAAGGCTTTAGCCCATGCCCCCAACCTTAATATTTATCCCGACGACGGCCAGCAGGAGCTGCGCAAGCGCCTGTCCGGTTATGCCGGCGCACCTGCCGACTGCATCGTGGCGGGGCATGGCAGCAACTCCCTGATCGACCTGCTGGTAAGGCTTTTCGTCGGCCCCGGCGACGAGGTCATCAACTGCGTGCCCACTTTTGATATCTACCGTTTCAGCACCGAGATCTGCGGCGGTACCGTGGTCAACGTTCCCCGCGACGATGATTTCGAGGTAAGTGTTAACGCTGTTAAAAATGTTATCAGCCCCAAGACGAAGCTGATATTCCTGGCCACCCCCAATAACCCTACCGGGAATATCGTCCCGCAAACCGACCTGCTAAAAATCCTTGAGACCGGCTTGCCGGTCGTGGTGGATGAGGCCTATTACGAGTTCAGCGGCGAAACGGCAATGCCTTATCGGAAGAATTATCAGAATCTCATCGTACTCCGGTCGTTCAGCAAGTGGGCCGGCCTGGCCGGCCTGCGTATAGGGTACGGCGTTTTCCCGCCGCGCATCGCCGCATATATGATGGCGATAAAGATCCCTCATAACGTTAGCGTAGCCGCCGAGATCGCCGTCCGCGAGTCTTTAGCCGACCTGGCTTATCTCCAGAGCAAAATCAACGCCATCATCGAGGAGCGGTCGCGTCTATTTAACGAGCTACAGAAATTCAACTGGCTTAAGCCTTATCCTTCGCGTGCCAATTTCATCTACGTTGCCGTTCTCAGGGGCACCGCCGCCGCTCTGCATCTTGAACTCCAGCAAAAGGGCATCCTGGTGCGCTACTTCGACCGGCCCCTGCTCAAGAACAGCATCCGCGTCAGCGTCGGTAAGCCCGAGCATACCGACGCTCTTGGTCGAGCTCTTAAAGAGCTTTCGTAAATTGTCGCCCGGTAAACCCCCTTTGCATCTGTTATTGTACTTGACAAATTATCAATATATGTTATAATACATAACAGTTGGTGTTAAGTATGAGTTATACAAACACGGAGATATTATATGAGTTCTGTTGATAATGTCCTGGAGAAAATCATCCTTTATCAAAAAGAGCACGACTATTCCGACCAGCAGATGGCGGAGAAAATAGGGTGCAGCCGGCCCCTCTACCAGCGCACCCGCACCGGCCGCATCGCCGTCGGCGGTACTTTTCTCAAGGGTGCAATGAAACTGCTGGCGCCCCGGGAAACAGGGAAACGCTTTGCGGCTATAAAGCGCGAGACGAAAGAAACCAATATCAACCTGGAGTTGGCTCTCGATGGTTCTGGAAATGGGGAAATTGCCACCGGTATCCATATCTTCGACCATTTGCTTTCCGCCCTGGTCAAGCACGGGTTATTTGACATAAAGATACTAGCTAACGGTGATGATCCTCACCACCTGGTTGAAGACGTTGGCATCACGCTGGGGCAGGCTTTCGGTAAAGCATTGGGCGATAAAAAGGGTATTGTCCGCATGGCGGACGCTACAGTGCCCATGGATGATGCTTTGGCCACGGTTGTCGTCGACCTTGGGGGCAGGGGTTATGCCGTCCTCGACCTGCCCTTTGCCGGCAATGATATGTCCGGCCTTGCCCCGGACCTCGTCCGTCACTTCCTGGAGTCTTTTGCCATTGAAGCCCGGATGAACCTGCATGCCCGGATACTATGCGGCAGCAACGATCATCACAAAGCCGAGGCGCTTTTTAAGGCTTTGGGAAGGGCGCTGGATAAAGCCACCCGGGCCGACCCGCGTATCACCGGGGAGTTCCCCAGCACCAAGGGATTCCTGGAACGTTAGGTCTTACTGAAGTGTCGCCAGTTGCCTGCCGGTGAGTTTCTCATACGCCTGCACATAACGTTTTGAGGTGGCCTCGATGACGTCCGCCGGCAGCGCCGGGGCGGGCGGTTCCTTGTTCCAGCCAGCAGCTGTTAACCAGTCGCGCACGGGCTGCTTGTCGAAGCTCCCCTGGGATCGCCCCGTGTTGTGCTGGGCGGCGTCCCAGAACCGCGACGAATCGGGCGTAAGGAGCTCGTCGATGAGCGTTAAGCGTCCGTTATCGACGCCGAACTCGAACTTGGTGTCGGCGATAATAATGCCTTTGGCAATGGCATAATGCCGGGCGTAAGCGTATATCGCCAGGCTCTTTTCCTCCATCTCTTTGGCCATAATCGGTCCGAGCAGCTTGGCAATTTCCCTGGCGTCGATGGGCTCGTCGTGGCCGGAATCGGCTTTGGTGGTGGGGGTGAACAGCGGTTGCGCCAGCTCCTGGCTTTCATGAAGGCCCTTGGGCATCGTCCGGCCGCCGACCGTACCCCGTTCTTGATATTCCGCCCAGGCCGATCCCGCCAGATAGCCTCGCACCACACATTCCACGGCGATGCGTTTTACCTTCTTGACCACCATCGAGCGCCCGCGGAGGAAGGTCGGATAGGCGAATCGCTGGCCTTCCGGGACATAAGAGTCGAGGCAATGGATGTCGTCAATGGCTTCGGTCATATGGTTGGGCATGATGTCGGCGGTGCGCCGGAACCAGAAAGACGACAGGCGGTTCAGGACGTGCCCTTTCAGCGGGATGCCGGTGGGCAGTACGACATCGAAGGCGGAGATGCGGTCGGTGGAAACTATCAGAAGGTGGCTGCCGAGGTCGTAAGTATCGCGTACCTTGCCGCGGATGAATACCGGCAGCGGCAGCTCTGTTGTCAATAATACGGGTGGTATGTTTTCCGGCATGGGATAAATACCTCTCTGGTCGTTGGGCCTATGACTTCGGCTCGCCCGGCTTGTTTTGCGGAACGGCGCTCTGCCATTGCGACTTGGTCAGGCCCAGTCTCTGGAATATCTCGTCCACGTGCTGCAGGTAATACTGGTAATCGAAGAGCACTTCGAGCTCTTTTGCCGGCAGGGCGCCGGCAAGCTCGGCGTCGGCCTTAAGCAGGGCCAGGAAACCCTTCGGTCCTTTCCAGGCTTTCATCGCGTTTCTCTGGACTATCTCGTAGGCCTGTTTTCTACTCAGCCCCTTCTCGATGAGTGCCAGCATGACCCTCTGCGAGAACACCAGCCCGCGTGTCATTTCGAGGTTCTTTTTCATGCGGTCCGGGTAGACCTGCAGGTTCTTCATTACCGAGGTAAAAAGCGCCAGGATATAGTCCAGCGTCTGGCAGGCATCGGGCAGAATAATACGTTCGTTGGAGGAATGGCTGATGTCCCGCTCGTGCCAGAGGGACTGGTTTTCCAGCCCGGTTACCGCGTAGCCGCGGACCAGACGCGCCAGGCCGCAGACCCGCTCGGTCAACTCGGGGTTACGCTTGTGCGGCATGGCCGACGAGCCGGTCGAAACAAAACCTCCTCCGAAAGGTTCTTCCACTTCCCTGACCTCGGTCTTTTGCAGCGCCCTGATCTCCGTGGCGAACTTTTCCAGCGAGCCCGCTACGATGGCCAGCGTGGTGACGAACTGGGCGTGCCGGTCGCGCTGCAGCACCTGGTTCGATATCGGCGCCGGCTCGAGCCCGAGCTTGTAGCAGGCCCTGAGCTCCACTTGCGGCGGCACCGTGGCGTAAGTGCCTACTGCCCCTGAAATCTTGCCGACCGAGATTACCTTTCTGGCTTCGGCGAGGCGGTGCAAGTTGCGCCGCATCTCCTCGACCCATATTGCTATTTTAAGTCCGAAGGTCGTCGGTTCGGCATGCACGCCGTGTGTCCGTCCGATTATCAGCGTATATTTGTGCTCTATCGCCCGCTGTGCCAGGACGGCCGTCAGGTCTTTGACGTCCTGCATCAGGATATTGACGGCCTCGACCATCTGGAGGCTGGTGGCGGTGTCCATCACATCGGACGAGGTCAGTCCCATGTGGATGAACCGCGATTCGTCGCCGAGACTCTCGGATAGCGAGCCGAGGAACGCGGTCATGTCGTGGCGGGTCTCTTCCAGGATTTCCTCCATGCGCTTGAGGTTGCACTTGGCGAGCTTTATCTTGGGGATGGCGTTGCGCGGGATAGTCCCTTGTTCCGCCCAGGCGTCGCAGACGGCTATCTCCACGTCGAGCCACCGGGCAAATTTGTTCTCGTCCGACCATACCCGTTTCATCTCGGGACGGGAGTAGCGCTCAATCATGCCATCCTCCATACCAGCTTGTCATTTTAACATTTTTTTCAATGTCATTCCAGCGAAAGCTGGAATCCAGGGTTTTTCATGTCGTTGCGAGGGGTCCCCCTGTATTCGGCACGACGTGGCAATCTTGTGTTTGTCTTATTCAGAGACGATATTTTGTATACTTCTGGCTACGCTCCCTGGAGTCCGCTCCGGTACTTCTCGTAGGCCCGCCTGATTTTATCATGTTTCAGCCCGAGGATCTCGGCGGCGAGGTAGGCGGCGTTCTT
>DAIQQC010000029.1:0-11464 GCA_036787005.1 Dehalococcoidales bacterium | reverse complement strand
CGCCATTTAAACCCCCTTGTGAAGTAACAAATAACAAGTATCAAGTAGCAATCACCATACTTACATTTGTTATTTATCCTTCTTATCTTTCAATTTTACTACGATGCTGGCAAATATCTTAAGAAGTTCCATTGATTCTTTTATCAGAGCCTGTCTTCTCTCTACGATTTCATTCGCTTTTATATCAAGAAGCCTGAGCCAATATATACTTTCTTTTATCTCTTTCCTGCAATTTTTTTTTGCATACTAAAGTCTTTTTTACTTAAAGCTTCTCTAGCTTCAATATAATTCGCTCCCACTGAGCCCGAAGACCTGATCAGTTGCTTTATTATTTCAATATTTGCCAGGGTCTTCGGGCAGATATTCGCTAATAAAATCACGTCTTTGGCAAATAAATATGTTCTTTCTTCCAGATCATAAGGTTTTGTTGTTGACATTTATTATTTAGTAATTCCTTGTTACTTGATATTTGGCATTTGTTACTTAATTAACGCTATATCCTTCCTGTAATAAGCTCCCTCAAACTTAATCCTGGTTATGTTCCTGTACACTTTTTCCCTGGCCTCCTTGAGGTCTTTGCCCTTGGCCGCTACCGTCAGCACGCGGCCGCCGCTGGTTATTACCTCCCCTTTTCCCCCCGCCCTCGTCCCGGCGTGGAAAACCATGATATCTTTGTCCAGGTCCTCGAGGCCGCTGACGGGGAAGCCGGTTTTATAGCTGCCAGGGTAGCCTCCTGACGCCATCACCACGCCCACGCAGGCGTTGTCGTCGAACTCTATTTTTATCTTGTCCAGTCTATTTTCTATCACCGCCAGCATGATCTCCACGAGGTCGGTCTTGAGCCGCGGCAGGACCACCTGCGTCTCCGGGTCGCCTAGCCGCGAGTTGAACTCCAACAGTTTCGGCACGTTATTGGTTATCATCAGGCCGCCGTAGAGCGTGCCCTGATACGGGCGCCCCGCGTCCGCCAGCGCGAGTATCGCCGGCGTCATGATGGTCTTCATGATGATATTGCCCAGCACCGGGTTATAGAACTCCGGCGGACTGTAGCTGCCCATGCCCCCTGTGTTCGGCCCTTTATTGCCGTCATAAATACGTTTATAGTCGCAGGCGGGCACCGTGGGCGCGATGTTTTGACCGTCGGTAAAGACGAAGAAGCTCATCTCGCGGCCGTGCAGGTACTCCTGGATGACCACGCGCTCGCCGGATATGCCGAAAGCTTTATCTTTCATCATGCTGGCGAGCGTTTTGCCGGCTTCCTCTTTCGACTCCGTGATGACGACCCCTTTCCCCGCCGCCAACCCCTCGGCTTTAATGACGTAGGGCGGCCGGATTTTCTCCAGATAGGCGACGGCTTGAGCGTGGTCGCTGAAGGCGGCGTTGCGCGCGCAGGGGATGCCGTGCTTTTCCATCAGTTCCCCGAAGAATACCTTGCTCCATTCTATCTCGGCGGCTTTTTGTTTAGGCCCGAAGATAGCGAGGCCGTTTTTCGTAAAAAGGTCGACGACGCCGTTGGCTAGCGGCTGTTCCGGCCCGACCACCGTCAGGTCGATGCGGTTCTCTTTGGCGAACTTGAGCAGCCCCGCGTTGTCCTCGGCTTTAATGTCCAGCGCCCGGGCTATCTGTGCCATGCCGGCGTTGCCGGGGGCGACGTATAGTTCGGTGGCTTTGGGGCTCCGGGCGATTTTCCAGGTGAGGGTGTGCTCCCTGGCCCCGCTGCCGATGACTAGTATCTTAATGTTAATACCTCACAATTACAGACTAGTAACGGCTTGAATTAGTTCGTTCCATCTCAACTTTATTGCTTTTGGAACATCAGGAGAGTCAAGTAATTCAAGCAACCTCTCATTAAAAATTACTCTGCCCTTAGAAGTAATAATAGATAATGAGATTAATATCCAACTTCTTATTTCTAAAATGTTTATTTCGTGTCCCTGCGCAAAATATTGTTTCATTTGTTTGTGTACATCTTCAGACATGTCTGCCTTTTTCACGAAAAACAAGTAATCATCAAATCCAACAGAGGCAATTTTAGTGTTAAAAGTTGTAATAATCCGCTGTTTATCTAGCGGGCGTTCGGTTACTTCCGCAGCAAGCAATATCTTGTTCGAATCTCTGATCGTAATATCACCGCTGGCTCCAGAAGCGGCATCAGACACATTTATACCTTGCCAGGATATTTCCCAATTTAACTGGAAAAATTCTTTGAATGTAAGAAAGGTAGCAACGAGAAGTAACACTGGAATCCTACCCCCACTCGGTGTTTCTAACAAAGCCGATATTAAAAACCCGTATTGCTCTAGACTAATTCTCTGTAATTTTGACAACTTCACAATCGATTCTTCTCGTTGTTGAATAAAACGGTATAAGAGGTACGATAGCATTGTATCTAGTTGATCATTATCTGCAATGGACTCTAATAAAGAAACAAGCCTCAAGAATGCATTATATCCTTTGACATCCCTGACTCCGACTTTTGTCCTTCTATCAAACTTAATTGAACGGCGAAAAACACTAAGATAAGGGCCTTTCGAAGATGGTATTCTGTTACTATGTAGGAAGGGATTAACTACTTTTTCGTCAAGAGTCCTTCCACTGAAAGCATCTTTACCTTGATCAACATAAGGATGGCGAATATTTTTACTGTTATCTAAAATTCTCACAAGTATACAACCCAATAGTACTTCACGATAGGCTTGAGTACCAGATGAGAACAGAAGATCAATTTCAGACTTCACGGTAATAGGTTTTTCTATTGATTTACCTTGGAGAAATGTAGTTTCTACTTCAGTGAATTTGTTATTCAGGAGTTTTTTCGCGTTTTCATAATTAATATTCATTTTTCTACTCTTTAATAATTCATCCATAGAGCTTCTTGACGAGGCTTTTTAACGGAATGGCAATTTTTTACAGGTGCTTCGAATCTGCGCCAGTTAGGATATAGTTCATCCATAAGGCTACATTTATACCCTGATATTGCAACTTTACCCTTACAAGATTTTAGGACTAAAGCCAAGTCACGATGAGCTTGCTCGTCCATCTCAAAGGCATAAGCGCTGCTATCTCCTCTGGTTTCGTGGACATAGGGAGGATCGCAGTAAAATAGAGTTTTGGTTGAATCATATAATTCAATTAACTCTGAGGCTGGACGATTTTCTATTTGTACACGCAACAACCGAAAAGCTATCTCTGGTAACTGTTCGACACTGCCAAGCCAGCGTGAAACTACACCAGACATACCAGAACGGCTTGTGTTTTTACAGTTTGCCCAACGCCCCAAAGATGCAGTTTGGGCTAAACCAGTCCTTGCTTGGCGCGCACGAATAAAGAACAATCTCGCACGTTCTAAAGGGGTTTCAAATTGAGGTTCCTGCGCCACAGCAAGATAGAATTCTTCCCTCGAAAATGGTGTCAAAGCAATAGCTTTTATTAGTTCGTCCGTTTGTTCTCTAAGAACCCTAAAGAAATTTGTGATTTCACAGTCGATATCATTATACGTTTCAACGGGAGACGGAAATCGATTTAAAAGAACTGCCGCTGAACCACCAAAAGGTTCGCAATAATGGTGGCATTCAGGTAAAAGAGGCAATAGCCAATCCAAATGACTGAATTTTCCTCCATACCAACCAAAAGCGATTAACTTTTTCCCATTTCTCTTAGGCTCAAAACCAACTATTTTTGATGATGCTTTAACCATTCTGTTCACCTAATTGATTATCTTACTCCCACTCTATCGTGCTCGGCGGTTTGGACGTTATATCGTACACCACCCGGTTTATTTCCGGCACCTCGTTGACGATCCTATTGGAAATTCTCGCCAGTAAATCATACGGCAGCCGCGCCCAGTCCGCCGTCATGGCGTCCTCGCTGGTGACCGCCCGTATCGCCGCCAGGTACCCGTAGGTCCTGAAGTCCCCCATCACCCCCACCGACCTCACGTCCGTGAGCACGCAGAAGCTCTGCCAGAGCTGCCGGTACAGCTTGGCTTTCTTGACCTCGTTCATCAAAATGAAGTCCGCCGCCCTCAGTATCTCCAGCTTTTCCCTGGTCACCTCCCCGATGCACCTTATCGCCAGCCCCGGCCCGGGGAAAGGCTGCCGCCAGACCATCTCTTCCGGCAGGCCGAGCTCCGCCCCCACCTGCCTGACCTCGTCCTTGAAAAGGAACCGCAGCGGCTCGAGCAGCTTGAGCGTCATCTTGGCCGGCAACCCGCCGACGTTATGGTGGCTCTTTATCTTGGCCGAGACGTTGCTGACCGACGACACGCTCTCGATTACGTCCGGGTAAAGCGTGCCCTGCGCCAGGAAGTCCACCTTGCCGATGCGCTTGGCCTCGTCCTCGAAGACCCTGATGAACTCCTCGCCGATGATCTTGCGCTTTTCCTCGGGATCGATGACGCCCTTCAACCTGTTGAGGAACCTGTCCGCGGCGTCGACGTATACGATGTTCATGCCCAGGTTGGTGTTAAAGACCTTGAGCGTCCGGTCCGCTTCTTCGCGCCTGAGAAGCCCGTTATTCACAAAAATGCAGGTAAGCTGGTCGCCGATGGCGCGGTGGATGAGCGTGGCCACCACCGATGAGTCCACGCCTCCCGAGAGGGCGTTGATGACCCTCCCGCCGCCTACCTGCTCTTTGATCCTGGCCAGGCTCTCATTGACGAAGTGCCCCATTGTCCAGTTGCCTTTGCAGCCGCAGACTTTATAGACGAAGTTGCGCAGGATGGTCTTCCCTTCGGGGGTGTGGGCTACCTCGGGATGGAACTGGAGACCGAAGATATTCTTGCCGTTGCCGATGACCGCGTAGGGCGAGTTTTCCGTGTAGGCGAGGGCTTTAAACCCCGACGGCACCGCTTCTATTTTATCGCCGTGGCTCATCCAGACCGGCGTCGATTCCGGCAGCCCCTGGAACAGGGGACAGTCCATTTCGCTGAGGTGCAATACGGCGTGTCCGTACTCGCGCTTGGTGCCCGGCGTTACCTGCCCGCCGAGCTGCTTGGTGATGACCTGCATCCCGTAGCAGATGCCCAGCACCGGCAGGCCGCTTTCGTAGACGTAGCCCGGCGCCAGCGGCGCGCCCGTTTCGTAGACGCTGGCCGGCCCGCCGGACAGGATGAAACCTTTGGGGTTCAGCGGCGCGATTTTTTCCCAGGGAGTATCGTGGGGCAACAGCTCGCAGTAGACCTGCGCTTCGCGGACGCGCCGCGCGATGAGCATATTGTACTGGGAACCGAAGTCCAGGACGATGATGGCCTCGCGCCTGGCGCCGGAGACGGCCTCCTCGGACACGGCCGATTGCTGGCCGCTGATTTCCCTGGCAATCTCTAGATAAGTGGAGACCTCGATGTCGTCGGTGGTAGCTACGCGGTGGCTTTCGTCGGGGGGAGGGATAACGTTTTCACTATCCATAGAATAATTTACCATAAAGCCCCCTAAACCGCAACACCGCCGTGGTCGGGAAAAATCGAGCCTGTCCTTGCTTTAGGTAATTACGTTTAGTAGAATGTTAGCAAAATTGTCTTTCCGGGGCAATCGGATAGTGTTATCTTGATGAGAATTTTCTCGCGCAGCCGGTCCACGCCCAGGATCCACCTGTTCTTTATCGCTATCCTGCTCAAGATCATCGCCTCGTTCCTTTCCGGCGCCGGCTTCGTCCTCAACAACGGCATATTCTACGTCTGCGCCACCGTCGTCTGGGCGGGCTTTTTCGTGGTGATGCTGGCGGTGGCTTCACCGCCGGTGGACGGGTTGTTGAAAGAGCGATGGCGCTGGCTAAAGCCGGTCGCCCTGACCATCGCCGGGGTCTTCAGCGTTGTCGGGTTGGTGGTGCTGGCTGTCTCTTCGACCGTCGGCCTGGAGTCCATTGACGCCGACCGCCCGGAAGGGAAGCTTTCCCGCCTGATGACTTCGCTCGATAACGTGTATGGTTATAACGACGCCACCGCCCTCTCTCACCAGGCCGCTGAAAATCTACTGGACGGTAAGAATCCCTACGCCGAATCCAATGTCGTCAGCGCGATGATTGAGTTCAACGGCATGAGAGACAAGCTGACGCCTTTACGCCTGGGCCGGTTCGCCGCCGTTTTCCCTTACCCCACCCCCGAACAGCTTGAGCAGCTCTGGGAGGAGGCCTCTCAAACCCCCGATGTTGTCCCCCCCGAGCTGGAGTCTAAATTCAATTATCCCGCTGGCTCGTTTTTACTGCCGGCTCCCTTTATCTGGCTGGGCATCGCCGATTTGCGTTTCGTGTTTCTTATTTTTATCATCCCGGCGCTGGTCTACGTGGTCCTCAAGGTCCCCGGCAAGTATCGCCTGCTCTTCATCATGGCCCTCGTCGCCAGCGTCGAGCTCTGGAACTCGCTGGCCGGCGGCGAGACGGGTTTCCTCTACTTCCCGTTTTTACTGCTGGGCTGGGTGCTTTACCGGCGTAATTTGTGGGCGTCCGCCGTGTTCATGGCGATCGCCGTGAGCACCAAGCAGATCACCTGGTTCCTGTTGCCGTTCTACCTTATCGTCATTTTCCGCACCATGGGATGGCGTAATCTATTGGGGGCTTCCGGCATTGTCCTGGGTATCTTTGCCGCCGCCAACGCCCGGTTTTTCTTCGCCGACCCCGAGCTATGGTTCTCCTCGATATTCGCGCCCGTGGCGGGCAAGATGTTCCCGCTGGGAGTCGGCCTGATAACTATCGTCACCAGCGGCCTGGTTACCGTGGAGTCACCGCTGATTTTCAGCATCATGGAGTTCGGGGTCTTTGGCCTGGCCATTATCTGGTACTGGTTTAACTGCCGCCGTTACCCGGATACCGCCCCTTTGCTGTCCGTCCTGCCGCTGTTCTTCGCCTGGCGGAGCCTCTGGGGTTATTTCTACTATATTGATATCATCGTCTTGGCGGCGGTTCTGATTAACGAATATGGCCGGCAAAAGCCCGAACAGCTTGATGTAGCGCCTGCCTTGACTTCGACCCGGTGATTCGTTTTACTTCCAGGTCAAGCGCTGGTTCAGCAGGTAGTTCCACAGCGTAGCCACGATGATGGCGATGATAATGGATACGAGGTCGTAGACGCCGAGGCTAATGGTCAGCAGGTTAGCCACTCCAATCTGGATCAGGCCGCCGATGAGGCATATTACGTTGAACTTGAGCAGGCGCAAAAGTGAGCCGGCGCCGGGAGTGCGGCGGTCGCGGAAGGTAAAGTAATCGTTCAGGAGAAAGTTGGTGATGATGGACGTCTCGATGCTGATGGCCATCGCGAGGTTGCCCGAGATTAACCCGCCGGAAGTGGTGTCATCGAGGGGAGTGAAACCTGCCACGCGCGTGAGCAGCCAGTACAGCCCGTAGTTAACGATAACCCCGCTCGCCCCCACCAGGCAGAACTTGATAAACCTCCAGAGCTCGCCTGTCCGCCGCATCAGGCTGAAGAGGTGCTTGAGGTACTCGATCTGCTGTTTGGCGTTGAGTTTGCTTTCCCCGCCCCGCCGGTTCTCGAAGATATAAGGCACTTCCGCGATGTGCTTGAACTTGCCCTCGATCATGATCTCCAGGAGTATCTTGTATCCCCGCGGGCTGAGACGGGCTTCACCCAGCGCTTCCCGCCTGAAAGCGAAGAAGCCCGCCATCGGGTCTTTGACCGGCCTCGTGGCGGGCAGCAGCAGGTGGGCTAATACTATCGCCCCTTTGGAAATTATCTTTCTGACCAGCCCCCACTCCTTCATCCCCCCGCCCTTGACGTAGCGGCTGGCGATGACGATGTCCGCGCCGCTTTCAATGGCGCCGAGCAGGTCGGTGATGACTTCCGGCGGGTGCTGGAGATCGGCGTCCATGACCACGACGGTCTGGCCGTCGCTGTGTTCTATCCCGTGGATGACCGCCGTCGCCAGTCCTCTCTCTTCCCGGCGCACGATGACCCGCAGCGGGTATTGGCCGGAAAGGCTTACGATAAGTTCGGCCGTGCCGTCCTGGCTGTTGTCGTCGACGAAGACCACCTCGTAATCGCGGGGCGATAGGGCGTGGTGGATGCGCTCTACCAGGTCGGCGATGTTTTCGCGTTCGTTGTAGGTGGGTATGATAATAGAGATAGATTTACTCATGTGTCCTGGACTCAGCTTGCATAATATCATAGCTATTAGCTTTTTAGCAATTTTTTAAGTCAATTCTGCTTGGGGCTGTCTGGGGCGAAATGTTATACTGTCATCGTATGGAATATGTCTTTCTCAGCGATAGCCCCGCCGCCACCACCGCCCTGGGTAAAAAGATAGGAATAATCCTCAGCGCCGGCAGTATCCTGGCCATGGTCGGTGAGCTCGGCAGCGGCAAGACCCTCATCACCCGCGCTATCTGCGCCGGCCTGGGCGTGCCTTCACGGCAGGTCAGCAGCCCGACTTTCGTGCTGGTGAACGAGTACCGTGGCCGGCTCCCCGTTTATCACCTCGACCTGTATCGCATCGCGGGCGAGGCCGACGGCGTTGAGCTGGGAATCGCCGACTATTTTCGGCGCGCCGCGGCCGGTGTGATGATCATCGAGTGGGCGGAGAAGATCTATTCCCTTCTCCCCCCGGGCGTCTTGAAAATTGAGCTGGATGTCATTTCCCCCCGGCAGCGCCGCCTCGTCATGTCCTCGACGGACGATAAGTACCGGAGCCTTTTTTTGGAGCTTGGCAAATTATGATCGTCCTGGGCATCGATACCTCGGCTTATATTAATGCCGTGGGCATCGTCGATGGCGACCGCGTCCTGGCGGATGATATATATCCGGCGCGGACCGACTCCCTGGAGCAGATCGTCGATAACATGGATACCACGCTGAAAAAGGCCGGGCTGCCGTTAGCCCGGATTGACGGCATAGGGGCTGGCCTGGGACCGGGTTCCTGGACCGGCATCAGGGTGGGGGTAACCGTAGGGAAAATGCTGGCTTTCAGCGCTGATAAACCTATCTGCGGTGTGCCCACCCTGGAAGCGTTAGCGTTTTCCGTCCGTGGCGAAGCCCCGCTTATCCTCCCCGTTATCGCGGTGGGCGTTGGCGACGCCGTGTACGCCGGGCTGTATTCGCCCGAAGGAAAAAGCGTTAAAAGGATCGGCGACTATTATATCGGCGATGTTAAAGGGTTATCCTCAATGGTAACAGGTCCTGCGGTCATCGTCGGGGCCGGGGCTGAGCGGTACGCGCCCCTCATCCGGCAGGCGTCAGGTATGGAGCTAAAGTCAGTGGAGGCGGTGCCGTCCGGCGCCGCCGTCGCCTCGCTGGCGGGCATCCGGTTCTCCCGCGGTGAGAGTGACGACGCGCTTTCGCTTGCCCCCCTCTATCTCAAAGAATCCACCGCCAGGGTATTCGTTAACAGATATAAGAAAGAATAGGGCTAACACATGCTGGTTCTGGGTATCGAGACTTCCTGTGACGAGACCGCCGCCGCGCTGGTCGCCGACGGACGGACTATTCTGTCCAGCGCTGTCTCTACCCAGCTCGACCTGCTGAAAAAATACGGCGGCGTGGTGCCGGAGATCGCCGCCCGCCGCCATACCGAGCTTATCGGTTACGTTGTTAAGGACGCCCTGGACACCGCCGGCAGGATTCTCGATGATGTCGAGGCTGTCGCCGTCACCTCCCGGCCGGGACTGGCCGGCTGCCTGATGGTCGGCGTGGCCGCGGCCAAGACGATAAGCTACGTGAAAAAACTGCCCCTTATCGGCGTCCACCACATCGAAGGGCATATCTTCGCCAACCTGCTTTCCAATCCCGCATTGCCCTTTCCCCATGTCTGCCTGACGGTCTCCGGCGGACACAACATGCTGCTTTATGCCCCGGAGCCCTGCCGGTACGAAGTCCTCGGCACTACCCTTGACGATGCCGCCGGCGAGGCCTTCGATAAGGTCGCCAAGTTCCTGGGCCTGGATTTCCCCGGCGGTCCCGTCATCGATAAGCTCTCGCGGCAGGGAAATCCCAAAGCCTTCAAGTTCCCCCGCCCCATGATCGGGACTAAATCGTTCGATTTTTCTTTCAGCGGGCTCAAGACGGCCGTGGTCAACATGTTCAAAGACCGCCTTGCCCGCGGTGAAACCCTGCCCCTCGCCGATATCGCCGCCAGCTTTCAGGAGGCTGTGGTGGACGTGCTGGTCGCTAAGACCGTGCGGGCAGCGGCGGAAAAAGACGTTGCCGCCATCAGTGTCACCGGCGGCGTTTCCGCTAATTCCCGGCTTCGCCAGCGGTTTTCCGAGACCTGTAAAAAACAGGAGATTGAGGTCTTTTTCCCGGAGCTTTCCCTGTGCACCGATAACGCCGCTATGATTGCGGCCGCCGGATACGCTAGAATAGTCCGGGGGGAAAGGTCGGACCTGCGTCTTAACGTTTTTCCCAATGCCCCGCTAGACGGATAGCATGAAGACGAAAATAGAAAAAATTGACCCCGTCAACCCTGATGAGAAAGTGCTGGAGCGCGCCGCCCGGTTGATTAGTAAGGGTGAGGTCATCGTCTGTCCCACCGATACCGGCTACGCCTTCGCCGCTAATGCCCTCGACCCCCGCGCCGTGGCGAAGGTCTTTCATTTGAAGGGCCGCGTCTTCTCCAACCCCATTCACGTCGCGGTGAACTCCCTAGCGGAGGCGGCAAAATACGCCTTCATTACCGATTCCGCCCGTTTCCTGGCCTCGCGTTATCTGCCCGGCGCCCTGACCATCGTCCTGAAAAAAACCGAGGTCGTACCCTCGATGCTGGTGGCCGGACTGGATACAGTCGGCATCCGTATCCCCGATAACGTAATAATAACGCGCCTGGCGGAGATGACCGCCCTGCCCCTCACCGCCACCAGCGCCAACATCAGCGGTAAGCCGGGGACTTATTCGATTGAAGAGGTAGCGGCCCAGCTCGGCGAAAGCTTCGCGCAGTTGGCGATGGTGCTTGACCAGGGCCCGCTGAAGACCCGCGACCTTTCGACCATCGTCGATCTTTCCGTCAGCCCCCCGCAGCTTATCCGGCAGGGGCGTATCTCCTGGCTGGAGATCCGGGAAGCGTTGAGCCTTTTTCTCCGTCCTGGCCAAGCTGAAAATATACCATCGGGAGGTTAGTCCAATGCATATCGCCGTCGGCAACGACCACCGGGGCTGTAGTTTAAAGCCAACTGTATTTGATGTCATTACCGCGGCCGGCCATACTTTTCACGACTTCGGCTGCTATACGGATGAAGCGGTCGATTATCCCGATATCGCCGTGCAGGTGGCGGAGGCCGTCGTCCGTGGCGAATACGACCGCGCTATCCTGATTTGCGGCACCGGCATCGGCATGTGCATCGCCGCCAACAAGGTGCGCGGCATCCGCGCTGCCCAGTGCTACGATGTCTTTACCACCCACCGCTCCCGTCTCCATAACGATGCCCAGATCTGCTGCCTGGCGGCGGAGGAGATCGATATCAAGGTCAAGGCCATCGTCGAGGACTTCCTGGCTACGGGTTTCGAGGGCGGCCGGCATATCGCCCGCAT
>DAIQQC010000091.1:2036-6203 GCA_036787005.1 Dehalococcoidales bacterium | reverse complement strand
ATATGCGAGTCATTACGGGCAAAGCGAAAGGACACCACCTGAAGTTCCCGAAAGGGACCAGGACACGGCCGGCCACCGACCTGGTGCGCGGGGCTATTTTTTCCATCCTGGAGGGCATCGCCGACGACTGGTCGCAGGTGCTGGACATTTTTTCCGGGAGCGGGGCGCTGGGCATCGAGGCGCTCAGCCGGGGGGCAGGATGGGTGGACTTTGTTGAAAGAGAACCGAGGTGTTGTGGTATAATCAGGGAGAACCTGGAAAACACCAAGCTATCAGCCCAAAGCAAGGTCTACTGCTGCAGCGCCGCCAAAGCGCTGGGTTATCTCGACAAGGAGTATGACGTTATACTGATGGACCCGCCTTATGCAGACAGGACGATCGGCGATTTCATCACGCAGCTGGCCGGGTCCAGCCTGGTCGGGAACAAGACCACGGTCATGGTAACGCACTCGCCGCACTTTCCGCTCGAGGCGGGCTACGCCTCGCTGAACCTCGTTAAAGAGCACCGCCACGGCGACAGCTGCATTTCAATATATCGCAAGGAGGCCAGGTCTTGATTACCGCTCTCTACCCGGGCAGTTTCGACCCTATCACGAACGGGCATATCGACATCGCCACCAGGGCCTCGAAGCTCTTCGACAAGATCATCATCGGCATCTTCGCCACGCCGGAAAAGAACATCCTGTTCTCCCTGGATGAACGCGTAAAGCTGGCCCAGGATGCCATGAAACACCTGCCGAAAGTCGAAGTAATACCGTACAGTAACATCACGGTGGAGTTCGCCCGCGATATTAAAGCCAAGGTGCTGGTGCGCGGGCTCAGGATGATCGGCGACTTCGAGTGGGAGTTCGAGATGGCGATGATGAACCAGATGCTTTCGCCGGGCCTGGAGACCGTCTGCTTCATGGCCAGCCAGGAATACCAGTTCCTCAGCGCCAGCCTCATCAAAGAGGTCGCCAGCCTGGGAGGCGATATCCACAGCCTCGTCCCTAAAAACGTCGCCGCCGCCCTCGTCAAGAAGGGCGTTATGAAAAAGAACGCGCGTTAGCATCTTACGGTCAAACGAACCATTACCTGGATAAACTCAGGAGGTAAAGACGAATGGCTTACAAGATCACCGACGAGTGCATCAGCTGCGGGGCCTGCGAGCCGGAATGCCCGGTACAGGCCATCAGCGAGGGAGAAACAATCTACGTCATCGACCCAAAAAAGTGTGTGGAGTGCGTGGGTTACTTTGATTCTTCCAAGTGCGCAGAAATCTGCCCCGTGGATGCACCCAAGCCCGATCCAGCCCATCCCCGTAAATAATAATGTCCATTTTACCGCAAAAAAAATAGCGGGCGCCGCAAAACCGGGACCGCGCCCGCTATCAGCTACTTATTTTATGTAAACTTTATCCCCCGCAATAATAGACCGGGGGAAATTCCGCTCTTTAGAAACCCGCACGGACTTAGCTGCGATTAATCAAAGAAATTACGAACGGGGTCGAACTCAGAGGGCAGCAGTCCCAGCGCTATCGGGAACTTGTCCAGCAGGAAGTTCGCCAGCGCGGAGTTGGACACGGTCTCGCTGGGGCCCAGATAGTTGACCCAGATCGATAGAATCGCCCCCATGAAAAATGCGCCGATAAAGAGTCCTAAAACGGCTCCGGCGATCCGGTTGACCCAGCCCAGCAGCACCAGCGAAATCAGCTTGCTTAATACCGTCCCAAGTATCCACGCAACGATCATGACCGCGACCAGGATGATGGCAAAGGCGGCGATCTTAGACCAGTCATCAGGGATAAAGGTAAGAACGCCGGCGAAATCATCCGCGAAGCGCCCGGCCAGGACGATGCCGACGATTATCCCTGCCACGCTGAAGAGCATCTTGATCAAGCCGGACCTTAGCCCGTTAAAGACGGAGAGGGCGATGACAACGATAATGACGATATCCAGCCAATTCATAATAGCATTCTACATCCGGAAAGGCGGGACGTCAATAGGAAAAACGGTATATTCTTAATAAAATATGAGTGCTAAACCTCACCCCTGCCTCTCAAACGAAGAAAACACCAGCGCAAAAAGAGCTGCTGTTTGAGAGGGGAGTCAGGGGGTGAGCAAGCTAAAGAAAAGGGACGGCTAAATCTTCTCGCCCAGTTCTTTAGCGCGAAGATGGGCGGCGCGGACCGCCGCAGCGACGAGCCCGGCGAAGCCGCCGTCCTCGAAGACGTTCAAAGCCCGTTCCGTGGTGCCGCCCTTGGAGGTCACGGCGCGGCGGAGGTCGGCGGGAGACTGGCCGGATTTCACCAGTAATTGCCCCGCTCCGAGCATGGTCTGCCGCACGAGGATTTCCGCATCAGGACGGGAGAGGCCGATATTCACGGCCGCGTCAATAAGCGACTCCGCGAAGAGGTAAAAATAGGCCGGGCCGCTGCCACTGACCGCGGTGACGGCATCCAGACAGGCTTCATCGCTAAAATAGATCTCCGCGCCCATGGCGCCCAGGATAGCCTTAGCCTGTTCCTTTTGGGCGGGCGTGACAGCGGCAGAGGCCGTCCAGCCGCTCATGCCGGAGCCGACCTGCGCGGGGGTATTGGGCATGGCGCGGACGATGCTAACGTGGGCGAGTCCCTGAGATATCGTGGTAATACTAATCCCGGCGGCGATAGACAACACCAGCCGGGAAGGCTTAACATGGCCTTTCAAACCGGCCAGGACTTCCGGGACGTTTTGCGGCTTGACCGCCAGGATGACAACGTCCTTGCCGGCGGCAGCGGCGCGGCTATCGGCGGTGACGATGACGCCGTACTTTTCTTTCAGAAAGTCGCGGCGGGGCCCCGAGATGTCACTGACGGCAATATCCGCCGGGACGGCCAGCCGCTTTTCCAGGACCGCCGCGAGCATGGCCTCACCCATGTTGCCCCCGCCGATAAAGGCGATTTTCATAGTCAAACGAATCCATCCCTCTTACCCCCTTCCTTAAAAAAGGAAGGGGGAAGAATAATTGGAGGGACGGCGTCCCTCCAAACCTCTCTCCTGGTAATATTCCTGCATGGCGCCCCTCTTAGACCCCCTACTTCACCACAATATTGACCAGCTTGCCGGGCACGTATATCTTGTTAACGACCCGCTTACCCTCCAAATACGGCAGCACGCGCGCCGAATCCAGGGCCGTCCGCACCGCCTCCGGTTCGGTTATGGACGCCGGCGCAAGTATCCTGTCCCTCACCTTGCCGTTGACCTGCACCACCAGGGTGATCTCTTCTTCTTTGACCAGGTCTTCATTCCAGTGCGGCCACGGCTGGCTGTGGATGCTGTAGTCGTAACCGGAGCGCTGCCAGAGCTCCTCGGAGAGATGCGGGGCGGTGGGGGCCAGGAGCAACAAGAGGGTTTTAACGGCTACGTCCCAGGCAGGTTTCCCAACGCTGCCTTCATCTTTGACCCGGCCCAGGTAATTGGTGAACTCCATCAGGGCCGCCACCATGGTGTTAAAGCGGATCTTCTCGATGTCTTCGGTGACCTTCTTGATAGTGCGGTGGGTAAAGCGGGCAAGCTCGAGGTCGCCCTGGCTCCCGGCAGATTTATATTCATCCAGAACCAGCGTCCAGATGCGCTTCATCCAGCGGCTCATCCCGCTGATGCCGCTATCGTCCCACTCGCCGCCCTGGTCCCAGGGGCCGAGGAACATGAAATAGCCGCGCAGGGTATCGGCGCCAAGGGTGTTGACGTAGTCGTCGGGGTTAACGACGTTGCCCCGGGACTTGCTCATCTTCTGGTGACCGGACAAAATGATGCCCTGGTTGAACAGCCGTAAAAAGGGCTCGTCGAAATCGACGATGCCGATATCGCGGATGGCCTTGATGAAGAAGCGGGCGTAGAGCAGGTGCATGACAGCATGCTCGGCGCCGCCGGTATATAAGTCCACCGGCAGCCAGTGCTTCATTTTAGCGCGGTCGAAGGCGGCCTTTTCAAAATGAGGGCTGGTATAGCGCAGGAAATACCACGAGGAGCAGACAAAGGTATCCATGGTATCCGTCTCACGCTCGGCAGGGCCGCCGCACTTAGGACATTCAGTATTGAAGAACTGCTTATGGTATTTCAGAGGCGACTCGCCGGTGGGCTTGAACTCGGCGTCCTCAGGCAAGAGCACGGGCAGGTCCTTTTCCGGCACGGGGACGGTGCCGCA
>DAIQQC010000091.1:0-1936 GCA_036787005.1 Dehalococcoidales bacterium | reverse complement strand
CGCAAAGGCGAAATCGCGCTCATCATGGGCGGGCACAGCCATCACCGCACCGGTGCCGTAGCTCAAGAGGACATAGTCGGCGATCCAGATGGGCACTTTTTGACCGTTGAGCCGGTTGACGCAATAAGCCCCGAGAAAGACGCCGTCCTTCTCCTTTTCCGTGGAAAGCCGCTCGATCTCACTCTGGCGGCGCGACTTCAAGACGTACGCCTCGACCTCGGCCTTCTTTTCAGGCGAGGTCAGCCTGGCGACCAGCGGGTGCTCCGGCGCCAGCACCATGAAGGTTACACCGAAGACGGTATCGGGGCGGGTGGTAAATACCCTGATCTCTTTCTCGGCCACGCCGGGGTGGTCAAGGCCAAAAGATATCTCCGTGCCGAAGCTCTTGCCGATCCAGTTGCGCTGCATGCTCTTGATGCGCTCGGGCCAGTCGATACCCTCGAACTCCAGCAGCTCGTCGGCGTACTTCGTGATCCGGAAGAACCACTGCTCGAGGTCGCGGCGGATGACCGGGGTCTCGCAGCGCTCGCAGACGCCCTCCCCCACCACCTGCTCATTGGCCAGGACGGTCTGGCAATCGGGGCACCAGTTAACCGGGGCGCGGGCGCGGTAAGCCAGCCCGGCCTCGTAGAGCTTCAGGAAGAACCACTCGGTCCATTTGTAGTACTCCGGCAGGCAGGTAATGATCTCCCGGGACCAATCGTAGACAGCGCCGATGCTCTTGACCTGGCGGCGCATGTTATCGATGTTCTCCATCGTCCACTTGAAGGGGTGGATGCCGCGCTTGATGGCGGCGTTCTCCGCGGGGAGGCCGAAGGCGTCAAAGCCATAGGGATGCAGGACGTTATAGCCCCGCATGCGCATATAGCGGGCATGGACATCGGCGGGAATATTGTTATACCAGTGGCCGATATGGAGGTCGCCGGAGGTATAGGGGAACATGGTAAGGGCGTACCACTTGGGGCGGGGGTCGTCGTCCCGGACCTCGTAAAGCTTATCGTCGGCCCACTGCTGCTGCCACTTCTTTTCTATTTCCTGCGGGTTATACTTCTCTACCATGCATGTTCCTCCCTGGAGAATCAATCCTGGATGAAAACGCCGGTCCCCCTCTCTAGTGAATTAGAGAGGGGCGGATAAGGATGAGGCTAACTCTCCGCAGGCAAGAACGCCTATGGTACGACATAGTAAAACAATTATATATGGTTTGTGAGATAATGTCCAGATAGGCAGCTTCGTACGATATTATTTTTTCGGGGGAGGCGGCATTGGTTCAATGCCCTTCATGATGCCCCTGATGTAACCTATCTGGCCGCCGTGTTCGGCGAGCTCATTGACCACGTGCGATAACGCCGAACCTACGGTGCCCTTCCTCCAGCCGAAATCGCGGGGCTCATCCATTTTAGCGGCGGTCAGCGATTTCAGGTAGACGAGCGTTTTAACCCGGACGGCGGCGGCATATTCCTTCAATAACGAAAGGGACGGGACCGGCCAGGCATCGAGCTTAGCGACATCGTAGCCGAAGCCCGAATCCTGGGGCTGGGTCTTGAATTTCTGATACCAGCCTTCAGACTCGTAAATATCCTTCCCGCCCAGAAGAACCCGGTTGATCCACATGTCTTCACCGCGGGTAAGGTGCCACATCAGAAAGGCAATGGAATTGCTGTGGGGTTTAGGGCGCCACGCCAGCTCGTCCTGGGAAAGACCCTGGACAGCCCTGGACACGTACTCGCCGCTTTCTTCCAACGCCATGGCGATCAGATCGTTAGCTTTCATAGGGACACCTCCAGACAAATTCCCCGAACGGGTATATTAAAAGTGTATATTACCGGGGGACATTAAGCAAACGGCGTAGAGCCAATAATGCCGTCCCTTGCGAAACAGGCTATTTTCACTTAGAATAAGTTAGCCGTGCCGAAGTGGCGGAATGGCAGACGCG
>DAIQQC010000028.1:19058-20208 GCA_036787005.1 Dehalococcoidales bacterium | reverse complement strand
CCCGGCTGATAACGAGCGGAGGCAGGTCAGGTTCGGGGAAGTAGCGATAGTCGTGGGCGAATTCCTTACTGCGTTGGGAGACGGTCTTCCCCTTGTCGTCCAGCCAGCCCCGCGTCTCCTGAAAAAGCCTTTTCCCCTCGGAGGCGTATTGCCTCTGCCGTTTCGCTTCGTATTCCATGGCCAGGTAGACCGCCCGGAAGGAGTTCATGTTCTTGACCTCGACCTTGGGCGTGAACTGCGTGCTTCCTTCCGGCAACAGGCTGATGTTGGCGTCGCAGCGGAAGCTGCCTTCCTCCATGTTGCCGGTAGAGACGCCCAGGTACTGCAGAATGCTGCGCAGCTTGACGAGGTACTGGCGGGCCTCCTCCGGCGAACGCAGGTCGGGCTCGCTGACGATCTCCATCAGGGGGACGCCGGAGCGGTTGACATCGACGAGGGAGAAGTCGTCTCCGTCGGGAGATGAGCGATGCTGGAGCTTGGCGACATCTTCCTCCAGGTGGATGTGGTTGATGCCGATCGACCGGGTCGCGCCGTCGACCTCAATCGTGATACGGCCGGCCTTACCGATAGGGGCGCCGCTCTGGGAGATCTGGTAGCCTTTCATGAGGTCGGGATAGGGATAGTTCTTGCGGACGAACTGGGTAAACTCCGCGACCGGGCAGTTCAGAGCAAGGGCGGTCATCATGGTGAACTCGATGGCCTGCTTATTAATGACCGGGAGGACACCGGGGAGGCCGAGGCAGACGGGGCAGACGCGGGTATTGGGCGGCGCGCTGGCGTAATCGGCGCCGCAGCCGCAGTACATCTTGCTCTTCGTCAGGAGCTGGGCGTGGACCTCAAGGCCGATGACCGTTTCGTATTCCATAGCTAAAAAAGACATTTAAAGTATAGCATACGGGGGCGAACAGCGGTTAGCTATTAGCGGTTGCCGGGGGTATTCGTTTTTCGTTTTTTTATTTTGCGGTTTGTAGCTAACCAGACATAATACAAAGCTGTTATTCGTTTCTGACATTATGTTTAATCAGCTACGAAGTCCGGATATTCGTTTCCAACATTATGGCAAGTAGCCTGCCTTATGCGGTTGTTAAGGTTCGAGTTAGACAAGTACATGATAATTATATATCCGCAGAGAGGAAAGAGGGAAGGGGAA
>DAIQQC010000028.1:16217-18958 GCA_036787005.1 Dehalococcoidales bacterium | reverse complement strand
CTGGAAATAGACACCACCGCGTTGCTCATCATCGATATACAGGAACGGCTATTCCCCGTGATGCACGAAAAAGAAAAGCTCCTGCGCAGCGTCATCAAACTCATCAAAGGGGCGAAAGCACTGGAAGTGGCGGTATTATTTACCGAGCAGTACCCGAAAGGCCTGGGGCCGACGCTACCGGAGATAAAGGAATTGATGCCGGACTTCAAAGCCATCGAGAAGGTCAGCTTCAACTGCTGCGACGAAACGGTGTTCTGTCAAGCGCTGGAGGCACTAAAACGAAAGCAGGTGCTCATAGCCGGCATAGAAGCGCATATCTGCGTCTACCAGACCGCCATGGGGCTGGCGCGGGCGGGATACGAAGTGCAGGTGGTGGAAGACTGCGTTGCCTCGCGGGACCCGGAGAACAAATCGGTAGCGTTTTCCAAGATGGGGGCGGCGGGGATAAGGCCGACTACCATGGAGATGGCGTTATTCGAGCTTTTAAAAGTGGCTAAAGGCGACAAGTTCAAGGCGATAAGCAATATAGTGAAATAGGCGGGATAGAGATTGCCACGGGCTTCGCCCTCGCAATGACAGAGTGTCAGTGAATATGAAATCAACTAAAATCAGTCCCATCGAGTTCCGGCGGGAGATCAGGCTGTCGCGGATGCTCCGGCGCGATAAATCGGGCGAGCTGGTTGAGGCCGAAGCGCCTGTAGAGATACGCTTCGACCCGCTGACGGGCCAGACGTGCCGCCTCGTTCCGTATAACACCGGGCGCATCATCCGGCCGGACCTCGATGCCCTGGTAAAAAGGTCGAAAGAACTTACCTGCCCGTTCTGCCCGCCGCTCGTCGAGCGCAGCACGCCTCGCTTTCCCCCCGACCTTGTCCCCGGAGGCGTAATTCTGCAGGGCAAAGCCGTAGCTTTCCCCAACCTCGACCCTTATGACGTCTACGGCGTGGTCGTGGTCGTTTCCGGCGAGCACTACATCGCCCTGGACAGGTTCGACGCGGCGACCGTGCTGGACGCCCTGACGGCGGCGCACACCTATCTCAAGACCGTCCAAAACATCGATGTTAATGCCAGGCACAGCTTCATCGCCTGGAACTACATGCCTCCCGCCGGGGGCAGCCTGGTCCACCCGCACCTCCAGTGCAACGCCGGCTATCACCCCACGAACTTCCAGAGGGAAATACTCGAGGCTTCCGAGCGGTACTACCGGGAAAAGGGGACGAACTACTGGAGCGACCTCGTCAGGCAGGAAAAGAGCACGGGAGAAAGGTGGGTGGGGCAAACGGGAGGCGTGGCCTGGTTGACCGGCTTCGTGCCGCGGGGAAGGCTCTCGGACATCATCGCCGTGTTCCCGGGCAAAGCGTCGATTACCGAACTGACCGGCGATGACCTGCGCGACTTCACCGCCGGGCTGCTTAAGGTATTCAGGTATATCGACGGGCTCAACCTCATCAGCTTTAACCTGAGCACGTACTCAGGATTAGAAAATGAAAGAGCCTGGGCACACGCCCGCATCACGCCGCGCGGGCTCTTGCTCTATTCGCCCATCGAGACCAGCGACCAGTTTTACTACCAGGTGTTGCAGGACGAGAACATCTGCATCCTGCCGCCGGAAACGGCCGCCGAGGGGCTGAGGAAGTTATTTTAGCATGGCTAAAAAGGGGTCGGCTAAAGCCAAGACAGAGGTCATGGCCTGCCGGCGCTGCGGCGTCTGCTGCACCAGCCACCAGGCGTTCGTGACGACGGCGGACATCGAGAGGATCACCGCTTACCTGGGGATAACGCGCGACGACTGGGACAGGCTTTACGACGACACGCGCTGGCGGTATTCCGAATGGCGCCTGATAAGGCATGAAGGCGGGGGCTGCGCTTTCCTCAGATTCGAACAAGGTCTGGCCGCCTGCGCCATCCATGACGTAAAACCCGCCTGCTGCACGGCGTGGCAGCCGGGGCCGGAACGGACGGAGTGCCGCGAGGGGATGAGGATGAGGGGGCGGGACGCTAAAAGAAAATAGCTTCTACCCTTTAAAAGCCTTCTCAAGCTCCGCAATGTTGAACTTCTTCATCCGCAGGAAGGCGTTGGTGACGCGCTCCACCTTAGCTTTGTCCGGGTCATGGAGCATCCGCGAGAGAACAACCGGCGTGACCTGCCAGGAAACGCCGAATTTATCCTTGAGCCAGCCGCAGACGCTTTCCTGGCCGCCGCCCGCGAGTAGCTTCTCCCAATAGTAGTCGATTTCCGGCTGGTTTTCACAATAAACCATAAGTGAAACCGCCTCGTTGAAGGTAAATTTATGATCGAGGGCGCTATCCATGGCGGCGAACTCCTGACCTTCCAGGGTGAAGGCGGCGTGTTTGACCGTCCCCTCTCTATCAGGCTCTTCGCCTTTAACATAGCGGTCAATAGCGCCGACTTTAGCATCACGGAACACCGATGCATAAAAGTTCACAGCTTCTTCGGCTTTACCGCTTTGCTTGCCCACATACATCAGCGTCGGGATTATTTTTTGCTTTATTATGCGGCCATCTTTGAACATCACCTGCCAGGAGAGACCGTACCGGTCCTGAGTCCAGCCGTACCTTTCGCTGTGGGGATAGGCGCCGATCTCCATCAGGGCCGAACCGCCTTCCGAGAGCTGCTTCCACAGGGCGTCCACTTCCGTTTTAGTCTGGCAGGCGATGAGAAACGATATCGAGGGGTTGAACTTGAATAACGGTCTCCCGTTAAACGCGACAAATTGCTG
>DAIQQC010000028.1:5331-16117 GCA_036787005.1 Dehalococcoidales bacterium | reverse complement strand
TGCACCAGGTTCCTGCCGTTGAGTTTGAAGGTGGGCATCTGATAGCTGATGGCTTCCGCCGCGCCAGGGACGGTTTTACGAATCGTCCGCCTTATTTTTTCCAGGATAGGGCGGACTTCTTCCGGAGAGTTTTTTATGTATTCATCGATGTTCTTGAACCTGTTATTCATTGTTCAGCGACCTCGCAGGACGTAAGTTTCCGGGCTGCTTCCAGTCACAATATAGCCGGCCTGTATTTATCTTAAAAAGAAAAACGTCAAAGAGTTATAAAACCAACCGGGGAAATGTGGCAAAATCATGTCATTTATGAGGAGGCAGGAACGAAAATAACGCGGAATACCTGCCGTTTTAGCTGGCGTCCCTACTTTTTCCCAACCCCCGACCCAACCCGGGGTTATCTCCTGACCGCATCCATTACGTCCCCCCGGTGATTATAGATAGTTACCTCCAGCGGCATTTGCCCGGGGAGGGTATGGGTGGCGCAGCCCATGCACGGATCGTAGCAGCGGAATGCCATCTCCACCATGTTCAACAGCCCCTCGGAGACTACCTTGCCGTTATGAACGAATCCCCGCGCCGCTTTAGTGACGGAGATGTTCATGGCCGGGTAGTTGTGCCCGGTGGCCACGATCAGGTTCACCTTCTGGATAACGCCTTTGGAATCGGTCTGGTAGTGGTGGATGAGGGTGCCCCGCGGCGCTTCTACCACGCCGACCCCTTCATCGGGGGTGGCGGTAGGAATAGTGCGTACGTCAGGACTCGTAATTTCTGTATCCCGGCAGAGCTCGAGGAGTCTCTCCGACGCGTACATCAGCTCGACCAGCCTCGCCCAGTGGAATGCCAGCGTGGCGTGGACCGGCTTACCGCCCAGTGTCGAGAACATTTTCTCGTATTCCGCCTGCGCTAAGGGCGTTGCCATGCCGTCGGCGACGTTAAGCCGCGCCAGCGGCGCGACACGGTAGATACCGCTGTCTTTGCCCTCCACAAACCCTTTCCAGCCAACTTTTTTCAGGTAGGGGAACTTTAAGTAAGACCACGACTCCGTGTGCTCGGCGATGTGATCGGTGTAGTCAGCCGGTTTGAATTTAGCGAACTCTTTGCCGTCAGGGTCGACCACTCTGATGTCGCCGTCATAAAAGTTGACCCGGTTATTAGCATCGACCATGCCCATGTAATAGCTTTTCATTTCAAAGATATTGCCGGTGATGAGTCCAAGGTAAGCCTTGTTCGCCAGGACGACATCGTTAAACAGTTTGAGGCTGAATTTCGAAAATTCGACGCAGGACCTGGCTTTTTCTTCAAAGTCCTTGCGCTCTTCCCCGGTAATTGCCTTGCTCATCCCTCCGGGCAGGCCGCAAACGGGATGGGTGGCTTTGCCGCCGATAGCCGCCTGGATGCTTTGCGCATAGGCGCGGTGTTTTATCACCTCACCGCCGACTTCCAATCCCACCCTGGCTATCACACCGAGGATGTTGCGCTCCGCCGGATCGCTGGTGGGGCCGAGTACGAAGTCCGGCGCGGCCAGTGCGTAGAAGTGGGCGATGTGGGAATGTATCATGTGGGCGCAGTAGAAAAGCTCGCGGAGTTTTTTGGCGGCCGGCGGCGGGTCGACGTGGTAGACCGCGTCCAGTGCCTTGGTCGCTGCCATGTGATGGGCGCCGGGGCAGACCCCGCAGATGCGCGGCGTTATCCGCGGCATTTCTTCCGCCAGCCGCCCCTCGCAGAATTTCTCAAAACCTCTCAGCTCGGGAATCTGCAGGTAAGCATTATCGACGTTGCCTTCGTCGTTAAGGAAAATTTCGATCTTACCGTGGCCTTCCAGCCTGGTTATCGGGTCGATAGTAATCCTTTTCACTTTTTGGCCTCCTGTGGCGCCGGCGTCATGCGCTTATGTTTCAGCATGGAGTCCGCCAGCCCGAATCGATAAAAAATGCCGACCGGGTCGAGTACCTCGTCGATCAGGCGGGTGACGCTTGCTTCATCGTCGCCCTGGTAGATAGAAGCCACGGCGCTTAACATTTTCGCCCCCTGGTCGATAACCCCGGGCGGTGGCCCGAAGCATCCGCGGCAGGGCATATTAGCCTCGATGCATCTCTGTCCGCATCCCCCCCGGGTGGCCGGACCGCAGCACAAAATCCCCTGCTCCATGAGGCATTTTACCGGGTCAGGGATAATCTGGTGGGGCCGGATAATTTTATTTATCTTCTTGTTTTCCTTTACCCGCTTGCACTCGTCACAGAGGGTCTTATCGGCGGCGATAACCGCCCCGACCGGCGGCAAGGTGTTGGTAGCGAAGGCATTGACGGCTTTAAGAATTAAGTCGACGGGCGGCGGGCAGCCGGGCATAAAATACTCCACTTTGATTACCTGGGCGAGAGTGGATACGGTATCGTAAAACTCGGGCAGTTCGAGCTCACCTTCCTTAGCCTTGGTCACGGTCTGCGGCAGGACACTGCTGCCTTTTTCCATGGAAGGGACTTCGATATAAGCACGCTCGAATATCTCGGCGCGGTTGGTGAGGTTCGCCAGCCCCGGTATCCCGCCGAAGCAGGCACAGGACCCGAAGGCTATCACCACCCTGGACTTGCGGCGGAGCAGCCTGGCTATCTTCTCCTGCTCCGAGTTCCTTATCGCGCCGTTGAAGAGGCACAGGTCTATCTCGCCGTCCTGCATGGCTTCGATGTGATGGTACTTGAAGTCCACCGCCACCGGCCAGAGAACAATGTCCGCCAGGGCGGCAATATCGAGTATTTTTTCGTTCGTGTCCAGCACGGCGACATCGCAGCCACCGCAACTGGCCGCCCAGTACAACGCCAGTTTTGCTTTAGCCATTATTGCCTCCTCCGTTGCTGTTAAAGGGTCCCAGCTTTCTTATTCGCTCGGTCATCTCATTGACGATGGTCGCGAAGCGCTCCCCCTCCGAGGCCGATACCCATTCCAGTTGCAGGCGCCCTTCTTCGATGCCTATCTGGGAGAGCATTTTCTTTAGTAGCGGCACACGCCGGGCTGCTTTATAGTTGCCTTCGGCGTAATGGCATTCGCCGGGATGGCATCCGCAGATGAGCACGCCGTCGGCGCCCTGCTGGAAAGCCTTGAGGACGAACTGGGGGTCGACCCGCCCGCTGCACATCACCCGTATTATATCAATATTTGGCGGGTATTTCAGGCGCGAGGTTCCGGCCTGGTCAGCCCCGCTGTAAGAGCACCAGTTACAAAGGAAGCCCACAATCCTCGGCTCGAATTGTTTGGGCATACCTTGTACCTCCTGGCCTATCTGGCTAGCACTCCCTCAATCTGGGCAAGGATCTGCCGGTCCGTGAAATGCCTGGTGGTGATAGCGCCGGCCGGGCAGGCCGCCACGCAGACGCCGCAGCCCTTGCACAGCACCTCGTTGACCTCCACCGTTTTTTGGTTTTCCGTACCGCCGAGGCTGATTGCCTGGTAGGGGCAAAGGGCGATGCAGACACGGCACCCGGAACACCGCTCCGGATTAACCTGCGCTGTCAGCGGCTCGATAGCTACTTTACCCCGCGCCAGCAGCGAAAGCACCTCCGCAGCGGCGGCGGAAGCGTGGGCTACGGTATCGGGAATATCACGCGGCGCCTGGCAGGTACCCGCCAGGAAAATGCCGTCGGTGTTGGTATGGAAGGGCTTTAGCTTAGGATGAGCTTCCATGAAAAATCCATGCTGGTCGCGGGTGATATGAAAAATGCTGGCTACTCCGGCGCTGTTCTTCCTGGCTATCATGCCCGTGCTTAATATTACCATGTCGACGGGTAAAGTGATCGGCCGTCCCAGTCCGGTCTCCTCGGCTTTGACCACCAGCTGGCCACCCTGCCCAACGACCTCGGCACCGCGCCCGCGTATGAATAGCACTCCTTCGCGCTGGACTTTTTCGTAGAACTCCTCATAACCTTTTCCGGATGCCCGGATATCGATGTAGAGCTCGTAGACCTGGGCGCCGGTCCTTTCTTTAACCAGATGGGCCTGTTTCATGGCGTGCATACAGCATAGCCGCGAGCAGTAGCTGTTAGAATGGGAATCCCGGCTTCCCACGCAGTGGATGATGGCGACCGATTCCGGTGTTTTACCGTTTGCCAGGGTAACCTTACCGCCGGTGGGCCCGCTGCCGGAGCAGAGCCGCTCGAACTCCATGCTTTCGATGATGTTGGGGAAACGCCCGTAATTGTATTGAGGTAGCGACGGCGCGTGGAAGAAGTCGTGTCCCGTGGCGAGCAGAATTGAGCCGATGTCCAGCTCCAGTATTTCTTCTTTCATATCGTGGTTAATGCATTTGGGCTGGCAGGCGACCTCGCACTGGCGGCATTCCGAGCAGACGGCGCAGCTAAGGCAGCGTTCCGCTTCCGCAATTGCCATTTCTCTGGTGAATCCCAGCCTGATCTCCCGGTAATTACTGCACCTGTCTGCCACCTTTAGCTCAGGCATCGGCGGGCGCGGCGCTTCTTTTGTCCCGGCCGGTATCGTCACCTGGATATCCCTGGCTCTGAGCGGGTCCTCTTCGCGACCTTCTTTAAGGTCAATACCCTGTAAAAACCGGTCGATAGAGATGGCAGCCCGCTTGCCGGCTGCAATAGCCTCGATGACGGTCCCGCCGCCCCAGGACATATCACCCCCGGCGAAGATACCGGCTATCCCCGTTTCCAGAGTTGCCGGGTCCACCACCACTATTCCCTGCCGGGTCGTGGTAATGCCTTTGACATTAGTGATCAGGCTGAGATCGGGCGTTTGGCCGATGGCAAAAATGACCGTATCGATCTCAGTTATGTATTCCGAGTCTTTGACCGGGTAAGGTGTGCCCCTGCCACTGGCATCTAGTTCTTTTAGTTCCATGCGCGCGCATTCCATGCCGCCGACTTTGCCGTTCTTTTCCAACAACCTCGCGGGAGTCGTCAGGAAGTTTAGCTTGACTCCCTCGGCTTCGGCAGCTTCTATTTCGGCGGTCATGGCGGTCATATCCTGCCTCTGGCGCCGGTAGAATACCTGGACCGATTCCGCCCCTTCACGCACCGCTACCCTGGCCGCATCGATAGCCGAGTTGCCGCCGCCGATGACGGCCACCTTCTTACCGATAGCCACCCGCCTTCCCAGGTTGGTCTCTCTAAGGAAGTCGATGGCGTCGTAGGCGCCCTTCAGGTCTTTCCCGGGAATCTCCATGCCGTTGCCCTTGTGAGCGCCGACGGCCATAAAGACCGCCCGGTATCCTTCTTTTAGCAGCGCCCCGGCGTCTTCTATCTTTGTATTCAGCCTTATTTCCACGCCGAGCTTTTTTACAGCGTCGATTTCTCTATTAAGGATGCCCTTGGGCAACCGGTACTCGGGTATGCCTACCGCCAGCATGCCGCCGGCCATGGGCATTGCTTCAAAAACGGTAACCCTGTAGCCGTTTCGGAACAGGTCGTAAGCGCAGGATAACCCGGCCGGACCTGATCCTACCACAGCCACTTTCTGCTTCTTCGTTAAAGCCCCCATCTTAATCGGCCTGTCCGGGTCGGCGTTATCGGCGGCGAACCGCTTTAAGGCCGCGATGGCAATCGGCTCGTCAACCTCCCGCCGCTTACACTCGTCCTCGCAGGGATGCGTGCACACCCGGCCGCAAACGGAGGCGAGGGGAATCTGCTCTCGAATGAGGTCTAGCGCCTCGTTGATTTTCCCCTGGGCGATAAGGGCGATATAGCCCTGGACGTGTATATGGGCGGGGCAGGTAATTTTACACGGGGATTTCTTTTTATCGATAACGAAAGCGCTCGGTATCGCCTGGGCGAAAGGCCGGTAGATGGCCTTCCTGTTTTTGAGTCCCATATCGAATTCGCTGGGTACTTCCACCGGACAGACCTTGGTGCATTCGTCGCAGCCGGTACATTTGCCCAGCTCGACGTATCTCGGTTTCTTTTTGACTTTCACTTTAAAGTTGCCGACGTATCCCGAGACGCCGATCACCTCGCTGTAGCTGAGAAGGGTGATATTAGGGTGGCGCCCCACCAGCACCATTTTGGGCGTTAAAATACAGGCGGAGCAGTCCAGGGTGGGGAACGTTTTATCCAGCTGCGCCATTCTCCCCCCGATGGATGCGTCGCTTTCAACGAGGTAGACGTGATAGCCGGCGTCGGCGATATTGAGAGCTGCCTGAATGCCGGCAATGCCTCCCCCCACTACCAGGGCACTGGGCGTTACCGGCACTTCGCGGGATTCCAGAGGCTCCTGCCAGAAGACGCGGGCGACCGCTCCCTGTACCAATCGTTTCGCCTTTTCCGTTGCCTCAACATGGTCACGCGTGACCCAGGAGCAGTGCTCGCGGATATTGGCCATCTCGAAAAAATAGGGGTTAATACCGGCATCCTTAAGGACCGCCTGAAAAGTCGGCTCGTGCATGCGCGGCGAGCAGGAAGCGACCACCACCCGGTTGAGTCCAAATTCCCGGATGTCTTTTTTGATCATCTCCTGTCCGGGCTCGGAGCACATGAACTGATATTGCCTGGCCACAGCTACGTTTGGCAAGGTAGCGGCGTGATTTTTTACCGCTTCGCAATCAACGACAGCGCCGATATTGATACCGCATTGGCAGATATAAACACCGACTTTTGTTGTTGATTCGCTCATTATGGCCACCTTCACCTAAGCATTCTGGAGCTGGCGCAGCTGCGGATTCATCGGGACTACATTCTGGTCCAGTAACAGGACTTCAGAAGGAAGCCCGAAGGCAAGTCCCAACAGCTGGGTCAGGAAAAGCACCGGCATGTTCATTTTCATGCCCAGCTTGGCGGATATTTTCCCCTGGTAGGCATCCAGGTTCATCTGGCACATCGGGCAAACAGTAACAATGCAGTCGGCGCCTTGAGCCGCAGCGAGGAGCTCGGATACCAGCTTAACGCCTATCTCCGTCTCGGTGGTCATCAGGACGCCCCCGCAACATCGCGTCTTCCAGAGATAAGGGAAAACATCCGCGCCGACGGCCTCGATCAACCGGTCCATCGATGTGGGCAGATAGGGCCCGTCATATTCGCCGTAGGGCCGCACCGTCTGGCACCCGTAATAAGGCACGACCTTCAGACCGGTCAGCTTTTTCTCCACCCTTCCGGCGACGGCTTCAATCCCGATATCGTTGGCGATGACATCCAGCAGGTGACGTACTCTGATATTTCCAGAATAATGCAGCCCCGCCGCCCCCAGTATTTCATCCAGTTTGGTTTTTAGTCCGGGCTCCCTCTTGAGACGATGATTTACTTTAAACAAATTCAGGAAACAGGAACTACAACTGGTTACCAGATCTGAACCGGTTGCCTCGGCCAGGGCAAGGTTGCGGGCCGGCAGCGATACGGACAGCAGATAGCTGACGGATTCGATGGCGTTGGCGCCGCAGCAGCTCCAGTCCTCCAGTTCCACCAGTTCCGACCCCAGCGCTTTAACGACAGCCCGCGCCGATGAATCGTAACCTTTGGCCGTAGAAAGCAGCGAGCACCCCGGCATATATGAGTAATTCATGCCTGCGCCTCCAACTCTGCGACCTTTTGGTAGATAGCCTTGATCTGGTCCAGCCCCTTGATGTCCACCCGAGAGGCGTCCAGCGAAACCTTGCCTTTACGCCACAGGGTGAAGCCCAGCCGGCTGAAATCCATGACCTTGATACGCCTGGTCTTGCCGAAAAATATGGTCATCAGCTCGACTTCATGCATGCGGCCGTGACGGTATACCGACTCTTTGAAAGCCTCGTAGAAGCGGGCGCTGGAGTTGAGTTTCTCCATGCCGGCCGCTACCGACATCCGCTTGAGCGTTGACATCGTCTCGGTACAGGCGATGCCCCGCAGGCAGCGTAAAGTGCAGGCATAGCAGGCGGTGCAGAGCCAGTAGCTGTTGCTGGAAAGCACCTCGTCCTTGAGCCCGAGCTGGATCAAGCGCCATAGCTGGCGGGGTGTGTAGTCCATCGCGTAGGCCGTCTGGCAGGACGCGGTGCAGGTGCCGCACTGGATGCAGGTAAGCAATTTTTCGCGGTCGGGTGCGACCAGGTCCGCAAAGGAAGGGTCGAGCATTTCCCGCGTCAGGTTAAATACCTTTTCCACCTTTGGCGCCATCCCGGAACCTCCGTTCCCCGGGGAATCCCCCCCCGGATTATCGTAAAACGTCCATTCTACTACTATCTAAGACCATGTCAACGCACGATAACAGGGAATAACAGTCCAATTATGGGAGAAAAAGACACCAATTAAAGGGAAAAAGGGGGAATATTCGGGACAGCCGTTAGGTATTTTTACCTATTCCAGCTTCCGGGGGACTTCTATCAGGCCTTTGCTGATGGCGTATTTTATCAGCTCGGTGCGATTACGGAACCCCAGCTTTTCCATCACGCTGGTGCGGTGCCGGAGGACCGTTTTTACGCTGATGAAGAGCTTGTCAGCGATTTCCCGGTTCGTGTGCCCTTCCGCTACGAGCTGGAGTATCTCCCTTTCGCGGTCGGAAAGCCGCTCATATTCGCTTTTGTCCTCGCCGGCTTGAGCGAGATATTCTTCAATGAGGGTCGTGGCCGCGTTGGGATATAAATAGGACTCACCTTTATAAACCGCCCTGATGGCGGAGATTAGCTCCGCAGCCGTTGCCGTCTTGGAGATGTACCCCCTGGCGCCGGCTTTGATGAGAGAGAGAACATACTCGCTGTCCTGGTACTGGGTCAGCACCAGGACCTTGACCAGGGGAGTCTCTTTTTGAATACGCCGCGTCGCTTCCAGTCCGCCCATAACCGGCATGGCGACATCCATGAGGACTACATTAGGTGACATCTGGTGGGCTTTTTCGATGGCTTCCAGGCCCTGGGTGGCCTCCCCGATGATGTTAATGTCATCATAGCTTTTAAGCAGGGAGCGGATGCCTTCGCGGAACAGGGCATGGTCGTCCACGATCAATACTTTTATCTCACTCATCAACGGCCTCGAATTTCACCGGGATTTCCACGGAGACCCTGGTGCCGCCGCCCGGCCTGGTATCGATTACTATTGTCCCGTCCAGGAGTTCGGCGCGCTCCCGCATCCCCAGCAGACCTACTCCTTTGCCGCCGGCGCCGGCGGTAAAATCATGGGAGTGGTCGAAGCCGGTCCCGTCGTCTTCGATTTCCACCGCGACGCTTTTCTCCTTAAACTCCAGGCTGATATAGGCGCTCTCGGCATGGGCATGGCGGGCGATATTGGCAATAGCTTCCTGGAAGATGCGGAACAATGCTATCTCAACCTCAGGCGGCAGCCTCTTTTCCTGCCCGGCTACTTCGACGTGTACCTCAACCCCGGCGGCGTCCAGGGAATTGTGAGCGTACGAGCGGATGGCCGCCGATAACCCGAGGTCGTCGAGCAGACTGGGCCGGAGATCGTAAATAAGCCGATGCACATCTCTAGACGTGGCCGACAGAAGAGACTTGATGCCATCCATTTGAGCTTCACGCTCGCTGACATCCGATTGCGGCGTGGCGATGACTTCCAGGCCGACCCCCAGCGTCGCCAGCGCCTGGCTGGTCACATCATGGAGTTCGCGGGCGACGCGCTGGCGCTCGTCTTCCTGGGCGGAGATAATGCGCCGCAGGAGCTGTTCTCTCATCTGCTCTTTGCTCTGGAGTTCCTGGTAGAGCTGGGCGTTTTCCACGGCGATGCCGAGCTGATGCCCGAGAGAAGTCAGAAGCTGAACCTCCTGCTCGGAAAAGACCCGCGGCGTCCGGCTGCCTATATTCACCACCCCGACAACTTTCTCTTTGGACTTCAGGGGAACGCTGATGAACGCTATTAAGCTGTCCCAGGGTTCGTTACGGGCGTTGTTATCGACCAGGGCTTTCCCTTGCGCGGCAACTCTCCTCGCCAGTTCGAGACTGGCTATTCCCGGTGGGGAATCTTCGGATAAACCGCGAAAAGTCCGGTAAGAAGTCGCGGCAGATTTATCATCCATGATGAGGATATCTCCCACTTCCGTATCCATCAATTCCAGGACTTTATCCAGCACCCCGTTGAGGATTACGTCCAGGCTCAACGACTGGCTGGCGGTGGTTGCGATGGCATTCATCGCCAGGAGATGGCGGTTAGCTTCGAGGATTTTCCTTTCCAGTTCTTTGCTTTCGGTGACGTCCCGGCTCAGCTCTACAACGCGTATAATATTACCTCTCCTGTCATGCAGGGGGGTCAGCGTCTTTTCGAAGTATTTCCCTTTGCCGTTACTTCCTCCGTTACCGTTCTGCAGCTGAAGAAACCGGAGCGGCGTGCCTGTCTGCCAGACATGGCTGGCAGGACAAGCGCGCATGGGCGGGCGGCAGGGGGTATCGAGCCCGTACATTACTTCGTAGCAGTACCGCCCGATGGTCTCCTGGTCTTTATACTTTAGCTGGAAGTTACGGTTGACATCAGTGATGCGTAGCTCACTATCAAGGACCATCAACTCTTCGTCAAGACTGTCGATAATCGATTGCAGGAAATCCCGGGAATGGCGCAGCTGTTCGCCGGTTACTTCGAGCTGGCGCGTTTTCTCTTCCATCTCTTTGAGCGAGTCCCGCAGCCGTTCACGCATCAGTTCGTAAGTGCTAATGAGCAGGCTTGTCTCTCTGTAGCTGGGTTGTAAACGTCCGACGAGGTTAAGCGCCAGGTTCTGCGCACCTCTCCCGATAGAGTGTACAAGGCTGATTAAAATAAGTTTGCTCAGGTTTGCCAGGAGCCTGACCCTGTACCAGAAGCCTGCTTTCTTCCCCATCTTGACACTTTCCGCCCTTACTGACTTGATTATACCACAGGCTAAATGCCGGCACCGT
>DAIQQC010000028.1:0-5231 GCA_036787005.1 Dehalococcoidales bacterium | reverse complement strand
TTGGTGTAAAAGTTCGTTACTTTCTCTACATCCTTAAGACCGGAGAATATCAGCGTAACATCGATATAGCCTTTGTTGAAAGGGTAATCTCCATACCTGATGGTTGCCCCGGGAGATAGATTCCGAAGCCGTTCGCCCAGAAACTTTATTAAGTCCAGGTTCATTTCTTCGGCTGGAGCCGAAACCATGTACAGAGCTTTTGTGGCAGATTTTGTATCACAGCTTAACGAAAGTTCGCTAAGAGCTATTTCCATTACCTGATTGCCTTTATTTTCAATTTCGTCCCACGGAAGTGTAATCATGCGTAGCTCTACCCTGCCATAACCAACAACGGTCCATCCGGTTAGACTCTGTAATATGCCGCCGGCATCAAGAACGTGAACACCGATGCGTTTCCTCTTGGTTTCTTCACCAGCGCATAAGAGGCTAAAAAACGGGTCGGCGATCAACCGGTTGGTTTTTTCTATATTGCTGGCCAGAGAGTAACCTTTCGCGGCGTATCTCTGATTATCGACTAAAAATACCGCGTCAGAAGCAGCGTGAACGGATTTCAGGCATACCGCCGTGTTCAGGACAACCCTTTCGTCAATAGCCTCTTCATGTTCGAACGGCAAAACAATCACAGAGTACACGGGCTTGTCCGTAAAACGTTCCTTCATTATCTTGGCCAGCACGGGAATGCCACCCGACCCGGTACCACCGGCGGCGCCGGCGATAAGCAGGAATGCATCGGTTTCCGGAAACCGTTTTGCCTTTCTTAGAGAATCGACGATCTTATAACCATCGTCTTTGAACACCTGAGCACCAAGCTCAGCAAGCCCTCCGGTGCCATGACTCCTGGTCCTGGCTTCTCCGATGATAACGCGCTGGTCTTTATGAGACCTAATGTATTGCAGCCCACCCATGGCGGCGGCATCGGTGTCTACGGCAAAGGCATCGATGATTACTTTAGCGCCGCGTTCATGTTGCGCTCTTTCGCCAAGTCTGGCAAATTCATCAGCAATGCGATTACCACATCCCCCCAGGCCAATGACCATTAACTTCATATTTTTGCCCCCTTCCAATAAAAGAGTGTCCCTATTCTATGGCATTTCCTGGCACATTTCAAGTAAAAAAATGGCAGTCGATCTATTTTATATCTTCTTCAAGTCGCTGGAGGCGCCCGTTTCTTAACCGGCTGCTTCTTTCTTTACCTGCATTATTCTGATAGCCAGCAAGGGCACGGTGATGGCCAGCACGACGATAGATATAACCTGCGCCTGGTGCAGGCCAAGGAGGAATGGCGTGCCGTCCCGGATAAAGTCGATACCCAATCGCCACACCGAATACAGGGACAAATAGACAAGAAAGAGCGAGCCGTCGGCCTTAAAACGCCCCTTTAGCTTGAACAGGATACCGAAAAGGATAAGACTAAAGATAATCTCATACATTTGGGTTGGATGAACGGGGATACCGATGGGCCCATGAGTGTTCGGGTTGGTATAGACGACAGCCCAGGGTAAATCAGTCGTCTTTCCGTAGCAGCAACCGTTCAAGGTGCAACCCACCCGGCCGATGGCTTGGGCCAGGATAATGCCCGGCGTTATGGCGTCCGCCACGTGCCCGAAGGATATTTTACTGAACCGGCTGAATATCCAGACGCCTAAAGCCGCACCCAGTACCGCCCCCCAGATAGATAGCCCCTCGCCGCCGATTATTTGCCCGGGGTTCTTAGAGTAGTAATCCCACAGATCGACGACGTGGAGCACCCGCGAAAAAATAACACCGGAGGGGATGCCGACCAGGGCACCATTGAGAACCAAATTATAGGAAAGACGGGGGTCTTTTTTTACTGCAAGGAGCGCCCAGGCGACCAGCGTTATCACCGCCAGCGCCACCATGATGCCGTACCAGCTAACAGCCATTTTCCCGATGGAAAAAGCCACCGGGTTCACATCGATGTAAACCATGATTACCTGTATCTAGTCGTGGTCCATGCCCCAGGCTTCGAAGACGCGCTTGTAAAGGTCCGGCTGCGGGAAATCAGGCCGCATCATCATTGTTTCATGAGCAAATCCGGACTCATTCCTGTCAAACTGCCTTAGATTTTCTACAAATACCGGCAGTTTATCTGCGGGCAGGGAAAACATCATCTCGCCCGCGGAAGTCAGCGCCCGGGAGTATTCGCCGGGGTCGGGCAGGTTAATCCAGTACTCGCCGTGTTTTATCACCGGCACCACGGAATTGGAGCAGGAAAACGGAAAGAAGTTGGATTTTACCAGCGCACGGTCTTCATTTTTCAATGACAGAAGCATGATGCGGAGCTGGTTGGTATCGCAATAGATGATGACGGCATCAGGTTTATAATTTGCTTTCTTCAACGGGGCGGTAAGGATGCCGATATACTTGCCAAAATCAAAATATTCGCCATTATTCTGAGCCCTGGCAGCAGGGTCGTCCGGCTTTGGCACCAGGCCGTAAGACAGCACGGCTCCCGGGCACCAGTTGTCTTCTTTCAGCATGGCTACGGCAGTCCTCTCGCGCCGCGACATGGCAAAAGCCTGGCATTGGGCGAGGTGGTAGCCGCGGTCTTTCTTCGGCCGGATGGCTCCTTCCGGGATATCACTTTCTTTCTCCAGCATTTTTACCGCAATGGGGGATGTCTGTAGTCCCAAAACGTTCTCCAGCTCTACTCCGTATTGATTGTATTCTTTTATCGTTGGCATTAATTCTCTCCAGTTCAGTCTAATAAATTTCTTCGCCGGTGAGTATCAGCAGGTCTTTTACCATCGGCAGGAATTTCTTTAAGAAGTTCTGGTATTCCTGTGTTTTAGCGGCTTTCTGGTCGAACTCCGCTACGCTGGTCATGTGCACAATACCCGCGTAACTATAGGGGCTTTTCCCGCCTGCGGCCCCTGTTATTTTAACCAGTTCGTATTTTTTCACGGAGGGCAGACTGCTGATCAGCGGCCCCTTTTCACCGGTGACGTATTTCTTGAACTGCTCATCGGTCACATGTTCCGCCAGATTGTAGAGAATGATACGTTTCGCCATTTAATTTGCCTCCTTATAGAAATGTTTAGTTACTTATGACCCGTTCTTATATGTCTCCGTCTTCTTAGTAGGTAATCTCTGTTTGAACCGGTCGATGATATACCGGCAGGCGGCGAATCCCTCGCGGCGATGGGCTGAAGCCACGCCAACAACAAGATTAATATCGCCGACCTTCAGTTTGCCTACCCTGTGCGCGATCGCTATGTTTTCTACCTGCCATTTTTGTCTGGCTTCGTCGGCGATTTTTTGCAGTAACGATGCCGCGTTTCCTTTTAAGTCCCGGTACTCTACCGAGAGCACCGGTTTACCATGAGAACTCTCGCGAATAAGACCGACGTAGGTTACCACACAACCGCTGCCATCGCTTTGCGTTTTCGCGATTACTTTCTCGGGCGAGATGACTTTGCTGGTGACTTCAATCATGTTCGTTCATTTATAAAGACCCGTCGCTTCTATTATTTAGGGCTTCCAAACCTGCCAGACTTTACCGACAAGCGATGGTCCCGGTTTCAAGGCGGGCTGCCCCGGCTGCCAGCCGGAGGGCGTTACTTCACCGGTGGCGCGCACATGCTGGAACGCCTTTATCTGGCGCATCAGTTCGTCGGGATTACGACCCACATCCGCCGTAAGGACTTCCATCGCCTTGATCTTAAAATCAGGATCGATGATAAAGCGGCCGCGGATATTCACGCCGGCGGCTTCGTCATATATTCCGTAGACCGCGCCGACCCTTCCCCCGGCGTCCGAAAGCATCGGGAAAGGAACCCCGCCGTCTACCATCTTGGATAGTTCCTGTTCCTGCCACATCATGTGCACGAAGCGGCTGTCCGTACTCACTGACAGGATTTCCACTCCCAGAGCTTTATAATCGTTATACCGGGCAGCAACCGCTGCCAGCTCCGTCGGTCACACAAAGGTAAAATCGCCCGGATAGAAACAGAGGACGATCCATTTACCCTTGTAGTCCGAAAGCTTGACGGGTTGAAATCCCTTACTGGCAATGAAGGCGCTTAATTCAAAATCCGGAGCATCCTGTCCCACGCGTGCGGTCACTTTTTGTACCTCCTGTACTGGTGTCGTCGAGGCTGAAGGCGGAGAGGCTGCGGGCGCGATGGGCCCGCGGACGGGTTTAACGCAACTGTCTTTTAGCTCGGCCATAACTACCTCCCTTTCTTTAATTGATAAACATTTACTTTTTGGCTAATACATCGTTCAACTTTTGCGCGAAGGTATTATACGCTTCTGAGTTATAACGTTCAATATTGCCTTCGTCGCATAGCTTGGCCAGCGCCGGGTCAATGGGCAGCTGTCCCAGGAGGGGAGCTCCGGCGGCCTGCGCCATCTCTTCGCCGCGGCTTTTCCCGAAAAGCTCGATGTTCTTATCTATTTCGGGTATATAGAGATAACTCATGTTCTCGACAACGCCCAAAATGGCTTTGTTCATCTGTCTTGCCATTTTGACGGCTTTACGTACAACCATGGCCGTCAATTCCTGCGGCGTGAAAACAATGATTATCCCTGAAATCGGGAGTTGCTGCATTACCGTAAGGGGAGCGTCGGCCGTGCCCGGCGGTAGGTCGACTATCAGGTAGTCCAGCTTGCCCCAGAGTGTTTCCTCCCAGAACTGGGTGATGGCGTGCCCGATGAGTGGCCCGCGCCAGATAACGGCGTCGTCCTCGGTGGGCAGCAGGAGATTGATGGACATAGCCTCGATACCCGACCGCGAGGGCACCGGCAGGATGCCATTTTCGCCGATGGCGGGCGGGCCGCTGATGCCGAACATCCTGGGGATACTGGGGCCGGTGATGTCGGCGTCCAGGATACCGACCTCGCAGCCCTGGCGGCGCAGCGCGATAGCGGTGAGGCTGGCAACCAGCGATTTGCCGACTCCACCCTTACCGCTCATAATAGCGATGACTTTAGTTATGCTGTTCAAGTCCTTGGGTTTAATCTCCACATAGCTGACATTTACCTCTTTCACTCCATCCAGGCTGGCCACCGTGTCTTTTACCTTGTCCTTGAGCCAGTCCTGCGTGCCCTTCATCAGCGCAGCGGTGGCTAGGGTAATATCAACTCTACCGTCGGTCACGCTGACATCCCTGACCAGGTTCATCTTTACCAGGCTTCGTAGGATGCCTGGGACCAGCACGGTATCCAGGGTGGTTTTTACTTCTTCAGGTGTGGGCATGAATCTCCTT
>DAIQQC010000090.1:0-6249 GCA_036787005.1 Dehalococcoidales bacterium | reverse complement strand
ATGGAAACAAAGACGCCCGCCTTCTCTTTCATTTCCGGGGTGAGTTCGGCGGGCGGGGAAGGTCTTTTCCCGGTCCTGATATAGGTCTCCACGGTTTCTTTAGCCAGCGCCGCGATCGGGTCCATCATCTTACATCCCTCTCGTTTTAGAGGCCTCCCTTCTTGAAAATCACGCCCGCGTAGCCCACCACCGCGCTCTTGTCGCCGGTAGCATCGCCGCTGGTACGGTATTTCACCAGTTCTGCGCTTTTCGCTCCCAGCTCTTTGGCGGCGGCGATCAGGCAGACGACCGGTCCGTAGGCGCACATCGAAATGTTGAGCCCCCGGTATCGCCGGGTCAGCTCGTCCTCGTCGAGGGCCAGCATGGCCTCCACCGCCTTCATGTCCTTTTGTCTGGCGACCTCGTGCGGCTCGTAGTGGGTCATGTCGCCGCTGGCCATGATGACCGTTTCTCGCTCCAATTCTTTTATAGCCCGGGCGATGTCGTGCCCGATTTCTTTATACACATCCGGGGAATCGCCGGCGAGGATCACCGGCACTATCTTAACGTCCGGTTTTATATATTGTAAAAAGGGGATTTGTACTTCGACCGCGTGTTCTTCGCGGTGTGCTGCGGTATCGCTTTCCAGGTATTGGGATATCTCCACCATTTTCTCGGCCAGCTCCCTGTCCACCTTGACCTCGCCCAGGGGCGTCCGCCATGAGCCCTCCGTCCAGACGCTGAACGGCTTGCCCAGCCCGCTATGGGTCGGCCCCATGATGATAAAGGTATCCTTGAACTTGACGCGGGAGAGGGTCGCCCCGGTAACTAAACCGGAATACTGGTAGCCGGCATGCGGCGCCAGCAGCCCCACGACATCCTCTTGCGGAGCTTTTTTATCGATGAACCCGGCCATCATGGCCCTGATTTCTGAAGCTGAAGCGGGATAAAAGTACCCCGCCACGGTTGGGTTCCTGATCATCTTACCCCTCCCTTTCCTTCGACAGGCTCACTTCGTGGTGACTCAGTGGAACCAAGACGAGCGGGCCGGCGGCCGGAAATTAAGCTCCGCCCGGCAGAACCGGCACCGCGAGCCTTCAAGCCCGACGTTTTCGGTGTCGTAGCCGACCCTCCTGACGACGGTCTTGCCGCAGGCGTAACAGCGCGTGTTCTCACTATCGTGCCCGGCGACGTTGCCGGCATAGATAAATTTTAGCCCGGCCTTCTTGCCGATTTCGACGGCGCGTTCTATCGTGGCGATGGGCGTGGGGGGAAGGTGCATCAGTTTATGGTGGGGGAAAAACCGGGTCACGTGCCAGGGGGTCAGCTCTCCCAGCGCCTCTTTTATCCAGGCGGCGATCCCCCCGAGTTGAGTATCGTCGTCGTTCATGGAGGGGATGATGTTGGTGACGACCTCGACGTGCATGCCCCACTTTTCTTTAGCCCGCCTGGTCACCTCGAGGATTTCCCGCCAGTGCGGCACGCCGGTGAGTTCTTTATAGAAAGCGTCGGAGAAACCCTTGAGATCGACCCGCCAGGCGTCGAGGTAGGGGCCGATGGTATCCAGCGCTTCCGGCGTGGCGTAGCCGTTGGTGACGTAGACGGTATAGAGGTTTTTTTCTCTGGCGAGCTTAGCCGACTCTAAAGTGTGCTCGAGCCAGATGGCCGGCTCGTTATAGGTCCAGGCGATGCCCTGGCAGCGGCTCTTGATGGCTAGGTCGACCGACGCGGCGGGCAGAAGCTCGCGGCAGGTGCCTACCAGCGACTGGCTGTCGGCGGTGGAGATTTCCCAGTTCTGGCAGTGCTTGCAGTGGAAGTTACAGCCCAGCGTGCCCAGGGAAAAGCACAGCGTACCGGGGTGGAAGTGGAAGAGGGGCTTTTTTTCCACGGGGTCGGCGGCGACTGATGATACCCGGCCGTAGTTCAGGTTGAAAAGGGCGCCGTCGCGGTTCTGGTACATACCGCAGGCGCCGTATTTACCCGGGTTGATCCGGCAGCGCCACTGGCAGGTGCGGCATTGAACCCTGGAGTCCGGCAGCTTATCGTAGAGCAACGCCTCGCGCATGAGTCACCACCATCAACATAATTATAACACTTAATGGTGTTAATCAATAAGTCTCAGATTGCCTGCTTAAGGGGGAGTTCAAGCGGCGGGGTTCCACTGGTAATAGTCGATGGGGAAAAGCGGGTAAAGAAGCATGAAAGAAACTAGGTGCGCCAGGATGATAAAAACCACCACCCCCAGCGCAAACCACTTGAGCTTGCCGGACGGTCTTTCCTTGAAGATATCGATCAGCCGGGACATGCCCATGGCTATCCCCAGGCAGACGGCGCCGATGGTCGGATAGAAATAAAAAGGATAGCTGATGCGGTCGGTGATGAGGCTGATGGGTATCCAGAGCAGGTAGGTGCAGAAAAACCACGCCGTGCCGAACAACCCGGCTTCGTCCTTCCTGATAGCGAGATACAGCAGGTAGCCGAACGCCGGGATAACCAGCACCCATACCGAGGGGCTCATCATCGAGAGATAGTGCGGCCCCCAGGCGAAGGGCATGATCGCGGTGGGGTCCACGAGCCACTCCCAGGGCCGGGCCATACTGTCGTGGGTGGTGTTGTGGAAGGTCAGGCTGCCGGCCAGGTCGAACATGGTCCTGACGCGATCGACCGGGTTGACGAAATCGCGAGTGACGGCGTATTCCAGCACCGGCAACAGCAACGCGAAAACAATAATGGAAAGCACCACCGCGATGGCGAACCAGCGGGAGCGGGGGACGCGGCTTAAAAACCAATGGGCGATCAGCACTGGCATGGCCAGCGCCCCGGTCACTTTCCCCAGGGCGCTCAGCCCCACGGCAATGCCCGCGGCCCAGTACTTGCGGCTCAGGTAAAGCAGGAACGCGGCCAGCATGAAAAACACGTAAAAGACGTCCAGCATGGCGACGCTGTTCTGGACGAAGGTCATGTTTTCAAACCCCAGCAGGAAAGTGGCGATGGACGCCGCGCGGTTGGAAAGGTTTAACCTGCGGCAGATGAAATAGAAAATGACGATGCCCCCCGTCCCGAAGAGAATCGGGAGGACACGCCAGCCCCAGGGGTTGTCCCCGAATATCTCGATGCCCGCCGTGATCAGCAGCTTGGAAAGCGGCGGGTGTTCCAGGAAGGTGAAGGTGTGGTCGGCGATGATGCCCCGGGCCTCTTTAATATAATGGTTTTCGTCCAGGATGAGCGAACTGGGATTGCCTACGATGACGAGGTGCAGAATAAGGGTTGCCAGCACGATAAGGCAGAGCCAGATGTACTGCCAGCGGTAAAGCTTCTTAAAAAGGGAGAACATGGCGTTCAAAATAAAAAATCCCGCTTCGTTTTAAGCGAATTACTAAATATTATACCTCTTTACCTATTTTGCTTAAAGGATTATAATATATTGGCCTATATATAGAACGTTAATTCATCGTTGGGGGAAGGGCATGGGAGTATTATTCATTGTCTCCGTGGAACAAGGCGCGGGCAAGACCGCCCTCGGCGCTGGGATAGCCGTTAATTTCCTTAACGACGGCCGGAAGGTCGGCTATCTGGCGCCGGCCGGCGATGCCAGCGCTGCTTTCATGGGAAAGATCCCGGGACTGGATGTCATCGACAAGCCGGGTAAAGGCTATGACGCCGTCCTGGCGGAAGGCAGGTTGGGGAACAACGTTGGAGATGAGGCGACCCAAGCCGCTTACGCGGCGGCCAAAGAGATGAAAGCCAGGGTCATCGCCGTGGAAGTCTACCCGGGCGGAGACCCGCGTTTCACCGGTATTTATCAAGGTTTCGGCGCGGATTTCCTGGGCGTCGTCGTCAATAAAGCGCCGGCCAGCCAGCTCAAGAGGGCGCGGGCGGAAGCTGAAGCGCGCCTGGGGGCGGCGGGGATAAAGCTGCTGGGGGTCGTTCCCGAAAGCCGGGTCTTGCTGGCGATAACCGTCGGCGAGCTGGCGGCGACACTCGGCGGGAAAATACTGAACAATGAGGAAAAATCGGACGAGCTGGTGGAGAACTATATGCTGGGGGCATTGATCGTGGACTCCGGGCTCGACTACTTCGGGCGGAAGAGCCGGAAGGCCGCCGTCCTCAGGCAGGAGCGCTCGGATATGCAGCTGGCTGCGCTGGAGACCCCGACCGCCTGCCTGGTCCTCAGTGGAGATACCGGCAAGCCACCAATGTACAGCGTGATGTATAAAGCGGAGAGCCGGGGCGTCCCGATTATCGCCGCCGCTGCCCCGGTACCGGAAATGGTCGCGAAGATCGAAGACACCATACTTGGTTCGCGGCTTAACCAGGTAAAAAAGCTGACGGCGCTGGCGGAAGCGGTCGGCCGCAACCTGGACATGAAATCCCTGGTATAACGAAGGAGGATATCGACAAACCGGATTAAGCGTCATCCGTAGACACGTGTTCCTTGCTCCTTGAAAAAGGGGGAGTGGGGAGGTTCCTGGGGTGGCTATATTGCTCTGGGAATTTTTATTTGAATGACTGACGGACATCGATAAAATAATCTCATAAAGGGGGGCAGGTGATTGAATGCGCTAGGAAGACATCTACTGGTTGAACTGCACGACTGCGACAGGGAGGCTCTGAACAACACGGAGTATCTCCGCAAAGCCATGGTGAACGCCGCTGTCGAGTGCGGCGCCGAGGTGCTCGGCGACTCCTTCCATCATTTCAATCCCCAGGGAGTCAGCGGGGTGGTCATCATCGCAGAGTCGCACCTCTCCATCCACACCTGGCCGGAATACGGCTATGCGGCGGTCGACGTCTTTACCTGCGGCACGACCGTCAAGCCGGAGAAAGCAGCCGAGGTGCTTATCGAGAAGCTCGGGTCGCGGCACCATTCGATGGTGGAAATCCCGCGCGGCGTCCTGGAGACGGTCCCGGCACGGTGAAGCTATGGATACCGACCCGGATAGACACTGGCTGCGGGACAAGATCAACGAGGACTTCCTCCAGCTGCACCGCCTCGACGAGGTGCTGTACGAAGGCCGGACGCGTTACCAGTCCGTGCAGGTAGTACGCACCCGCGACCTCGGTTTGTGCCTGGTGCTGGACGGCAAGATACAATCGAGCGAGCGTGACGAGCATATCTACCACGAAGCCCTCGTGCAGCCGGCCATGATAGCGCATCCCCACCCCGAAAGTGTCTTTATCGCCGGCGGCGGCGAGGGCGCTGCTTTAAGAGAAGTCCTCCGCCACAAGACGGTAAAGAAAGCGGTCATGGTGGAAATCGACGAGGAAGTGACCGCCCTCAGCCGGAAATACCTGCCTTCTCTGAGTAGCGGGGCGTTTGAGGACAAACGGGCGGAAGTGCACCATGTTGATGCCCGGGGATATTTAGAAAAATCCAAAGACAAATACGACGTTATTATTATAGATTTGCCTGACCCCATTGAAAAAGGCCCCGCCTACCTGCTCTTCACGCAGGAATTTTATAAAATCGCCATCGAAAGACTCACCGAGAACGGTATGATGGCCGTCCAGGCCGGTTCCGCTTCCCCTACGGAACTTCTTAACTTAACGGCGGTCAGCCGGACTCTGCAAAGCGTTTTTCCTAAAGTCGCGCAATACAACACCTACATGCAGTCGTTCGGGGGGCCGTGGGGCTTTTGCCTGGCTTCGCTGGGGACCGATCCCTCCCTCTTCTCCCCGGAGGAAATAGACCGGAGAATCAAGGCCAGGGGATTAAGGGGGATGCGCTTTTACGACGGCTTGACCCACCGTAACATGTTCTCCCTGCCTAAATACATCCGGGAGGCGCTGGCCGGGCAAAAGAGGATCATTACGGACAAAAAGCCGCTGTATCTCTACGGTAAATAATAGCGGCACATCTTGTGTCACTCACCCCCTTTATCCCCCTCCCAAACAGAATATCTTTATATTATTTGGAAATTTTTTATTTGGTAGGGGGAGAGAATTTGAGAGGGGGCGAAGCCCCCTCTCTTCTTTATTCCCCTCTTCAGCCAACAATAATTCCGAGGTGCACGATAACACAGGCTGGAGAGGGGATACAGGGGAGAGGAATTCAAAAAGTAATAAAATGATGATGAGGCAAACAATACAGGCTGGCGAAGATATCGCCAGCCTGTATTTTGTTATCCTTTTGAATGCGCTACGAGCGGTTCGATCTCATCTTGCTGAAGCACTCGCTGCAATAGACCGGGCGGCCTTCGCGGGGTTCGAAGGGCACTTCGGTTGTCTTGCCGCACTCGGCGCAGGTCGCGGGGTACATCTGGCGGGCTT
>DAIQQC010000089.1:0-6285 GCA_036787005.1 Dehalococcoidales bacterium | reverse complement strand
GCAGGATAACCGCCCGGTGGTTCTGGACGCCGTTGGCGTGGTGGGTGGTGCTGTTACTGCTCAGGTGGAGTTTGGCCGGCTGGCTGGATGCATAAAGCCGGGCGGCGTCTCTGATCAAAACGGCGGGCACCCGGGTTATTTTTTCCACGCGCTCCGGCGGGTATTCAGCGGCCAGCTTTTTCAGACCGTCGAAGCCGACCGTCCATTTCTCGACGAATTCCTTATCGTAAAGATTTTCACTGATAATGACATTCATCATGCCCAGCGCCAGGGCGCCGTCGGTGCCGGGGCGCAATTGCAGATGAATATCCGCCCTGGCGGCGATAGCCGTCCGGCGCGGGTCGACCACAATCATTTTCACGCCTTTTTCTTTAGCCTTAAGGTTTGACTCCCAGACGTTAGGCGAGGATATCACCGCGGCGCCCCAGATCAGCTTGCAACGCGTTTCCGGTTCCAGGCCGCCGCTCGAGCCCGCCATGTAAGAGTACTCGGGCCCATAGGTCAGGTTGGCGGCGATCCAGGTGCCGGAGAAGCAGTTGCTGCTCTCGGTGCAGTAGTTCGGCGAGCCGAAGGCGTGCGCCAGGCGGTGAAAGTAAGGGCGCGGTTCCTTGGGGTAGGCTATCCAGAAGACCACCGACTCCGCGCCGTGTTTGTCTTTAGCCGATTGCAGGTTCTGCGCCACGGTATCGAGGGCCTCCTCCCAGGAAATCCGCCGCCACGAACTGCCGCCCCGCGCCCCGGCGCGCTTTACGGGATATTGGAGGCGGTCGGGGTGATAGATAAAGTCCAGCTGGGCTTTCCAGCGCGGGCAGTGCGCCACCCGGGGGTCGGCGATATCGATCTTTACCGCTTTGCCGTCCCGGACGTGGATCCGGGTGGGGCAGGCGTTGGTACACATATAGCAGAGGCCGTCTTTGATTTCTGTTGATTTTGCCATTGTTAATCACTCACCTGTTTTTTCTTTATTATAACAGGCTTTCAGGCTATGGTATAATCAAAGAAACAAACGCAGGAGATCCACGACTGGAAGGTATTGATATAGCCCGCCGCGCGGTAGAAATCGCCAGCGAAAAGCAGGCGTCAAATATCGTGCTGCTGGACGTCCGCGACCTGTGTAGCTTCGCCGACTACTTCGTCATCTGCACCGGGGACAGCCAGAGGCAGGTCCGCACCATCCTCGACGACATCGAGCTGAGCCTGAAAAGGGAGGGCGTCCCGGCCCATCACCGCGAGGGTGCCGTGGACTCCGGCTGGCTACTGCTCGACTACGGGGACGTCATCGTTCACATCTTCAGTCCTGAGGAGCGGGAATACTACAACCTGGACGGGCTCTGGAGCCAGGCCAAACCCGTGCTGCGGATACAGTAAAGTTAACATTCTGTTTTGAAAAATGAGTACAGAAGAAAAACTACCGCGAAAATATAGATATTATGAAGCTTTGGGAGTAGACAAGAAAAGCTCTTTCGAAGATATCAAGAAATCTTATAGAAGTCTTGTGAAAAAGTTTCACCCTGATATCAATAATGACCCAAAAGCCAGCGAAATTTTGAAAAAGATAAATGAAGCATATAATATATTATCAAAACCAAGCACACGTTTGTTATATGATAATAGTGAAGCGGAATGTCCAAAATGTTGGACGCACGAAGTAACTAGAATAGTGGGTGAAAAATTTACCACTTATCAATGGAGATGTAGGCATTGTGGATATAATTTCCAATTCCTAAAAAAAGTAAAAGATGATAGTTTTACTGAAACAGAGAAGAAAGTAAGTTATCGTCGATTTATTTGTCCGCAATGTAAAAAAGAGCTTGAATTTGATCAACTAATTTTATTATACCGTTGCAAGAATAAAAAATGTCTTAGAGTTTTTACTTATAAGGAATTATGCAAATACTACAAAATAAGGATGGATGCTGCTGAAACACATCCTGAAAAGCAAAACAGTAGTGTATATAAAGGAAAATCAAAGAATGAAAAAGATCCACTATCGCCAATTGTCTTTATAACATTTATTGGTTCAATCTTAGCTAACGGGTTTATTATTTATACAATGATTTATAGTTTTTCCGGATTATTCCTTGGAATATTTCTATTATTAACTAGTTTCTCTCTACTATCTTATTGGGTATATAAGCATCCCACTATTATTAGAACAATCAGAGCCTTAATCGTCAAAAAATAGCATCTAATTAGCCCCTGGCTAGCCGAAAAGCTCGCTCTCTTTAAAGAACAGCGCTATCTCTTTTTCCGCATTCTCCGGCGAATCGGAGGCGTGGGTGGAGTTCCGCTGGACGTCCAACCCGTAGTCTTTCCGTATCGTGGCGGGGGCGGCTTTAGCGGGGTCGGTAGAGCCCATCAGGGCGCGTATCCTCTCCACCGCGTTTTCCCCCTCGAAGGCGGCGGCCACGATAGGCGTCGAGGTTATAAAGATGATGAGGTCGTTAAAAAAAGACTTCCCTTTGTGGACGGCATAGTGGCGCTCCGCCAGCGGCCGGTCCAGGCGCAGCATCTTGAGTCCCTTGAGCTTAAGCCCGGCCTGCTGGATACGGCCGATAATCACCCCGGCCAGCTCTCTTTCCATGGCGTCCGGCTTGACGAGGACTAAAGACCTTTCCATGTTATCTCCTGTCTAGTTGAATAATTTCTGTAAATCAGTAACGCTGACCTTCTCCAGACTTTCTATGATGAGGTCGGCGTCCTTTAGTTTTTCCTGCGGGTGGCTATTGGTGACCGCGAGACATTTCATGCCGGCGCTTCTGGCGGCGGCTACCCCGGCGATAGCGTCCTCGATGACCAGGCAACGGGCGGGCTTGACCTTAAGCTTTTCCGCCGCCAGCACGAATACCTGCGGGCTGGGCTTGCCCTCTTTGGCCTCCATGCCGTGCACGATGGCCTGAAAGCGGCCGATGATGCCCAGTCCCCCCAGGATGATAGCGATGTTCTCCGGCACGGCCGACGAGGCAATCGCCTGGCTGATATGGTGCCTGTATATGGACTTGATGAGAGCGACGGCGCCGGGCAGGCCCTGGATGTGGTCGGCCACGCGGCGGCGGTAGTCCTGCTGTTTTTCTTCGGTAATGGCGTCGATTTCTTTTTGCGGCAGGCGGTCGCCGAGGACGGACTTAATGATAGCATCATGCCGCCGCCCGAAGTACGGCATAAACTCCGCCCTGGTATAAGCTACCCCCCGTTTCTTAAAGACGTCCCGCCAGGCCTGGTAATGATAGACGCCGGTATCGGCGATGACGCCGTCGAGGTCCCAGACCACGGCTTCGAGCCTGTTTTCAGACATGGCGGCGGGTCTCCCTGACCCGGTCCGGCCTGCCGGCGACGCTCCCGGCGATGAATTGCTTGGCGGAGGCCTCGGCGACGACCGCGCCATCTTCCAGGCAAACGCGGCCTGACGTCTCGATGAGCCGGGTACTCCGGCGCGTGATCCACGCGGTAACGACGAGGGGGACCTCGACCTTGATCGGCTGCCTGATCCTGATGCTGATGGCGGCGGTGAGGCAGGTGTGCCCGGTGGCATAGGCGATGTTGCTCATGGCCTCATCGAGGAGGGCGCCCAATATGCCGCCATGCAGGAGCCCCGGCCAGCCCTGGTGGGTCTTATCCGGAGTAAACTCAGTGCGAATACCGTCCCCGTCGCGGGTGAATTTAAGCTTCAGCCCGATGGGATTATGGCGCCCGCAGCCGAAGCAGAACCCTTCATCGAGGTCGGCGTTGAGCGTTACTTTAGGCAAGGCGATCATGCAGCTATCTCCATTCTAGAAATGCGACCAGCCCGATTTTTTTATTTTCACCGGGTTGCCCTGAGCGTTAAAAAGATCGATCTTTCCCGCTTCGCCGGCGGTAATCTCACCGATGGCGGTCAGCGGGCAGTCGATTTCAGCTTTTATCCGGTCTATTTTTTTGGCGCTGCCGGTGAAGAGCAGCTCGTAGTCCTCGCCGCCGGCCAGCGCCAGCTCCAACGCTTTTTTCCCGAAGCCGGTCTGCAACGCTTCATGGAGAGGCAGGCGGCTGATATCCAGGCGGGCGGCGACCCGGCTAGCTTCACAGATATGGCGGAGGTCGGCGAGAAGCCCGTCGGAGATATCGATGGCCGCAGCGATGCCGTGTTTTACCAGCAGCCGGCCCGCGGCGACGCGGGGGACGGGATGCAGAAAGGCGTCCCGCAGATATCGGGTCGCCTTCGGCTTAAGATCAAGTTTTTTCATCAGCGTCTCGCGCCCGCCGCCGGCGCTGCCCGGATAGCCGGTCACAGCGATGACGTCACCGGGCCGGGCTTTATCACGGCGCAGGATTTTATTCTCCGGGCTGTTCCCCAGGACGGTAATGGTGAGAGAAATTTGCGGCGCGCGGCTGATATTGCCGCCGACGATCGCCAGCTTAAACTCCCGGGCGCACTTAATCAGACCTTCGTAGATTTGGGCGACGGCGTCCACCGGAGTTTCCACCGGCAGGGCTAAAGCGATCAAGGCGTAGGCAGGCACGCCGCCCATGGCGGCGATATCGCTAAGGTTGATGGCCAGGGACTTCCAGCCGAGCTCCGGCCAGGTGATAGCATCCAGCGAAAAGTGGACGTCCTGTATCATGGTATCGACGGTGGCCAGCTGGATAAAGGCGTCGCCGCGCCAGGCGGCGGCATCGTCACCGATACCGATAACCGGACGGCCCGGCCCGAGGCGGTCGACCCCGTTGTTCCGGATCATTTTAGCCAGGAGGTCGATCAGCCCGAACTCCCCCAGCCCGCTGACTTTCATAGCTAAAGTATAGCATATCCCGGTAATACCTGGCTTGTAACGGATCGCCCGTCCTTTCCCTCCCGGTTAAAACCTGCTATATTATTCCTAATGCGTTATGCAATCCTGGCGGACATCCACGCCAACCTGGCGGCCTTCGAGGCGGTGCTCGCGGACATTGAGACCCAGGGTGGGGCGGACGAGGTATGGTGCCTGGGAGACATCGTGGGCTACGGGCCGGACCCGGCCGAATGCATTCGTCTACTGAAAAAGCACTGCTCGGTATGCGTGGCCGGCAACCACGACCTCGGGGCTGCCGGCAAAATCGACCTTTCCTATTTTAACGCGGCGGCGGTAGCAGCCTGCCGCTGGACGGCGGGCCGGTTAGGTCCGCTGGAGAAGCGGTACATCGAGGACCTGCCGCTGACCCTAAGGAAGGGCGATTTCTTCCTGGCGCACGGCAGCCCGGCCGAGCCCGCTATGGAGTACATCACGTCCACGGGAATCGCCGCCAGGAACTTTTCCTACTTCGAGACGCCTTATTGCCTGGTCGGCCATACTCACGAGCCGCTGGCATTCAAGCAGATCGGCAACAACTGCACGTCGATAACGCTTTCGCCCAACATCGGACTGGTGCTGGGGGCGCACCGGATGATCATAAATCCCGGCGGAGTGGGACAGCCGAGGGACGGCGACCCGCGTGCCAGCTACGCCATTTACGATAGCGAGGGGAGTATGTTGAGGCTGCACCGCGTGCCCTACGACATCAACGCGACGCAGGACAGGATGGTTCAGGCGGGCCTGCCGATGACGCTGGTATCAAGGCTGCAAGAGGGGAGATAGTTAAAGGTATCGAGGACGATTAAGGAGCTATAACTTGTAAGAGACCAAGTCATCTTATCTATCACTATAAACACTAAATATTGATTAAGTGAGGTGACTCATGTCTCTTGAGCTTAGGGATTCTCGCATACACGGCAAGGGCGTCTTTACCACAGTGTCCGTCCGTAAACATGCCGTCATTTGTAAGGTGGCGATTGTCAGGACGATTACTGAAGACCGCCCGCTTGATGCCTCTAAAGGAGAGCTGTGGCATCACTGCCATTGGTACCCCGACGGTGAAATGGTCTTGCTCGATGAACCATTTTGCTATTTTAACCATTCGTGCCAGCCGAATATATTCTACTATACGGTTAACCGGACGATGTATTGCCTAGCCATGCGCAATATTGCGCAAGACGAGGAACTCACTCTCGAATACAGCCTCTGTAACCTCGGCGGACAGGAGTGGGAGTGTCATTGCGGTTCGGCTAACTGTCGGCGACGTCATCGGTGTGGTTTTCGTTTCATGGAGCACTCGCGCCAGATGCAATTGCTTCCTTATCTTGATCCTTTTATCGTGGCGGTACACCCGGATACGATACAGGCCATTCTGGAAAAGGACCTCTTGGAGTAGAGATATGTTCGGGCTACGCTCGTCTTCTCCTTGACAAACCCCTCCTCACGCTTTACCCTTTTATTGAGGTCGTGCTAGACGGGG
>DAIQQC010000088.1:3647-6317 GCA_036787005.1 Dehalococcoidales bacterium | reverse complement strand
GTGCCGGTCATGCCCGCAAGCTTTTCGTACATGCGGAAATAGTTCTGGATGGTGATGGTGGCGTAGGTCATCGACTCCCGCTGGACCTTGACATTCTCCTTGGCCTCGATGGCCTGGTGCAGGCCTTCGGAGTAACGCCGGCCGTACATCTTGCGGCCGGTGAACTCGTCGACGATAACGACCTCGCCGTTTTCTACCACGTATTCGCGATCACGCCGGTAAAGCGCGTGGGCGTTCAGCGTTTGCCTGAAGATAGAGCGGATGTCGTTGCGCTGCCTGGCTTCTTCGATGCTGAGATATTTGGCTTCGCCGCCGCCCTCGCCCCCGAACAGGTCTTCCGACTTTATGTGAAATGCCCGCGCCAGCTTTTCCTGGCCGCGCGCCGTCTCCCTGACGTAACGCTCCTTCTCGTAAGCTACCGCGTCGTACTCGCTCTCGATTTCTCCCTCTTCTTCCTCGTTGCGGCCTGATGCCCGCGGTTCGAAAGGCAGGACGTTTATCCTGAACCGTCCCACCACATCGCCGACGGACTTATAGAGCTGGCCGGACTCTTCGGCCTCGCCACTGATGATGAGCGGCGTTCGGGCCTCGTCGATAAGCAGGTTGTCCACCTCGTCGACGATGGCGTAAAACATCGGCTGGCGCTGGACGCATCGCGATAGGTCAGACACCATGTTGTCGCGTAAATAATCGAACCCGAATTCGCTGCTGGTGCCGTAGGTGATGTCCGCCTGGTAGGCCTCTTTACGCGAGACCGGGCGGAAATGCGGCCAGCGGTCTTTCTCCTTGCCGGAATCATAGGAGGGGTCATAAAGGCGGGCGGGATTACGCTCATCAGGGGTCTGCATGGGGTAGATGCTGGCCACGGTCACGCCCAGGGCATGATATACCGGCCCCATCCAGTAGGGGTCACGCCGGGAAAGGTAGTCGTTGACGGTGACCAGATGGGCGCCGCGTCCCGTGAGACAGTTTAAATACAGGGGTAAAGTAGCGACCAGCGTCTTGCCCTCGCCGGTCTTCATCTCGGCGATCTTGCCCTGGTGTAAAGTAACGCCGCCGAGGAGCTGGACGTCGTAATGGCGCTGGCCGATGGTACGCCGGGCGGCCTCGCGCACGGCGGCGAAGGCTTCCGGGAGGATCTTGTCCAGGGCTTCACCCTCGAGCCGGCGGCGCTCTTTTTCTATCTGCTTGAACCTGTCCTGTACCTGCCGCACCTGCCGCCCGGCCTCGTCCCTCTCGATGTCCCAGGACACGCCGGTCAGGTGCTTCCGGGCCTCTTCCAGGTCGCGCTGCGCTTCATCGAGCTGTGGCTGGATACCGGAGACGGCCGCGGCAATTTTACCCTTGAACTCCTGAGTCCTGGCCTTGAGCGCGTCGTCGCTGAGCTTCTGGAATTCCGGCTCCACCTCGTTGGTGCGATCGACGTAAGGCTGGAGCCGCTTCAGCTCCTTGTCATTGGAATCGAATAGTCCGCCAAAAATACCCGGCATTTTTTACTCTTTTACGATCAATTCCCTGGCGTCATCGGCCAGCGCGGCGGGCACCATAATCCTTACTTCCGCCATGCCGTCCATCGTGAACATGTGCACCGAGGGCGCGGCGTTGGCCCTGAAGACGCACGGGATATCGTAGCCCTCCAGCAGGCTCTTAATGACCTGCGCCTCCATCTCGTTGCGGGCGCGGTAGACCTCCACCAGGCTGTCAGGCTTGCTCAAACATGGCCCCCACCGACTGCCCCGTATGGATGCGCCGGATAGCCTCTCCCAGCAGCGGCGCAATGGGCAGCACGGTAATCTTATCGATCTTCTTGTTCGGCGGTACAGGGACGGTATCGGTAACGACGACCTCATGAACACGAGCCGAGGAAATCCTTTCAATGGCGGGGCCGGAAAGGACGGCGTGAGTAGCGCAGGTATAAACCTCTTTGGCGCCTCTATCCAGCAGGGCGTTAATGACCCCCACCAGCGATCCGGCGGTATCGATTTCCTCATCGACGATGAGGGCGGTCTTGCCTTTGACGTCGCCGATGACGGTCAGCGTCTCGGTGCGGTCCTCGTTGCCGATGCGCCTTTTCTCCATGATGGCCAGCGGGGCTTCCATCCGGGCGGCGACGTCCCTGGCCTGCTTGGTGATGCCGAAGTCCATGGCCACCACTACCACGTTCTTGATCTTCTTTTTCATAAAATAGTCGGAGAGCAGGTAAAAAGCGGTCAGCTCGTCGACGGGTATATTGAAGAATCCCTGTATCTGCGCTTTATGCAGGTCGACGGTCAGCACGCGGTTGGAGCCAGCGACGGTCAGAAGGTCGGCCACCAGCCGGGCGGTGATGGGGACGCGGGGCTGGTCTTTCTTGTCGCTGCGGCCGTAGGCATAATAAGGTATCACGGCGGTGATGCGCTTGGCCGAGGCCCGCTTCATGGCGTCGATCATGATGAGCAGCTCCATGAGGTGGCTGTTGACCGGGGAGGAAATGGGCTGGACGATAAAGACGTCCCGCTCCCGGACGTTCTCCAGGATGCGCACAAAGGTGTTCTCGTTGCTGAACTCCATGACCTCGCAGTTGCCCAGGGGCTGGCCCAGGTAGCCGGCGATGTCCCTGGCCAAGGCCGGGTGGGCATTGCCGCTGAATACCTTCAGTTCATCCATGAAAAACACTCTCCTTCAGAACCA
>DAIQQC010000088.1:0-3547 GCA_036787005.1 Dehalococcoidales bacterium | reverse complement strand
GAACCGCCATTGACAACCCGATAAAGCGGGTATACCATTAAATTAGGCACATGTAACAACCTGCCCTTGTCCCCCCTATTGTTGATATTAACAAGGTCGAAAGTATGCCATTAAAAAGGAGAAAGAGAGAAAAATGAAAGGTAAATATCTTGTAGTCGCACTCGGTATTCTGATAATACTGGTATCCCTGGTATCGGCTTGCGGCGGCGATTCTACATCGACGCCAACATCCACCGCTACCCAGACCTCGACATCAACGGTGACCCAAACGGCAACGGCGACGTCAACGGCAACCGCGACCCAGACCGCCACTGCCACCGCGACCGCGACCCAAACAGCGACCGCTACCGCCACACCGACAGGCAATAGCTTGAGCGCCATCCTGGGACTGGGGGCGAATATCGCGCACGTACGGTACGACATGACCATCACGGGTACCGTGGGGGGAACGGTAGTATCCACGATATGGGAAGAGGGCAACAAGATCAGGGAAGAGATGACCGCCGAGGGCATGACAAGCATCATAATAATGGACATGGATGCCGGTGTCTATTATATGAGTACCGGCGAGAATATATGGATGGCATTTGCCTGGGATGAGACCATGGCACCCGAAGGCGCAACAGATAATCCCAATGATATCCTGGATTTTAACCCGGTGATTCAAGGCACGGAAACTATCAACGGGTATTCCTGCACGGTCATCACCTGGGAGATACCGGGGACAGGCACGATGACAGAATGGATATGGACCGAGACGGGCTTCCCTATCAAGATAGAGACGACAACCGACCAGGGAACGAACACCATCGAGTTCACGAATATAGATTTTTCCGACATTGACGATAGCATGTTCGAGCTGCCGGAAGGGGCCGTAGTCACCACCATCGGAGGGTAAACCGGCCAATCAATTCCGAATCAAACCATAAATAAAAGGGGAGCGGCGATAAACGCCGCTCCCCTTTTTTGTTTCTTGGGGAAGTCTGAGAGGGCTTCAGTCTAGCGATTATGAAAGGAAGTTTAAGAGGGGCTTTCGCCTCCCTTCTCTTATTACTACAGCAGCATGTCTCTCAGGGTTTTGAGGTTCTGGACGTCTTCTTTATTATATTCGCAAAGCTTGTTCAGGGCTTCCAGGTCGAAGCTGTCCACATATTTCCACCAGAGCCGGACCGCCTGCAAGCCGTCCATATCCGGCAGACGGCGCTTCACGCCGAGCTGGCGCTCCACGCCCTTGAGTCCGCCGTAGAGGTTCTTCCGCCAGCAGTCGAACATGAGATCGTGGTGTGAAAACATCTCCGCCAGGTTGATGCCGAGCCGCGCCTGGATAAAGGGCAGGTCGAACCGGCTGCCGTTATAGGTGTAAAGGACGTCCACGCCCTGGAGCGCCGCCATGATATCGGCCACGGTCACATCACGGCCGACCAGCTGGACGAACTCGGCCTCCTCCCCGCGGCAGATGTGAATACCGATGACGGTGATCTCACAGCCGTTGGGGGTCAGGCCAGTGGTCTCAATATCCAGGTAAGCTTCACAATGAGACATAGCGCAACCTAGGGCGGGCACTTGGCGCAGATGGAGCGGAACAGAGTGGTGCTCAGGTAGCGGTCGCCGCGGTCAGGCAATATCACCGCGATGTTGCCCTTTTTCATCCGCCCGGCGACCTGCAAGGCTCCGGCTACCGCCGCGCCGCTGGACATGCCGGTGAAAAGGCCTTCCCTCACCGCCAACAAGCGGGCCGTTTCAAAGGCGTCGCCGTCCTCGATGGTGATCTTCTCGTCCATGGCGGCGGGGTCATAGATGCCGGGGACGACACTCTCCTGCATGTTTTTCAGTCCCTGGATGGTGTGCCCTACCGTCGGCTCTACCCCGACGATCTTTATGCCGGGCACTTTTTCCCTCAGGAAATTGCCGGCGCCGATCAACGTGCCCGTGGTGCCCATGGCGCACACGAAAACGTCGATCCTGGCCTTCATCTGGGCGTATATCTCCGGCCCCGTGGTCTCGTAGTGAGCGAGGATGTTGTTCGGGTTATCGAACTGGTTGGGCATGTAGTATTTACCTGGCTCGTCCTTCAAGGCCTGGTGAGCCCGGCGTATGGCGCCATCTACAGCCTCCTTGGCCGGCGTCAGCACGACCTCGGCACCGAAGGCCTGGAGGATAAGCTGCCGCTCCACGCTGACGCACTCCGGCATGAAAAGCTTGACCTTATATCCCTTGGCCGCCCCGATCATGGCGATGGCTATGCCGGTATTGCCGGAGGTCGGCTCGATAATCGTCTTGTCCCTGGTCAGCTCGCCGGACTCCTCGGCCATCTTGATCATGTAGTAGGCCGGGCGGTCCTTCACCGAGCCGCCGGGGTTGTTGCCTTCCAGCTTGGCAAAGATTTTCACGTCCCCGCTGCCGTTGAGGTGGGTCAGCTGTACCAGCGGCGTGTTGCCGATGGCCCCAAGAACGTTTTTGTTATCGTTTTTCATATTTTTTTCGGCTTAACGAACCTATCCCCGATTTTTTAATCGTCAATGCCCGGCACCGGGAAGCGGCGGCTGATCTGCGCTACTTCCTGCCTGACCTCTTCCAGGACCTTTTCATCTTCGTGGTGCGAAATTACTTTGACGACGAGCCCCGCTATCTGCTTCATCTCCTCTTTGCCGAAGCCACGCGTGGTCACGGCGGGCGTCCCGACCCGGATGCCGCTGGTCACTGCCGGCGGCCGGGTATCGAAAGGTATCTCGTTCTTGTTGCAGACGATGCCGGCCGTATCCAGGGCTTTGGCCGCCGCGCTGCCGGTGACGCCGGTGGCCGTGAGGTCGACGAGTATGAGGTGGTTGTCCGTACCGCCGGACACCAGGCGCAGTCCGAGCTTCTTCAGCTCCACCGCCAGCGCCCGGGCGTTATCAATGATAGCTTTTTGATAGGTGTAAAACCCTGGCTGCATAGCCTCGTGGAGGGCGACCGCCTTGGCGGCGACCGCATGCAGCAGGGGTTTGCCCTGCGCTTCCGGGAAAACGGCGGAGTCTATCGCCTTGGCATATTGGGCTTTGCAAAGTATCAGGCCGCCGCTGGTGCCGCGCAGCGTTTTATGCGTGGTGGTGGTAACGACGTCGGCGTAAGGGACGGGGGTGGGGTGCAGTCCAGCGGCCACCAGGCCGGCGATGTGCGCCATGTCCACCATGAACCTGGCGCCGACCGAGTCCGCGATGCGCTTGAAACGCTCGAAGTCGATGATGCGCGGATAGGCGGTGTAACCGGCCAGGATAAGTTTGGGTTTGTGCTCTTCGGCCAGCCGCTCCACCTCCGGGAAATCGATGCGCTCCGTTTCGCGGTTGACGTGATAGTGCACGAATTTATACGACCGGCCGGAAAAAGTGATCGGCGAGCCGTGGGTGAGGTGGCCGCCGTGGGAGAGGTCCATCGCCATGACGGTATCGCCATATTCTATCAGGGCAAAGTAGGCGGCCATGTTCGCCTGGGTGCCGCTGTGCGGCTGGACGTTGGCGTGCTCGGCTTTGTAAAGCTCTTTGGCCCGCTTGATGGCCAGCTCCTCGAT
>DAIQQC010000027.1:13582-20461 GCA_036787005.1 Dehalococcoidales bacterium | reverse complement strand
GTAATCATATTCCAGCGGCCAGCGGCCTTCACCGTCCTGCTTCTGTTTAATGAGCGTTAGGGCGTTGGCCAGCCGCGGGTCCTTGCCGTAGCCAAGGCGCGCCAGCGATTCGGCGATTTGCAGGACATCAGAAACGTAAAAACCGGGGAAACCGAACTTCCACCAGTTGCCGCTCGGCTTAGGGGCGTATCCACTTGGATAATCCGCTTTAGCCGGGTCGGTACTGAAAAAGAAGTCGACACCTTTTTTTATAGCCCGGTCTATTAGCGGCGTTCTTTTTTCAACCGGCAATTTACTAAAAGCCAGCATTACGGCGACAGCGCCCCAGGCGCACGACTTTTTATCGTTAGCGCCGCAGGCGAAGAGCGGGCCGCATTTGCCGGCATAATAGCGCAGGGGAGCTTTCTTATCTTCCTTTGGTGCGACCCCTTCGCCCGTGACGCTGCGCGCCATCCATTCGAACGCCTTATCAAGTCGCGCGTCTTCACAACCCAAATCGAAAAGAGAAGCGCATAGATTACCCTGTAAACAGTCCGCTGTCCCCGAAGGCAGGCTGTTGACCGTGAAATGCCCGTCGTTAGTCAGGTTGTGCTCCAGAACGTAAGATGCGGCAGTAGCGATACGCCTGTCCATCTCTAGAGAAGCGCCGAGTTGGGCGAGCAGAATCACCGACCACACGGTGCCGGTGTATTTGGGATAGTAGCCGGCGCCGGGCAGCTGCCAGTAACCTTCCGTTTGCATATTGTTGAGGACTTCAGCAATGGGCCCTCTGGCATGCGCGGCTTTGTTGGCGTCCGCTAATTCCTTGCCCCTGTCTTTAGCCAGGTCGCGCAGGGCAAGGTATCTTACGCCGGCATCCGCCGGTTCAAGAAGCCAGTCGATAACGCTTTGGGCCGGTTTGGTCATCGTGTCCTCCCGTTCGGGAGAATCGGGGTCAAAGATAATATTATACGATTACTCGACCCCGTGTCCAACGGGCGGGACCGATTGACCGGGCAATGCAGGCACGGCGCCAGTTTTCTTGAACTGCCTGACCAACGGTATGAGCAGTCCGAGCACGAGCAGGAAGGTAAGCAGATCCGAGCCAGGGAAGGAGAACCATACTCCCCGCTCCCCGAAGAACCGCGGCAGGAGCAGCAGCAGCGGGATCATGAAAGCCACCGGCCGGGCGATGGCTACGATGAACGTCTGGAGGGCTTTACCTACCGACGGGAAGACCATCGAGCCAACGTTATAGAAGCCGAAGATGGGCAGGACCAGGAACACCTGCTTGGCGATATAAGCGGCCTTGGCGATAAGCACTTCATCGTCGGTGAATATCCTGAATACAGGCTGCGGGAAAAAGTAGAGCACAAAGAACCCGACTACGCCCACCCCGATAGCGATGGCCGAAGCCAGGATGATCGTCTTGTTGACCAGGTGATAACGGTGGGCGCCGTAGTTATAGCCGAGGATGGGCTGCATCCCCTGGCCGATGACCATGCTCGGCATCATGGAGAACCACATGACGCGCTGGATTATCAGGAAGGCGGCAATGGCGATATCGCCGCCGTAAGCTACCGCCATTCTCATGATCATCATCGCCGATATGCTGCCGGCGGTGGTCTGCACGAACGAGGCGATGCCGATGACGAAAATCTGCTTTAGTATCGTGAAATCAGGTATGAGATTGCGGACACGCATTTTCAGGTAGGCGCTGCCGCTGATGTAGTAAACAAGGACGTATCCCGTGGAGACCGCCATCGATATCACGGTGGAGAGCGCCGCGCCCTTGATGCCCATTTTCAGGACCACGATGAAAATCCAGTCCAGGAAAATAGCCAGGCCGGAGGCTACAATCATGGCGGTCATGGATACCCGGGCGTTACCCTCCGCCCTGGCGAAGCCGATCAGGGCGTTGGACATCACATTGAATCCGGCCCCGGTCAGCATTATCGTCAGGTAATCGCGGGCAAAAGGCAGGACGGCATCGGAGGCGCCGATAAGCTTCATCCAGAAATCCATGAAGGGGAGGAATAAGGCCATCAGCAGCAGTGAAAGCGCTACGCCGAAGGTGATGCCGTTGCCCAGCGTACGTTCCGCCGCGTGTTTATCCTGGCGGCCGATCAGCCGCGAAATCAGCGATGCGCCACCCAACCCGACCATCTGCCCCACGCCCATCGTCAGCATCTGGAACGGGAAGGAGATGGAGAGGCCAGCCATGGCCATCTCCGGGTTGGGCACAAACTTGCCGACGAATATCGTGTCGACGACGTTATATATCGCCTGGACGGCCATGCCGAGGAACATCGGGACCGTCAGCTTCATGAGGAGACGGCCGACCTTATCGGAGGCGAGGATGTTGTGGTTCTGTGTTTGCATATTTTTTAATACTTTCCAGTTACTTGTTAAACGGTCCTTCCGGCGAGCGCAGGGCGTTCGGGGCGGGGACAAAGCCGGGCGGCTGTCCCGCTTGTTCGGCGGCAGCCCGCCGGAACTGCCTTATAACCGGGATGATCAGCACCACCGTGAGGATCAGGGCAAAGAAATCGGCGGTGGGGAAAGAGAGGAAAACGCCCTCGATCCCTAGCAGGCGGGGCATGATAAGCACGGCCGGGATAAGGAACAGGACCGGCCTGGCGAGCGCTAGAATGAACGCCTGCTTGGCTTTCCCGATTGACATGAATGATGTGGCGCCCACCATCACCAGACCCATCAGGGGCATGCTCCAGAAAATCAAGTGGGACGCTTTAATACCGGCCGCCACCAGGGCGGGGTCGGTGTTGAAAATCTTAATGATCGGGCCGGGGATAGTGTACAAAAAGATGAAACCCACCAGGCTTAACGCCGTGGAGGCCATCGTGGCAATCTTCAGCGCTTTCAGGGCGAGACCGAAGCGCCGGGCGCCGTAGTTAAAGCCGAGGATGGGCTGCACGCCCTGGCCGGTGACCATCGCCGGCATGGTGGCGAACATCATTACCCGCATGATGATGCCGAAGGCGGCCAGGTAAATATCACCCCCGTAGGTGATGACCTGCCGCATCAGGAACATGGCGGACGTACTACCGGCCACCGTCTGCACGAAGGACGACGCCCCGATGGAGAACATCCCTTTCAGGATAGCGGGATCGAGTTTCAGGTTGCTCCGGTGGAACTTGAGGTAGCTGCTCCCCGAAAGGTAATAGCTGCTAAGGTAGACCAGGGCGACTATCTGGGCGATGACCGTGCCCAGGGCGGCGCCGGTGACGCCCATTTTAAGCCACAAAATGAAGATCGCGTCCAGGACGATGTTCAGTCCGGCCCCGATGATGTTGGCGATCATGCCGACGCGGGCGTTACCCTCAGCCCGGACAAAGTTCAACAGCGCCATACCGATGAGGTTAAAGACCGTGGCGCTGACGATGATGGTGAGGTACTCCCGGGCGTAAGGCAGGACGTCATCCGAGGCGCCGATCAGCCGCAGGAAATTGTTGATGTTGGGCAGTATGACGGCGGTGATCAGCACTCCCAGGACCACGATGCAGGTGATGCCGTTGCCCAGCGTGCGCTCCGCCTTATCTTTTTCCCCGGAACCGATGAACCGGGAGATCAGCGACGTGCCGCCCATGCCGACCATCATGCCGACCCCCATGAAAAGCATCTGGACGGGGAAGACGATGGACAGGCCGGCGATGGCCTTCATACCGATGGGATTGCCGAGGGCGTCGTGCGCGTGGCCGATGAAGATGGTGTTGACCACGTTATAGAGCGTCTGCACGAACATCCCGAAGAACGCCGGCGTGGCCAGCTTTACCAGCAGCCGGCCGACGTGCTCGGTGTCGAGCACGTTGCGCGTCATTTTTTGATTTTTTGTATCCGGTATTCGTTGCATCGGAATTATAGGCTCTTTTTAGAAAATAGGAGTGTCTATTGTAGTTTGAACAGGATATCGCGCAGGGTCCTTAGTGAGTGTGATAAAGCTTCCAGTTCGGCTTCGGTCAGGGCGGCCATATTTTCTCTCACCGCGTCGATGACGATGTTGCTCTGCTCTTCCACCATCCGGCTTCCTTTATCCGTAAGCGTGATGTTGATGGTGCGCCGGTCGCTCACATCCATCTCCCTCTTGACGAATCCCAGCTCCACGAGCTTATCCACGAGGTGGGTCATCTGGGCCTTGGCGACGAGTAAACGCTCGCCGATTTTAGCGGGATGCAGCGTACCTTCTTCTTTTAATACCTTCATGATCTCGAAGTGCAGCAGTTTGATATCGACGTCGATGTCCTCGAGTGTCGTCATCACCAGCTTGCGGCGGATGAGCCGGAAGATGAGAGGCGGCACCGATAGCAGATCCGAGGCGACTTTTCCCAGTATTTCACCGCGCATATCCTGTCCCTCCTGAATTGGTCGGGATCCAGTTGGTATATAATATATATAGTTTACATATTATATAGTTAATATTATAAACTATCTCTGGAACAAAAATCAAGAGGTGGGAGACTTTTGTCCTACCAGCCTGTGGTTGACAATTATAAAATTAAGCTTGATAATCTCTGGACGGTAAGGAGAGAACTGCATATGAACGTTACACATATCGACGGCAAGGAAAAAGGAAAGGTGATGCTGTACGCCCTGAGCACCTGCGGCTGGTGCAAAAAGACCAAGGCACTTCTCAACGAGCTGGGGATTGCCTATGATTATATCGACGTCGACCTCCTGAAAGGGAACGAGCAAACAGCTGTCGTCAGAGAGATTAAGAAGCACAACCCCGACAACAATTTCCCGACGATGGTCATCAACGATATCAAGTGCATCATCGGCTTTAAAGAGGACGATATCCGCCAGGAGTTCAACTAGATGCCTGATGTTTCATCCATAGAAGTGGAGCAGTTATACGGAGAGCTGCGCGCGGAGGCCGAGGCCGGCGGCTACCACCTCAACCCTGACCAGGCCATGACCCGCCAGCTTTTAAACGGCCTGCTGGTAAACGAGAAACGCTACGGTTATCCGTCCTGTCCCTGCCGCCTGGCTACCGGGAACAAAGACGAGGACCTGGATATTATCTGCCCCTGCGACTACCGCGACCCCGATCTTGACGAATACAATGCTTGCTATTGCAGCCTGTACGTATCCCGGGCGGCGGCGGAGGGCAAAGCAAAGATAGGCTCAATACCGGAGCGCCGACCACCGCGTGAAAAAAGGCTGAAAACGAAGACGGAAAAGAAGGCTCCAACCCTTACGTCGCTGCCTCTGCCGGTCTGGCGATGCAAGGTCTGCGGCTATTTATGCGCCCGTGACGGCCCGCCCGAGGTCTGCCCCATCTGCAAGGCGAAGCGGGACAGGTTCGAGAGGTTTATCTAACACGCATCTGCGGGGTCGCTTTTTGTCTCCCCACCTAAATACTAAGTACTAATGACTAACTGCTCCGTCCATCTCCTTGCCCCACTTGTCATAAGGGTGTAGAATTAATCTGTACGCCATATAAAATCGCCGCCGACAGGAGCAGATATGGAAATAGTTATCGATAAGAAAGCCGCCCCGGACAAGTCCGTGGAGAAGACCGTCAGGCAATTCCTGAGAAACACCGGTACGCTGGAAAAAAAGGATAAAGTGCCGGTGGTCATTTTCCAGGACGGCGTTAAAAAGAGCTACTATATTCGCTGCGCCATCGCCGGCAAGACGATGGCCGAGGCCATCAGCCTCGACGCCCGGCTCGATCCCGAGAGCGGCGAGACGTACCGCGGTAACCGCGAAATACTCGAAACACATAACACCTTCCGGCGCATGAGGGCCGACGCCGAGAACGAGCGCGAGTTCAACGACATCATCGTCGAGTACATCACCTCCTACCTGCCCAAAAAGCCCCTGAAAGTTTGGGGCGGCCAGCACCGCTCACGGGCCATCATCGACGCCTATAAACATAAAAAGGTGTCCCGCTATCACGGTTTCCGCGTATATTTCAACCTATCCAAGGAGCAGCGCATCGAACTGGCCATGATCTCCAACACCAGCATCGCCGTATCCAACGACCTGTTCGACCGGCAGATGGAAGAGACCTACATGGGCCCATACCTGAGGAAGTGGTGCGTCAAGGTGGGGCTGCTCAAGGAAGGCGAGGACTTCCCGGACGTGGGCTCACATGCCGAGAGGATCACCACGCAGGGCGCGCGCAGCTTCATCGTCAACTATTTTAAAGGCAAGCAGGCCGGCACCCAGATAATCGATGCCGAGCTCGACCGCAACGTTTATGAGCCTTATCTTTGCCAGACCGGCATCTTCCTGGACGAGGAATACCAGCAGCTCACGGAAAAGATGGGCGCCGGTTTATGGACGGACAAGGGGCTTAACGAGTCGGCCAAGGCCTTCGCGAAGCTGCACAAGGCGCAGTACGAGGCGATCAAAAAGAGCAAAGTGAACTTCAAGGTCTTTCGCATGAAAGCCATGGCGCCGTCGGTGCTGACGGCCTGGAGCTACGTAACCGGATTGTTGCAGTCGCATCCAGCCCGGCTGGCGGTGCACCTCGCCGTTCCCCAGCCGCCTAAGGACGCCCCCGACCCCCTGAACGCCGAGGAGATGAACCAGTTCCGCTACTACCAGGACATCGAGACCTACCGCGGACTGGGCACGCGGGCGATCATGAAAGACCGGCAGCGGATGGCGCAGGTGTTCCTGGCGAGGAGCATCGACCCTGCCGCGACGCTGGACAAAAAACTGCTGAACCAGGCGGTCAACCAGGCTACGGCGCTGAAGTTCTTCCGCAAAGGATACACGACCTAAGTTTTGCTTTTTCACTATAAGTTAAGACCGGCCGGTTTGCGTCGCCGGTCTTTTCTTTTTTGTCCGTTTATTTCTGCTCAACCCCTCATGTCCCCCTCTCAAACAAGTCAATATATTGCCCTCGTTCTTACTGTTGTTTGAGAGGGG
>DAIQQC010000027.1:10748-13482 GCA_036787005.1 Dehalococcoidales bacterium | reverse complement strand
TAAACGCCCCGGGCGGATTAGTCGCGAACTGCTAACACTGTTTACAGCATGCCCTGATTTTTGGTAAATTAAGGCATATGGTTTCCCCGGCGCAGGAGGTGACGTGATGAAAGACGCCTATGCCAGAGCCGGTGTGGACATCGACGCCAAGAACCTCTCCAACCGTCTTATCGGCAAAATAGCCAGCCAGACCTACCGCCCAGAAGTCCTCAGCGACGCGGGGTTTTTCAACGGGATGTACGAGCTCAAAGGCTACAAACAGCCGGTGCTCGTCTCCAGCACGGACTCCGTCGGCACCAAGGTAAAGCTGGCCGTGGCCATGGGCATCTATGACACGATCGGCAGCGACATCGTCAACCACTGCGTCAACGACATCTTCACCTGCGGGGCCAGCCCGCTCTTCTTCCTCGACTACATCGGCATCGGAAGGCTCGTCCCCGAAAAAACGGAGTCGATAGTGCGGGGGGTGGCCAAGGCCTGCAAAGAGGTCGGGTGCGTGCTCATCGGCGGGGAAACGGCGGAGATGGCGGACATCTACAGCGGCGAGGACTTCGACCTGGCGGGGTTCGTCATCGGGGCGGTGGAAAAAGACAGGATAATCGCGGGGAAGGGCATTCAAGCCGGCGACGCCGTGCTGGGACTGGCTTCAAACGGGCTCCATACCAACGGGTACAGCCTGGCGCGGAAGATATTCGGGGATACGAAAGCGGCGCTAAAGAAAAGATATCCAGAGCTGGGCAAGCCGGTGGGAGAGGCGTTATTAGAGCCGCACCGATGTTATTACAAAGAGCTAAAGCCGCTGCTGCCGATGATAAAGGGGCTGGCGCACATCACGGGCGGAGGACTTATCGATAACGCGCCGCGGATACTGCCGGAGGGACTGGCAATAAGGTTCGATAGCAAAAAATGGTTGGAGCCGCCGATATTTGCGCTGATACAAAAGATGGGGAAAATTAAGCGCGAAGAAATGTACCACGTTTTCAACATGGGCATCGGCATGGTGGCGGTCAGTGCGCCAGAGAACGTAAGTAAGCTAACGAAAAAACTACCCGAGATAATGGTCATCGGGGAGGTAAAGAGGCAGGGGAGAGGGAAGAGGATAATAATTGAGTAAAGTAACAACTGCCAAGTAACAAGTATCAAGGAAGGAGCTCGATGAGAGCTATCATCAGCGTTTCGGATAAAACGGGAGCGGGGGAGTTCGCCAGGGGCCTGGTAAAGCTGGGCTGGGAGATAATCAGCACCGGCCATACGAAAAAGGCGATAGAAGAGGCGGGGGTGCCGGTCAAAAGCGTCTCGGACATCACCGGCTTCCCGGAAATCCTCGACGGGCGGGTCAAGACCTTGCACCCGATGGTCCACGGCGGCATCCTGGCACGCAGGGACTTGCCAGCCCACATGAAAGAGCTCAAAGATAAGAAAATAGAGAAGATAGACCTGGTGGCGGTCAACCTCTACCCATTCATCCAGACAGTGGCCAAAGAGGGGGTAACGCTCACGGACGCGCTGGAAAATATCGACATCGGTGGGCCGGCCATGATAAGGGCCTCCGCCAAGAACTTCCCCGGCGTGATCATCGTCGTCGACCCTTCCGATTACCCTGTCGTCCTGGAAAAGCTCGAAAAGGGAGACCTGCCTTTGGAAGAGCGGCGGCGGCTCGCCCAGAAGGCCTTCCAGCACACGGCCGTCTACGATACGGCCATCGCGCAATACCTCAGGAAGGACGAAGAAAACCTGCCCGAGGAACTAACGATAGCTATGAGGAAGCGCTACGCGCTCCGCTACGGCGAGAACCCGCACCAGAAAGCCGCTTTCTACGCGGAACTGGCGGCGGGGGCAAGGCAGAACACCGGCATCACCTGGGCGAAGGTGCTGGGCGGCAAGGAGCTTTCCTTCAACAACATACTGGACGCCGACGCGGCTTGGGGGGCGGCGGTGGACTACGCGGCGCCGACGGTAGCGGTGATAAAGCACACCAACCCCTGCGGGCTGGCGTCCCATAAAGACATCGCCGAGGCGTATAAACGCGCCTTCAGCGGCGACGAAGTGGCCGCCTACGGAGGGATAGTCGCCGCCAACCGGACGGTCACCCTGGCCATGGCCGAGGCCATGCGGCCGGTCTTCTACGAAATAGTTGTGGCGCCCGGCTACGAGCCGGAAGCCCTGAAGCTGCTGAAAGAGAAGAAAAAAGACCTGCGGATTTTAGAGGCGGGGCTCCCGCCCGGCTACGGCAAAGAGGAGTGCGGGTATATAGATTATCGAAGAGTCAAGGGCGGCTTCCTGGTGCAGAACTCGGACTCCGTGCCGGAGGACAAGGTAGAAATGAAGCTAGTCACCAAACGCGCGCCCACGGCTAAAGAAAAAGAGGACCTGCTGTTCGCCTGGAGGGCGGTCAAGCACGTGAAGTCGAACGCCATCCTGCTGGCCAAGGACAAGATGATAACCGGGATGGGGGCGGGACAGCCGAGCCGGATAGTCAGCGCGCAGATAGCGGGGGAAAAGGCGGGGACTAAAGCCAAGGGGAGTGTGCTGGCATCCGATGCCATGTTTCCGTTCGGGGACGTGGTTGAGCACGCAGCCAAGCTGGGAGTGACAGCGATAATACAGCCGGGCGGCTCGATACGCGACCAGGACTCGATAGACGCCGCCGATAAATATAATATAGCGATGGTAGTGACGGGCGAGAGGCACTTCAGACACTAGAACGTCAAGTAACAAGTAACAAGTGACAAGT
>DAIQQC010000027.1:7659-10648 GCA_036787005.1 Dehalococcoidales bacterium | reverse complement strand
CAAGTAACAAGTAACAAGTGACAAGTAGCAACGACAACCCGGCGTTTAGCCGGGCCGGAACTCCAGGTGGAGGACCTTTAACGTACTACCGGTGACTTTAACACGCTCGTCGATGCGATAGCCGACGACCCAGATAATTTGCTCCGGCGAAGCCACGATAGGGATAAACCGGCGCCACGAACGCGGCACGCGGGCGTCAATCATAAACCGGTTCAGCTTCTTAAGGCCGGCCATACCCAGCGGCTGGAAGCGGTCGGCGGGGCGGGGGGCGCGGACGAAAAGCCGGCTGCCCACGCGGGCGAAGTCCAGATAAGCAGAGAGGGCAGTGTCTTTCATCGCGGCAACGTCTACACGCGAAGGGGACAACACCGCCACTTCAATAGTCCAGCCAGGGAGACGGGTCAGTCCGGGGATTTCCAGGGCAGTCTCGCTTTCAAGGGGGGGGAAAGGGCAGAGAGAAGCCGGGTCTCTGGCCAGCACATATCTATCGTGCTCAATAGTAAAGGTGAGGCCGAAAGGCAGGCCGATCACCCGGCCGGCGGGTTTTTCCAGCGCCCCGATCAGGTCCTCGACATGGCCGGCCTCGATATCTTTCAGGCTGCCCAGGGCCGACTCCACGGCGCGGCGTAATAAATATCGTTTCAGGGCCGGCGGCAGAGCCACAAGCGCGGTCTTATCAATGATCACCGCGCCGTCCCGCTCAACGACAATCCCGGGCCAAAGACGGTCGACCGCTTGATCAATAAAGTCCAAATCATCGGCGGCGATGGCGGCCGTGCGGCGCAGGGCTTCGCCGACGCGGGGGTTGTATTTCCGCAGTTCAGGCAGCAGAAAACGACGCACCCTGTTCCGGAAAAGCTCCGCCGAGAGATTCGAGGAGTCGATACGGGGCTTCAGCCCGCGGGCGCGGCAATAAGCGGCGGTCTCAGGGCGGGTCATTTCCAGGAGGGGCCTGATGACGGTCAGGTCTAAACCGCCGGACCGCCAGCGACTGACGGGCAGCAGACCCCGCAAGCCACGGGTGCCACTGCCGCGGAGCAGGTGCATGAGGACGGTTTCGATATGGTCGTCGGCGGTATGGCCGACGGCCACCCCCGCCGCCCCGACAGATTCCGCTACCCGGGCCAGGAAAGAGTAACGGACCTCGCGAGCGGCCTCCTCCAGGGAAAGGCGGCGCTCTTTCCGGTAAGCTTCAACGTCGGCGGATTCTACCGTGGCGGGGAGGCCGAGGCGGCGCGCCAGCCGGGCGACATAGGCGGCATCGGCGGCAGAGTCGGCGCCGCGCAGCCGGTGGTCCAGGTGGGCGACATGTATGTCAACTCCGAGTTGCTCATGTAGTTCCATAAGGATATAAAGCAGGCAGACGGAATCCGGACCGCCGGAAACGGCTACCAGCAGCTTCCCGCCGGGGGAGACCAGCTTGTTAGCGAGGATATAGTCGAGCACCCTCTGGGCCGGTTCGGAAATATTTAAGGTCGGCACGTTTTCCTTCCGCCTTTTTCAGCTCGTCCGGAGAATCAGCCTGGTACGGTGGATAGAATCGGGATAGCGGGTAAAACCCAGGGCGGCGGCGACCTGCTCGGGACGGCCGGAGCCGGAGGTATCGCAGCGGAGCCTCATGCCGAGCTCGCAGGCGCCGTCAAGCCAATCGATAAGCCAGAGGTCGTCAACCAGGGCGCGCAGGTCGTATTTATGAGGGCCGGTATCGCGCTGGTGCTGCCAGGGCAGACTCTCTTTTTTAAGCAGGCCGGCCACGGCGGCCTCGATTTCGGGTCGAGTCATATCAGTCGACAGCCCGACCGTATATTCGGCAAAGCGCAGCTGCGACTGCAATGAAGGCATGGTAAGAGCAGTATTAAAAACACCGGTGACAGCGATACCGCGCGGGAGCTGCCGGCCGATGGTGTCGGTAAAGGCATGGGGGGAAATGAACGCGGACAGGACGATGTCCATGAGCTCGGCATCGCTGGTAACGCCCAAGGCCAGAGGTGCCGCCAGCGACATGCGGGGGTGGGGGCTAAAGCCTTCAGAGTACGCCAAGGCGATGCCGGCACGATTGAGCGCCCGCTGCCAGAGTCGCATAATATCGAGGTGGGAGATATATTTTAGCTCCTCACCGCGGTTGAACCTGACGCGTAATCGCTGCATAAAAACCTCAAGATGATAATATCATCGGGGAGAAGGGGCGTCAAAGAATTATTTACCTCACACCCGTAATAGAGGAAGAACAATATTAGTAGGCAAGACGGTAAATGTATTCAGGCACATGAATCTCACCGCTTGGTTTATCATACGGGGGATAATACGGCTTGATGTCAATGACCGGTGTCCCGTCCAGCACATCCAGCCCTCTTAGCTTTAGAGAAAGACCATTACGATTAATCAACCTGGCTGTGGTCAACCCAACTGGGTTAGGTCTATCCGGTCACCTGGTGGCCAGCATGCCAAGAAGCGGAACATCCTCTCTTCCCTGAGGATGACAGCTTTCCCTATAGGTCGTAATCCGGTCAAGCCAATATATCACGACAATATGGGAGAACGCTTCGATACCATCGAGGCATTTTACGCAATCTTCACCCAGCACTATCTCGGTTTCAATCTCAGTTAGTCCACCCGTTTGAGGTTCCTTAACCGGCGACCTGACATACCCTATGGGCTTGATCTTTATGTTTCCTTGACTATCCCTTGGGAATATCGGATGCATAACCACCTCCTGAAGTATATTTTTTATTATAGCAAGGGAAGAGGGGTAAGGGGGAATAGGTTTTAACTAATGTCCCCTGGTAAGATATTTTTTAGTCCAGGGGCAGGCGACGATACATAACCCGCAGAGGGTAATTGTTATACCAAAACCCTTTTGAGACAGTGCAAGTGCGGTGTCACGGCAAGCAAAAGCGTCATATAACGCCTCGCGGGGCATGCCCACCTGCCAGGCGGCGCCGGTGTGGGCATGGGCGGGGCAGGCATCGATACAGTGGGTGCAGTGCAG
>DAIQQC010000027.1:0-7559 GCA_036787005.1 Dehalococcoidales bacterium | reverse complement strand
CGGCGCCGGTGTGGGCATGGGCGGGGCAGGCATCGATACAGTGGGTGCAGTGCAGGCAGAGCGACTCGTTGACAGGCTTTCCGGCGATGAGAGGGGCATCGGTGAGGACGGTGGTGAGCCTGATAGCCGACCCGTATTTTTTTGTGACGAGTAATGCGCATTTGCCTATCCAGCCCAGGCCGGCGCGGGTGGCAACAGTTTTGTGGGGGAGCCTGGCGGAAAGAGTCTTTTTGTCTAAATCGTAAGTGGTAGGTCGAGCTTGAGCCTTAAAGCCTTTTTCAATAAGAAGTCGAGTCGTTTTCTGGCTAAGGTCATCCAGCAGGCCGTTCAATCTTTTGTATTCAGCGTAATAGGCGGCGGTGGGGCCTTCTTTGACATCCGACATTATTTTGGGGTCGAGGGCGATAGCGATAGAGATACCGAAGGGAAAGCCATCGCGGGCATCGGCGTCTATTTCATGCAAGTCGGCAAAGCCGGCGAGGCTGGCGCCGCGAGAGATTAAGAAGGTGAGAAGGGCTTCATTGAGAGTGGGCATGACGGGTAAATGATAGCATGATTATTCTTCGTGGTACAACAGACTGTCTTGCTCATAAATCCAGCTTGCCCAGAGCATTGAATTTGTCCCGTATATCTTTAGCAGTAATATTTTACCGTCAGAGGTAATTTCCGCATCGGGGAATAGTGTATTCCATGTCTTACCAATAGTGACTGACGAGCTATTTTCCATGTGCTGCTTTAAGAGAGAGACATTTTCCCGGGCAATACTTGAGTTTTCGTGGTATATAACGATGGCGGTAAATGCCCCTTTTTCATCCTTACCATAGCCGGAGCCGAATGTGAGGAATTTCTTCAGAGGGGTACCCATTTTTTCTATTAAGTTTGTTTTTACTAATTCGGATATAGGGTATTCTTCAAGAGAAGTCACACATAAATTCGCCACGGATCCTTCTGCCAATATCGCCCGGTCAACATTTAAATCAGCCAGGCGGTTAGCGATGGAGGCATATTCCGGCAGATCGGCCAGGCTATTCGCCTGATTTTGGCTGGCGTCAATCATCCGCTTAACGGTTTCTTTTTCCGGGTGATAAAAGAGGTATTTATCCGTAACAGCCAGTGGCCGGGCGCGTCCCAGCATATCTATATGAGGCGGCATGAGCCTGGTTTGCATGTGAGTCTCAAACCCACTGCCCCAGCTATAGATAGAAACACCGTTATAGCTTTCTACAGTATAAGCATCTACCGCCCAGTCCGGCCATTCAGACTGATCGTTTAAAGCATTGTTAGTGGCTTCAGGGTCAAACCTGCCGATGGCGGCTACTCCTTCACGTGGAGGATACCCGAACTGGATTTCTGCATCTACATCGCCGACATTATATCCTACATATTTATCGGTAATCGTTGTATATTGAGCATAACTGCCATAGCCGGTAATAAAAGAATCGCCTGTACCGGGCATATTATGCAGGACATCATGGGGTTTATTATCTAATTGATTTAAGAGTTCTTCTATCGTGGTAAAATTACTGATGCCATTCTCTTTAAAATATGAGGTGTAATCGACAAGAGTGAAGAAAAAGGGTGTTTCGATAGTAGAAGTACCGGCTACCTCCGCCGGTACCAGGTTAAGGAGTTCGGTAAAGGTATTTGATGTTCCCGAGCAGCCTGGAGCCATGATAAGGACAAGGAGAAGGGTCACGACAAATGTATAAACAGCGTTCAAATGCGGAGCTTTCATTTTCTCACTTCCCATCAAACCATGTTCATATCCACAAGTTATATAAGCTGTTTAAAATAATGAAGTCGTGCGATTCCCCGGCCAGCCAGTTTACCATTCATGCTTACAGTCGTCACAAACCCACCAGATGCCAGTCACCGACTTGAGCTTGGAGCCTCCAGGACAGGAGGTAATTTTCTTACTACCGCATTTGGGGCATATTTCAGGCTTTACCGACGGCGTACTGTCTTTAACATATTGCCGTTCTTCTTCTATGTCCGCCATTTCCAGCCTCCTTTACTCCTGGCATTTTCAATTTCTTAAGCGGAGCATAGTCTTATTTGAAGAGCCTGTCAAGGATAACCTCACCCGCTTGATCCCCCTCTCCAAACTGAAGAATAGTAGACACCGTAGATAACCTGTTTGGAGAGGGGGAGAGATTACAAAGAGGGAGGCTTACGCCCCCCTTTTAAACTACTTCCCCCTTCCCTTTACCAATACTTAAGGGAAGGGGGACAAAGGGGGATAGGTCACTTATTTCCTAGCACTTGGTATACCCGCAGGCCGGGCAGTGATAACAGCCCTCGGAGAAGACGAGGACGTTAGAGCACTCCGGGCACTGGCCGGCCATGTTCTTGGCCAAGCCGTAGTCCTCGAGCTCAGCCCTGGCATCCGTCTTGACGTGCTTTTCCAGCACGCTGGCGATGGCATCGGCGCAGGACAATATAGATTTACCACCCTCCCAGGCGATGGACGGGCAGCGGATACCGCGAAACTGCTTGACGATCTGGGCGACATCAATACCGGACCGCAGCGCGGTAGAGATCAAGCGGCAGATGGCTTCGAGCTGGGCAGAGGCGCAGGCGCCGGACTTGCCGAGCGTGGAAAACACCTCGAAAATCCCCTTGTCGTCGTAAGCGACGGTAACGTAGAGGGAACCACAGCCGGTAGTAACCTTGGTAATCGTGCCTTTCGTCTCGGCGGGGCGCTTGCGGGGCTCGCGGAGGACCGACTCGTCCAAGGCTTTTTCCTGTTTCTTTCCGGTAGTCAGAACCTGGCTATCACGGGAGCGGTCGCGGTAGATGGTAATGCCCTTCAATCCCTCCTCATAGGCGAGCATATAAGCACGGGCGACATCGTCCCGGGTGGCTTCATGGGGGAAATTGATGGTCTTGGAAACGGCGTTATCGGTCGAACGCTGGAAAGCGGCCTGCATCTTCACATGCCAATCGGGGGTGATCTCGTGGGCGGTAACGAAAACGCGCTTGATCTTGTCGGGAACGCCCTTGATCTCGCCGAGATGGGCGCCCTCGGCGAGCTTCTTCATCAGCTCGTCGGAGTAAAAGCCGCCCTTGACCGCCGCTTCCTTGAAATAGGGATTGACCTCGACGAAAGGAGTGCCGTCCAGGACGGTCTTGGTATAGCTCAGCGCGAAAAGGGGCTCGATACCGCTGGAGCAGCCGGCAATCATGCTTAGAGTGCCGGTCGGGGCGATCGTGGTGCGCGTGGCGTTGCGAACGCGGGCGCCGCCTTCGACGTCATAAACGCTGCCCTCGAAGGCCGGGAAAACGCCGCGCTCTTTAGCCAGCTCGACCGATGCCTCGGTGGCTTTTTTATTGATGAACTCCATAACGTCCTCGGCGCATTCCAGCGCCTCATGGGAGTTATAGGGGACGCCGAGCATCACCAGCATATCGGCGAAACCCATGATGCCCAGGCCGATCTTCCGCGTTTTCCTGGTCATCGCGGCGATCTGTTCCAGCGGGAACTTATTAACGTCGATAACATTATCCAGGAAGCGGACGCCCGTCCTGACCGCCTGCGCCAGCCGGGGGTAGTCGATATCAAAGCCGGAGCCCTTCTTCTTCATCATTTTAGCGAGGTTGATCGAAGCCAGGTTGCAGGACTCGTAGGGGAGGAGGGGCTGCTCGCCGCAGGGATTGGTGCTTTCGATCTTACCCAGGTGAGGGGTAGGATTAGCCTCATTAATGCGGTCGATGAACACGATGCCGGGGTCGCCGGTGCGCCAGGCCATGTCGACGATCTTTTCGAAGACATCTTTAGCGTTAAGCCTGCCGGCGCTCTGGCCAGTGCGCGGATTAACGAGGTCATAGTCGGCGCCGGCTTTGACCGCCTCCATGAAACCGGCTGTTAAAGCCACGGAGATATTAAAGTTGGTCAGGGCTTTCATGTCCTCTTTAGCAGTAATGAACTTGATGATATCCGGGTGGTCGATATTCATGATGCCCATATTAGCGCCGCGGCGGGTGCCCCCCTGCTTGGTAACATCGGTGACAGTATCGAAGGCGCGCATGAAGGAGACGGGGCCGGAGGCCACGCCGCCGGTAGAGCCGACGACGTCGTTTTCCGGGCGGAGCCGCGAAAATGAAAAGCCGGTGCCGCCGCCGCTCTTATGGATGAGGGCGGTGTATTTCACGGCGTCGAAAATAGATTCCATGGAATCTTCCACGGGGAGGACGAAGCAGGCGGAAAGCTGCCCCAGCTTCTTGCCGGCGTTCATCAGGGTGGGGGAATTGGGGAGGAACTCCAGTCCACACATGATTTTATAAAACTCATCTTCAACAGCTTTGACGTTGGCTTTAGGTTTATAGATAAGCTCTGCGGCGGCGATAGCGCGCGCCACGCGGCGGAACATCTGCTCCGGCGTTTCTACGACCTTGCCCAGGTCGTCCCGTAACAAATAGCGCTTTTCCAGCACCTGCAGAGCGGTATCGGTCAGGCCGCCGGCTGATGATGAGTCTGGCTGGATTTTGACTTCAGTCTCGGTATCCATCTCGGGTATAACCTCCTCCTGGGGCGCCGGCTTTTCGGCGTTCAAGACTTCCATGACCATGGCCTCGATCTCCGCCTCGGTGGGGAGGCGGCCGCGGAAGGTCTGGCGGGTGCGCTTGTCCACCAGCTCTTCCATACCGGGAAGGGTCGGGACGAAAGAGGCCTGGGCTTTTTCAAGGCGTTCGATGACCTGGGTGGTCAGCTTTTCGACGAGCTTACGGTCGCGGATGCCCATGGCGGCCGCATTATCAAAGACAATACGGGCAATCTGGCTGCGGTTGACGGGGCCGGACGGCTTTCTCCCGGAATGATTGCCCGCGCTCATCGCCGCGCCTTCCGCTGGTTTTTAACGTTCTGCACCGGCAGCTCTTCCATGGGGAGGAGGGGAAGCTGGTCGGCGGGATGCCCGGCGGCGTGGCTGGCCAGGCTATCGACTTCTTCTTTCAGGGTGGTGATATCGGCGAACTCACGGTAGACACTGGCGAACCTGATATAAGCAATATGGTCGAGGCTTTTCAGCCGGTCCATGACCATATCGCCGATGAGGGAGCTGGGTACCTCTGACCTGCCCGTCTGGTAAAGCCCGGTCTCGATATCATCGACGAGCTCAGACACGGCATTTCCGGCCAAGGGCCGCTTATCACAGGCCTTGCGGACGCCGGCAAGCAGCTTCTCGCGGTCGAAGTCTTCGCGGCGACCGTCCTTCTTAATGACGAAGAGGCTGGCGCGCTCGAAGCGCTCATAGGTGGTGAAACGGGAATCGCAACGCAGGCACTGGCGCCGGCGGCGGATGCCGTCGTTGACGTCACGCGAGTCGATCACCTTCGAATCGATATGGCCGCAATAGGGGCAATTCACGGGTCTTCTCCACAGCCTGTAGTGCCAAGGCTTATAAGTTACCACAAGCTATTGTGGTTTGTCAATAGGTTTCCAGCTTTAAAGAGTTAACAATATTTTAACAATTATTTTATTTTTAACGGTTTATACCCCACCCCTGCATCCCTTTTTAGGGACCTCACCCTTTATGTCCCCCTCTCCTGTCCGCTGTCCTTCGACAAGCTCAGGATGAGTAGAGAGGGGGAAGGGAAAAAGAGAGGACGATGGCGTCCCCTCTTAGACGCCCCTCCCGGTCTTTACGATAAGTTCTCGTGTGGGATATGATGATAAGTATGAATTATAAAGAGGCGCTGGAATACCTTTTACGGTTCGCGGACTACGAGCGGATTTCCAGGGCGGGGATAGTCTGGGACCTGAGGCGGGTAGAGAGACTGCTGGCCAGGCTGGGCGACCCGCAGAACCGGGCGAGGTCGGTACACGTGGCGGGGACGAAGGGGAAGGGAAGCACCTCGGCGATGATAGCCTGGATACTGAAGAGCGCCGGGTACAAGGTCGGGCTGTATACCTCGCCGCACCTGCTGGACTACACCGAGAGGATAAGGGTGGACGGCAAAGCCATCGCCGAGGAGGACTGGGCGAGGCTGACCGAGCTCATCAAGCCGCATGTAGAGGCGGAAAACGCCATCGGCGACCTGGGACAACTGACGACGTTCGAGATATTCACGGCGATGGCGTTTTTGCACTTCCAGAGGGTCAAGGCAGACTGGCAGGTACTGGAAGTAGGATTGGGCGGGAGGCTCGACGCGACGAACGTAATAAAGCCGGAGGTCTGCGTGATAACGTCCATCAGCTACGACCACATGGACGTGCTCGGGGACACGCTGGCGAAGATAGCAGGGGAAAAGGCGGGCATCATCAAGGCGGGGGCGGACGCGGTCAGCGCGCCGCAGTTCCCCGAGGCGATGGAGGTCATCGAGAGGGTCTGCAAAGAGAAGGGCGTCCGCCTGATAAAGGTGGGGGAGGACGTCAAGTGGGAGAGGGGCGAGTTCGACGCCGATGGACAGAGCTTCCGGGTGAAGGGTCGCCGGGGGACATACGAGCTATGGATACCCCTGCTCGGGGAGCACCAGCTTGAGAACGCTGCGAACGCGGTGGCGGCTGTCGAGCTGCTGGTCGAAAGGGGCAATCGCATCAGTCCGGAGGCAATCGCGGCGGGGGTGAGGTCGGTCGACTGGCCGGGTCGGTTACAGGTGCTACGTCGGAAACCCTGGGTGGTCGTCGACGGGGCGCATAACGCCTACTCGATCAAGCGGCTCGGGGAGGCTTTGGAGGAATATTTCAGACCGGAAAAGGTGACGCTGATACTCGGGTACGGGAACGACAAGGACGTGGCGGGCATGACGGCGGAGGCGGCAGAGATAACGGGGGACATCATCCTCGTGGCGTCAAAGCACCCCAAGGCGGTAAAGCCGGAGGCGCTGCGGGCGGAGTTCCAGAAGCACGGGATAACGCCGCGGGTGGTGGACAGCGTGCAGGAGGCGGTGCGGCTGGCGCTGGAGGGGGCGGGGGCTAACGACCTGGTATGCGCGGCGGGAAGCATCTTCGTGATAGCGGAAGTGATGGAGATGATGGGGGGTTAAATCCCTCTCTGACTCTCCCTTTACGAAAGGGAGAGGATATCCGCGCTAACCTAAAGCCACTAAATTCTCCAGGCGAAGCAAGGGTCGCCCCGGAGTCCGCAAGGTTGAAAGGGTGTCGAGTGTGCTCCTCCGGGGCTCAACCATGCTTCGCCCGAAGTGCGTCAGATGGGGATAAGGCAGGGGCGGCAGCCATTCGTTTTTTCGTTTTTTATTTTTTTGTTAAGTTGCAGCTACGATTTGTGCGCAGGATTCGTTTTATAGGTTATGTCTACTTAGCTTCATTTTTTGGGTTTATTCGTTTTTTCATTTATGTAAAATTACTTTCAATACAATAATGATTCGTTTTTAGAGTTATGTCAAACCCAGCTTCAAAAGCGGGGTATTCGTTTTTAGAGTTATGGTTCGACAAGCTCACCATAAATGGTCGACAAACTCACCATTAATGGTCGACAAGCTCACCACAAGCCAGGCTGCGCCCTGCTGAGTCCGGATATAGTATACAATGACCGAAGGCGGGAATGGCAAGGGGAAGATGTCATGCTTGACAAATGTGATACATTGTGATACATTTACTA
>DAIQQC010000026.1:0-20521 GCA_036787005.1 Dehalococcoidales bacterium | reverse complement strand
TCACTGGATACCTCATTTCGGCGCCGGCGCCGTTAATGCTAACGCCTCCCGGAAGTCGGACTCCCGCAGCAGTATCCGGTACAGGCCGCAGTAGCGGCACCGGCAGTATTTCCCGTGCAGGTGATAAAGCCCTTTGCGGCCGCAGTGCGGGCAGTAGTTGAATTCCCGTACCGTCCTGGGCTGGCTGGTGTTTGTCTCGGTCTTTTCCAATGCCCTCTTCTCTCCGGCTTAACACTTCCCCTGAGTTTATCAAGTGTATCTTGCTTGGCAATCACAAACAATAGCTCAAACGTCACAGGTACGTCACAAATAATATGGGAAACAATGAGAACGGGCGGTAACTAGGCCGATTGTCCGGTGCGGTTCTTGATGAAGAAGATCATCGGGATTGACATCGCCGCCAGGGCTGCCCAGAAGAAGAACGGGTAGCCCGGGTCGATCTTAGCCAGGCTGTTGCCGATGGGCGGCGCCAGGAAAGCCCCCACCATCGAGATCGTATTGGCCAGGCCGGTGGCGGTGCCGCCGTAGGTGCTGCCGACCCCCTTGATCTCGAAGATGATTACGTTGAACAGCGCCGCCCCGCCGCTACGCAGGAAAGCGCAGGCGATGACCAGCGCCCAGATCCCCGTGTCGTTCGCCAGGGGTATCAGCGCCAGCGTGACCGCCACCGATACCACGGAGATGAACATGATGGTCTTACGCGAGCCTATTTTGTCGGAGAGGAGCACCATCGGGATGACCCCGATGGAGTTGACCCCGCTGAAGACGGTGATGACGCTATCGGCGGCGGTCGGTGTCCAGCCGATGTCCCTGAGGTAGTAAGGCAAGTAGCCGATGAGCCCCATGCTGGCCCCCCAGAGGAACGTGGTCATCAGCCCGATGATCCATACCTCTTTCATCCGCACCACCTTGGAGAGCGCCTCTTTGAACGGTACCTTGGCGGCGATGGTCCGGGGCAGCTCGTTAGCGTCGGGCTCACGGGTCGTCAGCCAGAGGAATCCCAGCAGCACGCAGGGCACCCCGAAGAACACCAATACCCATCTCCAGCTCCCCAGCAGCGGTGAAAGCGCCGTGGCGCTGAACATGGTGGCGACCATCGCCCCTATGCCCCACGATATGTTCAGCAGGCCGTTGGCTAGTCCCAGCTTCCTCCCCCCGAACCACTCGGCGGTCACCTTGGGGATGATGCTCGGCGCCGCCGCCGCCATTAGCCCGAACAGGAACATGATCGCCGCCAGGCTGATGAAGCCGACCGATAGCCCTCGCAGCGCCCCGAAGATACCGGCTAGTATGCACACCACCGCGATGGTGCGCCTCACGCCGAAACGGTCGGCCAGCAGTCCCCCCGGCAGCCCGATAAAAATGCCGGCCAGCGGGTCCATGCCCCATATCGTCCCCAGCTGCACTACGTCCAGGCTGAGTTCTTCGGAGATCTGTTTGAAGAGCACCGGCATGCAAAGCCTGGCCGCGCCGGTGACGGCGGCGTAGGTTAGCATGGTGACGGCCAGGATATACCAGCGGTAGTTAGGGCTGCGTCTTCGTATCATGGTGGGATTCTTCAACTAATCGTATCATTTTTATCCGAATTCTGGCAATCGGCTCGAGCGTAGCTTCACCTCGACTATCTATGCTATAATGGGTCTCGTATGACCGTAGTCGTTACCGGCGCTGCCGGGCATGTCGGTGCCAACCTGGTACGCGCCCTCCTGGATCAAGGCCGCTCCGTACGCTGTCTGGCTCATATCAACACCCGCGCTATCGATGGCCTCGATGTGGAACTGGTTCGCGGCGACCTCACCGATCCCGACTCTTTGTCCCGGGCTTTTCAAGGAGCCGATGTCGTTTATCACCTGGCCGCCCGCATCTCATTATCGATGAGCGACTGGCCGGCGCTGGAGGCCGTCAACGTCGCCGGCACCCGCAACGTCGTCGAGGCCTGCCGCCGCGCCGGTGTCCGCCGCCTGGTACATTTCAGCTCTATCCACGCCCTGGTGCAGGAGCCGCTCTCCGTCCCGGTGGACGAGTCCCGCCCTTTTGTGACCTCGCCCCGCTGCCCGCCCTATGACCGCTCCAAGGCCGCGGCGGAGATCATCGTGCGGGAGGCTGTTGCCCGGGGCCTGGACGCTATTATCATCAATCCCACCGCCATCATCGGCCCCTATGATTACCTGCCCTCTCATTTCGGGGAAGCCCTGATTTTGATCGCCAGTAACAAGTTGCCGGCGCTGGTCACCGGCGGGTTCGACTGGGTGGATGTGCGCGATGTCGTGGCGGGGGCCTTGCTCGCCGAGGCCAAAGCGCCGCGTGGTGCTGCCTACTTGCTTTCCGGCCACTGGGTTTCCATGTGTGATATCGCCGCCGGCGTTGCGGAGATCACCGGCACGCCGGTCAATAAATTTGTCTGCCCGCTCTGGCTGGCGCGCGTCGGCGCCCCGGTCATGCAGGGCATCAGCCGTATCAGCGGTAAACGCCCGCTCTATACCGGCGCCTCTTTGCGGGCGCTGCAAAGCAACCGGCACATCAGCCATGATAAGGCCACCCGCGAGCTTGGCTACCGGCCGCGTTCCTTCCGCGAGACCCTGACTGATACCCTGCGCTGGTTCCGGGAAAACGGCCAGCTCAATTATCCGCCGGGTAAAAAGACCGGGAGCCCCCGTTGAGCGAATCGACCCTTTTTAACGGTCTGCTGATCGCCTGGTTCGTGCTCGGCGCGGTAGTGTTCGTATTGCTATTTTTCGTCGCCGCCCCGTACGGCCGCCATATCCGGAAGGGCTGGGGCCTGACCATCGATAACCGGCTGGCCTGGGTGCTCATGGAAGCCCCCTCCCCGGTTGTCTTCGCTCTCTGTTTTATCCTGGGTGGGTCTTTTAACGCGGTTTCTATCGTCTTTCTCATGTTATGGGAGGCCCATTATCTGCACCGGGCTTTTATTTATCCCTTCAGCCTGCGCGGGGCGGCCAAGCGCATGCCGCTGGCGATCATGAGCTTCGGATTCCTTTTCAACCTCATGAACGGTTATCTCAACGGCCGCTGGCTCTTCACCCTTTCCGGCGGCTATGATAATTCGTGGCTGGCCGACCCCCGCTTCATCGTCGGGGCGACCCTGTTCGTGATAGGTTTTATTATTAACCGCCAGGCCGATAAAGTCCTCCGCGACCTCCGCCGTCCCGGCGAATCGGGTTATAAAATTTCCTATGGCCTGCTTTTCCGCCGGGTTTCCAGCCCCAACTATCTGGGTGAGATCATTATCTGGCTCGGCTGGGCGCTGGCTACGTGGTCCTTGCCGGGACTGGCGTTCGCTTTCTGGACGGCGGCCAACCTGGTGCCGCGGGCTAAAGCCCATCATGCCTGGTACCGCCGGACCTTCCCCGATTATCCCCCCGGCCGCAAGGCCCTGGTGCCGTTCGTCTGGTAGAGATCATCGCGGGTGCGGCCGGCCGCCGCTATCAGTACCGTCATCAATATCAGCAAGACGTTCCGGAACAGCAGCGTCAGCACCGGCGCCGCTTTTCCCAGCTCGAACGGTATGTAGTTGTACGGGTAGACGTACTGGGTGAGTACCCCGGCAATGATAAAGGCCATCGGCGCGAAAAAGCGCCTGTCGACCGCCAGCGGTATTAAGGGACAGAGCCACGCCAGGTATTGCGCCGAGAAGACCTTGTTCGTCAGCAGGAACGCCGCCACTACGATAGTCGCGTATTTCAAAAGCTGCGCCGTGGACGTTTCAGATAATGCGGCTTTCGGCGTTCCTTCGGTCTCTCTCTGGAGCCGCCAGGCATAAAAGCCGTAGACTACCAGCAAAATGGCCGCCGAGATATAGAACGACATCTTGGCCAGGCCGTCGGCCAGCGGCGAGATCAGGTTCCACGAGCCGAAGGTCAACGCCCCTGGTACTGTCGTCAGCCCCATCAGCTGGCCGGTCAGCAGCGCCGTGCCGTAGGTGCTCTCGGAATGCAGCCCCCGGTCGAGGTGGTATGTCCACGAGTGCCAGTAGCCGCCCCCGTCAATGATTATCCACGGCAGGATGGTTATCAGCGTCACCCCTGCGAAAACCGCCCCGCCGGCTATCATCCGGCCGTACTGCCGGTTTTTAAGCTGGTAAATGACGAATATGGGCAGGATTATGATGGGATATAACTTGGCCGCGAACCCCAGCGCGGCGGCCGCCCAGGCCAGCTTGTTCTTGCCTTTAATAAACGCCCAGAGCGCCGCCAGCACCAGGACCGCCGGCAGGACGTCGCCGCGGGCCACCAGTATCGGCCCTGTCGCTAAGATAAGCAGGGCGTAGACCGTCAGCGTGCTCTTGACGGACATCTTCAGCCTGGAAGCAAGGTCGGCTATCATCACCAGGGCCAGCAGGTCGAAGATCATCATCTCGGCGGCGAATAGCCAGACATATGGCATCCATGAGTTCGCGAGGAGACCTGGTAGCAGGAAGCTCAAAAGGGTCAGCGGCGGGTATTCGCTGGCAAAATCATGGTAGGGTATCTGCCAGCCGTTGGGAGAAAATATTTGCTGCGCGGTGAAGAATTCCCGTGCGGCGGCGCCGAACTCAAATCCGAGGGCTAAAGGTGTCAACACGCCGAGGAAGATAACGGCATGGATCGCCCCGAAGATAATGACGGTCTTCTTGAAATTCGTCCGTTCCACTTATGCCTGGCTCTCCCGCCATTCGTAGACTGTGCTCGACCATACGCGGGTTACCGCGTTTTCCAGCACCGCCTGCCGCGGCTCGGGGATGTCCAGCAGCGGCGGTAGCTCCGGCGTCTTTAGCCTGCCCAGCAGCGGGCATTGTTTTTGCAGCGTGAGTATGGTCGTCTTGGCACCGCCGTAGACGATGTAGTCGAGCGATCTTTCATACGGTTCTATCTGCTCCCGCGCGTGCTGGCAGACGCGCGTCATGAAATACTCTATCTGCTTGTCCCGGTGCCGTTCGAATCTGTGCGCCGACGACCCTCCCTGTCGGTGCCGCCCGTGCACCAGCCCGGTGCCCACTTTGCTGGTCAGTAACGTCTCCCCCTTGGATACCCCGATGGCGTACGACCCCAGCCTTATTAGCACCAGCGCGATTACCAGTTCTTTTTCCAGCCGGGAGCGTATTTGCGCCAGGTCCAGGGTCTGGGTGATCTGCGTTTCGGCCGTCGGGAAGGACGGCACGACCAGGCATTTTTGCCCGGCGCTCCAGAGGACATAGCACCCCGTCCCGGAGCCGGCCGCCACTTTAATGAAATGCGCGTGTATCTCCTCGGGGATGTCGCCCATTTTACAGACACCCTGTGTCTCGTTCGGTGACAGGTTGGCCGGCAGGCAGAACCTGGCGGCTTTCCCGCCGGTTATTTTGGACAGCTCCTGGAGATAATCCAGCGTTTTCGCTCTGTTGAGCAAACGTTTTTTAGCTATGAGCATGATAAGTCCCTTCCCCGTCTATAATCTGACTACCGTCGCCCCGTCGCCGCCCTCGCCGCGTTCCCCGCTGCGGAACGACTTAACCAGCGGGTGCCGCGCCAGGAACTCCCGCACGATACTTCTTACCGTCCCCGTCGCTATCCCGTGAATGATACGGACTTCGGAAAGGTTCGACTGCGCGGCGTCGTTGAGGTAGCTGTCCAGCGCCGGTTCTACCTCGTCTGCCCGCCTGCCCCGCAGGTCCAGTTCCAGCGGCGCCCGCCGCATGACAGGTTGAACACCCGCTAAAGGCAGGTTTATCTCCATCGGCGTTATCTTTTCCACGCTGTCAAGGCCGAGCGTCATCTTGCTCCGGCCCGCCTGCACTTCTATCTCCCTCGCTTCTTCCGAGATTGACAGCACCGTGGCCGTGAGGCCGACCTCCCTGACTCTAACGGTGTCCCCGGCTTTTATGGTCTGGTCGCCCTGTTCCTCTGCCTCTCCGGCTTTCAGCTGCCAGGCCTCGCTTTCCAGCCGCTTCCGTACCCCCGCCAGGGTGCGCTTGGCCTGCTCGATGCCTTCCCGGCTCTTCTGTTTCCTGAGCTCCGCTGCCGCCTGCCGTATTTCCCGGTGCAGCTCCGCGGTCTCGCGCACTATCGTGTCCCGGGCTTCCCGTATCGCCTGGCGTTCTTCCGTCTTGACCCGCTGGAGTTCCTTGTTTAGCTCGGCGTTGCGTTTGGTGTAATCGTCTTTCTCTGCCTTCAACTCGAGCTGGAGCGACTCCACTTTCTGCTTCTCGGCCATCAGGTTCGATAGCAGGTTTTCCAGTTCCCGGCTTGTCCCGGACAGCATGCTTGTAGCGTCGTTAATGATTTCCTCCGGTATGCCCAGCCGCGCTGCGGTCGCCATGGCATTGCTGCCCCCCGGCAGGCCCACCGTCAACCTGTACGTCGGCGTCAGCGTCACCGGGTCGAATTCCAGCGAGGCGTTTTCCATCCCCTCGGTCGCGTAGGCGAAGGCCTTGAGGTCGCTGTAGTGCGTGGTGGCCACCCCCAGCGTCCCCCTTACCAGGAAGTATCTTAATATCGCCCGCGCCAGTGCTGAGCCCTCGGCGGGGTCGGTGCTGGTCCCCAGCTCGTCCAGGAGCACCAGGCTCTTGCCGGTAGCCCCCCTGATGATGCGGACGACGTTACCCATGTGCCAGGAGAAGCTCGAGAGCGTCTGCTCGATGCTCTGTTCGTCGCCGATGTCCGCGAAGATACCTTCGAAGATCGGTATCCGGCTTTCGCCGGAGGCGGGGATCGGCATACCCGACTGCGCCATCAGGCTGAGCAGGCCCAGGGTCTTTAGCGTTACCGTTTTACCGCCGGTATTTGGACCGGTGATGACCAGTATCGAGAATGCGCGCCCGATTTCCAGTGAAAAGGGCACGGCGTTGTCACCGAGGAGCGGATGTCGCGCCTCGGCCAGTTTTAACGACTGGTTGTTATCTGTTGGCTCGATGATTTCGGGCTCGACCGACCTTATCCTTTTTGCATACCGTGCTTTGGCCAGCACCAGGTCGAGCTCGGCCGCCAGCTCAATATTTCGTGTTATTTCGTCGCTGCTCGCCCCAACCTCCACGCTCAGCGCCTGCAGGATCCGCTCTATTTCCCGCCTCTCCTCAATGACGAGCTCCCGCATGGCGTTGCCCAGCCCCACCGTGACCGTCGGCTCCATGAACACCGTCGCCCCGGTGTTGGAGATGTCGTGGACGATGCCCTTGATCTCGTGCCGGCTTTCCGTTTTTACCAGGATGACATAGCGGCCCTCGCGCTCGGTAACCAGGTCTTCCTGGACGATACGCTGTCCCCGCGGCGAGTTGATGATGCCCTCCAGGCGTTCCTGTATCTGGGCCCGCGTCTCCCTTAACTGCTGGCGGATGCCGGATAAGGCGGACGACGCCGTGTCCATGACTTCTCCGTCGGGACCCAGGCAGTTGCCGATGTCCTTCTCCAGTTGTCTGAGCTCCGCGATGCCCCCGGCGATTGCCCACAGTAGGGGAAAGTCCTCGGCGATGCTCTTTAGATACCGGCGCAGCTCGTGGAGGGCGGCCAGCGTCTGCTGGATTTCCAGCAGGCTCGCCGGGTCCAGCATGCCTTCCAGCGATGCCAGCCTGGTCTTTTCCCTGACGTCACGCATGCCTCCCATGGAAAAGCCGCGGTCGAGGTTGAGCAGCTGGCGCGCCTCTTTAGTCTGCTTTAGCAGTAGGGAAATACGCTCGTGATCGCGTAGCGGTGTGAGGCCGTGGGCCAGCTCCCGGCTTGCCGAAAACGAAGTGAAACCGGCCAGTATTTCCCTTATCTTGGGGAACTCGAGCATCTCCAGGCTTTTATCGTCCATCCCAGCATCCTGAAAAAATGTGCTCGTCTATTATAGCACGAACAAAATAACTGTCGTTACTTCTCTCCGAGTCTGTCATTCTGAGGAGTCCCGATTTTATCGGGACGACGCGAGAATCTATGTGACAATTGGGCTGATCGCGGCACTTCAACCCCTTGGTCCCCCTTTCCCGCTTTACTGTCATTGCGAGCCATCCCCGACCGCAGTCGGGGAGGCGCGGCAATCCCATTGTATTTTGTCACCCTTACGCAGACGAAAGATATAAAAAGGGGAGTGCGTTAGCGAGAGGGGGCGCAGCCCCCTCTCAATATTTATCCCCCTCTCCAAACAAGAAATCCCCCTTCGTTGTCTATAGATCAGTTTGGAGAGGGGGCAAGGGGGTGAGGTTTTATTAAAAATAAACACGACATTTTCCCCTTCCCTCTTTACTGCCCCCGGATATATACTTATACTATCTTGTCGATCGTCTCGTACCTTAACAACTGAATAGTTACGGTCACTTGTCATAATGTTGGAAACGAATGCCCCGGAGTCGAAGCTAACTGGACATAAAGTTGGAAACGAATAACAGCTACGAATTTCAACAAATTAGCTATAAATAAAAAAATTAAAATCGAAGAAACGAATCCCCCGGTCCGGTCGGGGACGCTATTAGGGTATCGGGATGGTGAACGTAAAGATGCTGCCCTTGCCAGGCTCGCTCCGGGCGTCGATCGTCCCGCCGTGCGCTTCCACCAGCCGCTTGGCGATGGTCAGCCCCAGCCCGCTGCCGCCGGTCTTCCTGGTCCGCGACCTGTCTACCCGGTAGAACCTCTCGAAGATAAAAGGTAGGTCCTTGGCAGGAATGCCTTCGCCGGTATCCGCCACGCTGACCTGTATTTGTTTCTCCCTTTGCCTGGCGGAGACCGTTATCTTGCCCTCTTTGTCCGTGTGCGCCACCGCGTTCTCCAGTAAATTGGACAGCACCTGCTTGATGCGGTGCGCGTCGATGTTTACTGTCGGAAGTGTCTCCGGCAGGTCGGTGGACAGGACAAGGCTCCTGGCGGCCGCTTTGGCCTGCATCCCCGCCGCGGTGTCTTTGATGAGACCGATGATGTCTGCCGTCTGCATCTCCAGCTTGATTTCGCCGGCGTCGGCCAGGCTGAGTTCCTGCAGGTCGTCTACCAGCCGTGATAGCGTGGACGCTTCTTCGTGGAGCGAACGGATGGTCTTTTGGTCCGGCTCGATGACGCCGTCGCTGATAGCCTCGAGGTATCCTTTGAGGTTGGAGAGGGGCGTCCTGAGCTCGTGGGCCACGTCCGCCACCATGTTGCGGCGCAGACGCTCGGTGCGTTCCAGGTCGGAAGCCATGGAGTTAAAGGACTGCGCCAGTTCGCCCAGTTCGCCTTTGTCTTTGGCCGCCACCCTCGGCGAAAAGTCGCCTTTCCCGAAGTGTCTGGTGGCGGTGATGAGCGCTTTCACCGGCGCCAGGAGATAGCGCGATAGGAAAAAGGTCAGCAGGAAGGCGATAGCGATAGCCACCAGCCCTCCCCAGATGAAGAACTGGCCTATCGAGTTGTAGGTGATTTGCAGGGCGGCCCTGTTGATGTTGGCGGCTTCTCCGGGCAGCACGCGGAGGATGCCGACGATATATTGTTTTGCTACTGGCCCGATGGATTGCATGGCTTTGGCCGGGAAAAATATGCCGAACATGCGGCCCGGCTGGAGTACCAGTGTGGTAGGTTCGCTGTCTTCGCCGCTGGTGTAAGAAGTTCCGATGAGCGCGACTTCGGAGTCCGCCAGCACGGTATCGTCCTTGTCGGTCAGGATGATCCTGCGCCCGTACAGGTTGCCGCAGTGTTCAACCAGCGCCTGCACGCCTTCCCAGCTTTGCTCCAGGATGTAATACCGGCTCAGCTCGGTTTCTATCCTCCGGTCCTGTAATGTTTCCAGGTTTTTTTCTACCTGGCTGATTTCGTAGCGCGTGGTCCGGTAGGTGAAGAAAAAGACCGAGCCGATGGTGACGATGACGACCAGCGTGAAAGCGGCCATCAGGCGGAAATTAAGGCTGTGCATCGCCGTTTTGTTCCAGGAGCTTGTACCCGGCTCCATAGATAGTCTTGATCATGCGCGGATGGCGCGGGTCCGCTTCGAGCTTGCGGCGCAGCTTGAGGATATGGACATCTATGGTGCGGTCGAACCCGTCGAAGTCGTGCCCGAGGGCTTTTTCGATTATCTGCGCCCGGCTGAACACCCTGCCGGGTTCTTTGACCATGGCCCCCAGCACTTTAAATTCCACCGGCGTCAAGCCCAGCGGCCGGCCGCCCAGGAAGGCTTCGTGTTTCAGGAAATTCACCGTCAGCGGCCCGTGCTCGATTTTATCCGGTCCCCTCTCCCCGGGCAGGCGGCGCAGCACTGCCCTCACCCTGGCGGCCAGTTCCCTGGGACTGAAGGGCTTGGTAACGTAGTCGTCGGCGCCGAGGTCCAGTCCGGCCAGCCGGTCCTCGTCGGTCGTCAGCGCGGTGAGCATGATGATGGGCACGTCCGACTCTTTCCGCAGGATACGGCATACCTCGAGGCCGCTCATGCCCGGCAGCATCAGGTCGAGGACGATCAGGTCGGGCAGGGTCTCTCTGGCCAATTGCAGGGCATCGTTGCCGTTGTAAGCGGTCAGGACGCGGTACCCGTCGCGGTTCAGGTACAGCTTGACCAGCTCTACCGTTTTTACGTCGTCATCAACAACCAGCACCTTTTTCCCGGACATTTCTGGATCCCTGTTATTTAGTCGTTTCATCCTAATTTATACCATAAATATTAAGCAATTGTTAATATATTGTTCATTTAGAACCTGGCATAAGACTGGCTGAATGCAAAGGAGGGGGAACCAGCCCCCCTCCTTTATCAGTTTGCGTGTCTGTTCGGTTATTGTAGCTTTTATCGGGTTAGTTACAATGCCCGAGCCGGAACCCTATCCCCTCCCCCAGCTTGAAAGCGCGGTGCATCCGCCCGAGCGGCCCGACGCCATTTCCATTAATGTCTCCGAAAATCCCGGGCATATCCGGCCTGGCGTTCCACCACTCCTGGAACTCATCGATGGGTAAGTCGGGTTTCGCATCCAGCCATGCCTTGAACTCGTCGGCCTGGGCCTGGGTGATCGTACCGTCGGCCACCAGCTCCTGCAGGTAATTGTCCAGGGCTTCGTCTCTTAACGTCTGCCTGGCCTCGGTCATTGCCTGTTGCAGCGCTTCGGGATCGATGGCCACGCCGGTGTTGGTCTGATAAATTTCCGCTACTTTCTCCAGAAACGATGACGCGTTGTCAGTGTTGTTTTCATCGTCGGCCTGCGCCATCGCCACGCTCCCCAGGGTAGCCCCCAGCACGAGCACGGTCAGCACGGCAACGATGATGAATTTCTTGTTTCGCCACATAACGTGTCACCTCCTTTCTTGACTTTCTATACCATGAAGATAACACCCAATTGTTAAGATCCGGTTAATTTCAACCGGATTTAGGGTTACTTTACGTGAGATGTTGGTCACAGACATAGCAAGGTACTTTGGTTATGATAAAATTGTTGTTGGTGTAAGACTATGGCTACGAGGACAGATAAACCACAGAAAACATATCTTCGCGTTACAGGCATGACCTGTGCTACCTGCGCCGCCACCGTGCAGAAAGCACTGAGAGAGACTCATGGCGTGCAGGACGCCAACGTTAATATCGCCTCTGAAAAGGCAACTATCGAGTACGACCCCGCCAAAGTAGACCTGGGCAAAATCAAAGAGGTGATTTCCACATCGGGCTATGGTGTGGCTGTGAAAAAATCGATATTCCCCGTCACCGGCATGACCTGCGCTTCCTGCGTCGCCCGCGTTGAGGAAGCCCTGAAGAGCGTTCCCGGCGTGGTTTCCGTAGCCGTTAACCTGGCTTCGGAAAAAGCCACGGTGGAATACCTTGATAGCGTCGAGGTGACCGACCTGCGCCGGGCGGTCAGGGATGCCGGCTATGAGCTCGGCGATGAGACCGAGACACTGGAAGACGTTACTATCGCTGCCCGGCGGGAGACTGATAAGCTCAGGAACCGTTTCATCCTGGCTATCACTCTCGGCGTGATCATCATGGTCTTGAGCTTCCTGCCGGCTTTCACCGGCAAGCCTTACCTGCTCTGGGCCCTGGCCACGCCGGTGCAGTTCTGGGCCGGTTGGCGTTTCTACCGCGGCTTCTGGGGTGCCCTCAAGCACCGCACTGCCGATATGAATACCCTCATTGCCGTGGGTACTTCCGCGGCCTATTTCTATAGCGTGGCGGCCGTGCTGTTCCCATCGGCGCTGACCATCGGCGGCATGGCCCCGGAGCTCTATTTCGATACCTCGGCGATGATCATCGCCTTGATCTTGCTGGGGCGTTTCCTGGAAGCCAGGGCTAAAGGAGAGACGTCGGCGGCGATCAAGCGGCTCATCGGTTTGCAGCCGAAGACCGCCCTGGTCGTCCGCGACGGGCGGGAGTTGGAGATCCACGTTGATGAGGTGCAGGTCGGTGACGTTATCCTGGTCCGTCCCGGCGAGAGGGTGCCCGTAGACGGCGTCATCCGGCAGGGCAGCCCTTCCATCGACGAGTCCATGGTTACTGGCGAGAGCCTGCCGGTGGACAAGAAAGAGGGCGAGCCGGTCATCGGGGCGACCATCAACAAGACCGGCAGCTTTCAATTTGAGGCTACCCGCATCGGTAAGGATACTACCCTGGCGAGGATTGTGCGCCTGGTGGAAGAAGCCCAGGGTAGCAAAGCCCCCATACAACGCCTGGCCGATATCATTGCCAGCTACTTCGTGCCGGCGGTGATCGCTATCGCTGTTATTACTTTTATCATCTGGTATTTCTTCGGCCCGGCTCCTTCGCTGACGTTTGCCTTTCTTAACTTTATTGCGGTGCTGATTATCGCCTGCCCCTGCGCTTTAGGGCTGGCTACGCCTACCGCTATCATGGTGGGCACGGGCAAGGGCGCCGAGCACGGTATCCTGATCCGCAGCGCCGAGGCGCTGGAAAGGTTTTATAAAGTCAATACGCTATTATTGGACAAGACCGGGACGCTCACCGCCGGTAAGCCGGAGGTAACCGATATCGTTGTCGCTGCTCCTTTGGCTGAGAACGATCTGCTCTCGCTTGCGGCGGCGGTGGAGCACGATTCCGAGCACCCTCTGGCTGAGGCCGTCATGAATGCTGCCCGAGAAAAACATTTAGCCGTCCCATCCGCCGCGGATTTCAATGCTATCCCCGGCCATGGCGCCGAGGCGATAGTAAACGGAAAGAAGCTCCTGCTGGGCAACTTGAAGCTGATGAAGGACCGTGGTATCGCCCTCGACGGACTGGCGGAGAAAGCCGAAAATCTCTTTAGCGAGGGTAAAACGGTCACTTTCCTGGCTGTGGATGGCCGGGCGGCCGGCATTATCGGTCTGGCTGATGTCCTCAAGCCAAACGCCGCCGCCGTGGTGTCCGCCATACGCCGCATGGGTATCGAAGTGGCGATGGTCACCGGTGATAACCAGCGCACCGCCGCGGCTATCGCCCGGCAGGCCGGCATTGACCGCGTCCTGGCCGAGGTGCTGCCGGAGAACAAGTCCGCCGAAGTGAAGAAGCTCCAGGATGAAGGCCGCGTCGTGGCGATGGTGGGCGACGGCATTAACGACGCCCCGGCCCTGGCTCAGGCTGATATCGGCATCGCCATCGGCACCGGCACGGACGTCGCGATGGAGACTGGGGATATCACCCTCATCAGCGGCGACCTGTCCGGGATCGCCACTGCTATTTTATTGAGCCGCCGTACTATCCGGACGATAAAGCAGAACCTGTTCTGGGCCTTTGCCTATAACGTGATTCTCATCCCGGTAGCAGCCGGTGTGCTTTACCTGGCTTTCGGGAACGGCGGTGTCCCTTCGGGTTTGAGCTTTATCCTCGGCGACTACGGTTTCCTGAATCCAATCCTGGCGGCGGCAGCGATGGCTTTAAGCTCCATAACCGTGGTGTCCAACTCGTTGCGTCTGCGCGGCTTCCGCCCGCCTTTATTGCTAAGCTAAACGATGGAGGTATCACTATGGCTATCGACCCCGTTTGCAAGATGACCGTCGACGAAAAGAAAGCCCCGGCTACATCCGAATATAAAGGAAAGAAATACTATTTCTGCGCCGTGGGCTGCAAGAGGGCTTTTGATGCCAACCCGGAGAAATACCTGGGCTCGAAGTAGAGCATATCGCGTTAAATAACGCCGTAATTGCCGGAAACTATATCTTCCTGTCCAGGTTCTCCCAGTATTTCGCCCGTAGCTCGCGTTTCATGATCTTTCCGGCGGCGTTCTTGGGCAATGTGTCCACGAACTCTACCGATTTGGGGACTTTATAGCCAGCCAGGCTTTTTTTGGCGAAATCGATTAACTCGGCGGGAGTAGCCGTTACGCCCTTTTTCAGGCTGATGACCGCATGTACCTTCTCCACCCAGTAGGAGTCGGGGATGCCGATGACCGCCGCTTCATGTACTTTGGGGTTGCGGTACAGGACTTCTTCGATTTCTCGCGGGAAAACATTCTCGCCGCCGCTGATGATCATGTCCTTCTTGCGGTCGACCAGGAAGACGTAGCCTTTTTCATCGTACCGGCCGATGTCCCCGGTATGAAGCCAGCCTTTGACAATGGTCGTGCTGGTGTCCTTGGGTTTTTTCCAGTACCCGAGCATGTTGTGTTTGCTGCGGACTATTATTTCGCCCAGTTCGCCCGGATTAACATCCTCATCTTTTTCATTGACAACCCTGACCTGAACACCGATGTCCGGCTGGCCGACAGAAGCCAGCCTTTTTTCCTCTGGCTTGCCCAGTACGTTATGATCTTCCTTCGAAAGATGGCAGATGGCCGGTCCGCTTTCGCTTTGCCCGTAGCCTTGTCCGAAAACCGACCCGAAAGTCTCGAGCCCCCTTTTCAGTACCTCTACGGGCATCGGCGAGCCGCCATACCAGATGAACTTCAGGCTCTTGATGTCGTATTTCTTGACGTCGGGCAAGGCCAGCATGGCTACCAGGTGCGTCGGGACGATAGAGATATGGGTTGCTTTATGTGTTTGAATCAATTGGAGTGTTGCCGCGGGGTCGAAGGATTTCAAAATGATGTTACAGCCGCCCATGTACAGGATGGACCTGACCATAGTATCCCCGGCGATGTGAAACATGGGGGACACCTGGATATGTTTATCGTCGGGCTGGATGCTAAGGTTGATGATATAGGTGCGGGCGTCGTCCCAGGCGTTGCGGTGGGAATAGACGGCCCCGCGGGGCACGCCGGTAGTGCCGCTGGTATAGATGATAAAAAAGCCGTCGTCTTCTTCAACGTTGACATAGGGCTCGTCGTCCGCATGAGAGTCCATCAGGTCATGCATGTACAGCATGTTTGGGACGCGGCTCTCCATGGAAAGATAATTCCTGACGCTGGTTATTTTAGGCCGTAGCGTTTCGGTGACGCCCACCAGCTCCAAGCCGACAAAAAGCGTCTTGACCTCGGAATAGTTGATCAGGTAATCCAGTTCCTCGGCCTGGAGACGCGGGTTGAAACGGGAAATAATGTAGCCGCCCTTCATTGCGGCGCCGTAGATGATAGCGTAATCAAGGCAATTCCAGGACAGCAGTCCGATGGCGTCGCCCTTGTTGACCCCCAGGTCCTGAAGGGCATGGACGAGGCGGTTGACCTTGGCGTTGAACTGTGCGTACGTCAGCTGCTCTTTACCATAAATATAAGCCACCTTGTCGGGGCGTAACAACGACTGCCGGTAAACGATATCGGCAAAAGTCCCGATATTATATCGCGATAGCTCTTTCAACAGGGTCTTCGGTGCCATTCTTCCCTCCAACGTAAGCAGAAATTCTAACTCCGGATTGATCCGGCGGCGCAGGCTGATTGATCAACTGATAAATCATATTACCACGAAATACGGTTTTTGTAAAAAAAATGAGCGTAAGGGATATACTTTTAGTCTGAATTTGCACACGAATCTGGAAGCACCGCCATCGGTCTACGGGAAACCGGGTATCAATCCGGGCTGGCGGCTTTACGCAGGAATGCTTCTACGTCATCCATTTTGAACCGGTAATCGCGCCGTTTACCGATGCGGTAAGATTTGATTGTTCCCAGTTTGCTCCAGAGCCTTATCGTGTTGGGATGAACGTGTAGCAGGTGAGCTACCTCGTTCACCGTAAGCATCTGCCGGGTGGCCGGTTTGTCTTTAGGAGTATACTTTAACATTTAGTATCCCCTGGTGAATCTCCACGTATTTTCTTAATAAAGCTTAACTCCCAGTGAACTTATCCACCATAGGGGTAGCACCCAAATATCGTCTGTGGCAGCTCCCATATGAAGCGTGTTAGAAGGCCGCCCCAATGGTCATTTCGGATAACAGGGGAATAGTTTAGAGCGCCCGTTGAGCAGCTTCGCCGACGTTTTAAAGGCGCTTCGCCAGGTTGTCTTTGAACCTGGTGAATTCTTCGCGGGTGAGATATTCTTCCGAGGACTTTAGCGGACCGCGGTCAACCGTCACACCAGGCAGGCCGCGTTGCACGGTCATGATGACTTCCCTTGTCTGGTCGTTGGCCACCAGTTTGTTCAGCACCAGCTTCAGGTTGGCCCTGATGGAATCTTCGTCCATGTTCAGCTTGGCGGCGATCTGCTCGATACTGTTGCCGGCAGCGATATTGTTAAGCACCTGCATCTCTTTCGGGGCGAGGCCGGCCATAAGGTCATCTATGCCATCGTTTAATTCGTTGATTTCCTCGAATTCGGCAAGGACTCGCGTCGCTATCTCCGGGATGAGCAGCTCTTCCGTGACAGGGGTGTTCCCCTGGGAAAGGGCTCTAACCGTTTCCAGCAGTCGCTCGGGATCGGCGTCTTTGGTCAGGTAGGCGCTGGCGCCGCTCCTTAATACCTCGAAAATCTGCTCGTCGTCTTTATATTCCAGTGTCAGGATGGCGGATATGGAGGGGGACCGCCGCTTCAGCCGGCTGACCAGTTCCAGGCCGCCGAGCTTTTTATCTTCGATGTTGAGAATCACTATCCGGGGCGGGTTTGCCTCGATCTGGTTCAAGACTTCTTCGTTACTGATACCTTCACCGGTAACTTCGAAGTCGTCTTCACCGGAGAGGATGAAGTGCATGCCTTCCCGGAAGAGGACTTGCGGGTCGGAGAGAAAAATCTTTGTCTTTTTCGCGTTCACCTGTCCCCCCGGCCGTCATGCCCCGGTTATTTTGCGCTTTCTAAAACAATAATACTGCGGGTATCGACTTGTCAAATCGGGGGGCCGGATTTTTGTGGGTTGGACATTTATCGCGTCATAGCGTAAAATTTGTCAATAATGACTCTAAATAGTAGAGGAGGGCCGAAATGGAACTAGATGCCATAATCCAGAAAAGAACGACGATAAGAAGATGGGACCCGAAGCCGGTGGAAAAAGCCAAGATAGAGAAGGTTCTTGAGGCGGGACGGCGGGCGCCGTCCTGGGGCAACACTCAGCCGTGGCGCTTTATCGTCGTGCAGGATAAGGCCGAAATCGAAAAAGTCAGCAAAGCTTCCGGCGGTCAGCCGCAGGTCGGGACTGCTCCCGTGTTGATCGTGTGCTGCGCTACCACCGAAGATTTCACCAAGAAGGGGCATGGAGAAGCGTTACAGAGCCTCATACCGGTCGGTGCTATGACCCCCGAACTGGTGGAGATAGTTCTACAGAGCGACGTATTCGCGCCATACCTTCGCGGTGAGGCCGTGATGGCCATCAGGGCCGGCGAACAGCTCATGATTGCCGTCGCGTTCATGATGCTGGAAGCGGTAAACCAGGGCCTTGGCACCTGCTGCGCCGGGGCGATAACCCCTAGAGAGGTCCACCAGGCGATGAACCTGCCGGACAATATCCTGGTGCATACGATACTGGCGCTGGGTTATCCCGGTGAAGACCCCAAGCCCAGGCCCAGGAAAGACGCCAGCAAGATAATCTTCTGGGGAAAATATAAAGCCTAGACACCGGATGAAGGCCGGTGGCGTTAAAGCTCGATTTCCTTCAGGTCCGCGGCCAGTTTCAGTCTGGCTTCAGTGAGGTCCTGTATCTCCCGGAACGTCCAGCCGGGCGCAACCTCTTTAAGGACCAGGCCGGCCGCGGTGACTTCAATGACGGCAAGGTCGGTGACGATAAGGCTGACGCACCTCCTGGCCGTCAGGGGAAAGGTCAGGTCTTTCACGATGCGCGGCCCGCCTTCCCGCGTGGTATGTAGCATGGTGACAATGACCCTGCCCGCACCGGCAGCGAGGTCCATGCCTCCCCCCATCCCCGTGGCCGGCCGCCCCGGCCGCCCCCAGTTGGCGAGGTCGCCTTTATCCGAGACCTGGTATGCCCCCAGGACAACTATGTCGATGTGGCCCCCGCGTATCATGTCGAAGGACAGAGCACTGTCGAAGAAGCACATGCCGGGCGCGGGAGTTACGGGCTGGTCGGCGGCGTTGATCATCTCGTAGTCTTTTTCCGCGTCGGTCGCCAGTCCTCCGTATCCCAGTATGCCGTTCTCGCTCTGAAAAAAAACCGTCTTGCCCCCGGGGACGAAATCGGCGCAAAGGCAGGGCAGTCCGTAGCCGAGGTTGACCACCGCGCCGTCAGTAAATTCCCGGGCAGCCCGCAGAGCGATCGTTTGCTCGTCAAGTCGCGCTTTCACCGCGGCACCTCCACGATGCGTTTCACGTAAACGTGCGGCGTTACGATGACCTCCGGGTCCAGCCCGCCGATCGGCACCAGTTCGTCGACCTCCGCGATGGTGATTTTAGCTGCCATCGCCATCACGGGATTAAAACACCTCGCCGTCCTGCGGTAAACCAGGTTCCCCAGGATATCCGCTTTGTGCGCTTTAACCAGGGCAAAGTCGGCGTTTAAGGGTAGCTCCAGGATATACTCTTTACCGTTAATGACCTTTTTTTCCTTGCCCCTCTCCACCACCGTCCCCAGGCCTACCGGCGTGTAGAACCCGCCGATTCCCCCCGCCCCGCAGCGTATCCTCTCCGCCAGTGTCCCCTGGGGCACTATTTCCACTTCCACCTTGCCTTCGTTGAACAATTTTTCAAAGGGAGAAGTGGGCGGCATACCACCCAGGGCCGGCACCGAGGCGATCAGCTTTTTGACCTGCCCTCTTTCGAAAAGGATTCCCAGGTCCTGGTATCCCTCCGGCTTAATGCGTTTGGTGAGTTCGAAGCCTACGCCGCCCATGTTGGCAATGACGGTCAGGTTTTTTACCGCCTGGCCGGCCAGGGCGACGATCAGGTTTATCGGCAGTCCGCCGTAAGAACCGAACCCCCCGACCATGATGGTGGCGCCGTCGGGGATATCGGCTACGGCCTCAGCGCAGGTCTTGTAGATCTTGTTTGCGGTCATTGCTCTCTTTTTTGGGATTTGGTATTTGGTTTTTGGTATTTGGCGGGGCAGGGCAGGGCGGGGTAATGGTGGGCCACTGTGGATTCGAACCACAGACCCTCCCGATGTTATCGGGATGCCCTAACCAGCTTATATGATTCCTAACATCTTGACTGTATATTCGCGGTTCTTCCACGATTTCACTTTTCGTTCCCTTCGTATTGCTTCAGCCCGGCCGGGAAATGGTTCCGAGTAGACTATTTTCCAGGGGCAATAGTTTCTTGTTGACGGGGTCTTTCCTGAATTATGCTGCAAAAGCCGCTTCTCTACATTTTGCGTTGAACCAACGTAATAACGGCCGGTCGCCACACTTTCTAACACATACATAAAATACATCGTGGAAAAAATGGTGGGCCACTGTGGATTCGAACCACAGACCCCAGTCTTATCAGGACTGTGCTCTAACCAGCTGAGCTAGTGGCCCGCAACGTTACTAATTCTACGATGAAGTGAAGGTAAAAATCAAGGGCAGGTTAGACCAAACCTTTAGCGGCTATTTGCCAGCCACTCTCTTTTGTACCGCCTCGCTGTTAAGCTCCCGCAAGGCATCGGCGGCAATCCAGCGGGCGGCTTTCGAGTCCATTTTCTGTATCTCCTGGGCTACTTTAATGGCGCGGCGGTTAAGCGCCTTGTTGCGCTTGCCGATGTTGCGCAGCGCCCAGTTGACGGCTTTTTTTACATAATTACGCTCATCGGTGGCTGAATTCTTGATAACTGTAAATAGCTCCTCAAAGTCCCGGTCGGTAAGGGTTTTATCGTACCAGGCGACTTCGGCGATGAGGGAAAAAGCCGCCCTTTTCACGAACTCCTCTTCCCGTGAAGACCACTCCCGTATTTTTCCCAGCACGTAGGGGGTCTTGGAAATAAGCTCGGAGACCTGGTCGACGGTATCCCACGAATCGAAGTCCTTGACCCAGCGTTCAAGCTGCGACCCGGTGACTTTATCCGGCTCTTCGATGAAGCTGGCCAGGATGCGGGCTTCGTGGAAACCGGAGTCCCAGAGCTTTAGAGCCAGGGCGTGGTCTTTCTTGATCTCGCTGGCTATCTTGCGGAGGGTATAGATGGAGATTCCGAGGGTATTTTTCGCGTTAATGCCGAACCTGGCCATGCCGGCGGCGTTTTCCGGGTTGGCCTGGGCCTTGAGGCGGGCGATTATTTCTTCGTACTGCATTTGAGGTATTCGTTTTTCGTTTTTTTATTTTAGTGTTTTGTAGCTGATTTGACATAATTTAAAGCTGTTATTTGTTTCTGACTTTATGGTTACTTAGCTTCAGCATCCGGTATTCGTTTTTCAATTTATGATAAGT
>DAIQQC010000025.1:19145-20599 GCA_036787005.1 Dehalococcoidales bacterium | reverse complement strand
CCGAACACGAATATCGCCCCGAAAACGATGATCAATATCAACGCCCATCTGGGGAACGTAGACGGGCCGCTGGCCAGGAATTCGCTCCCGGTGGTCCAGCCGCTTTCGTTGAGCGCCCCGTCGACGGATTTCACTCTCCAGAAATAGGTGGCGTTATCGCTGGCCAGTTCCAGTCCCTCCGCCTCGGTCAGCATGAACAACGATTCTGTCAGGGCTGTTTTCCCCAGTATTATCGAATCGGTGGTGAAGTCCTCGTCCGTTGCGATCTGGAAATCGTACGTCACCGGCAGGCTGGCATCGGTCACGTTGTCCCAGTCGAATGTCACGGGGATCTCTATCTTGGCACCGGGATCCGGCAAGAGCGCCGCCGGCGAAGCGGGGGCCGTCGCCTCCACGACGAAGCTGGCTGTAGTGGTGTTTACACCATCGGAGATAGTGAACTGGCGGGCGCCCGGCGCGATAGCCGGTATGCTGAAGATGACCTGGAACGTCCCGTTCGGCTCCACCTGCGCGGTGGCCCTGGTCACGCCGCCATATTTAATGGTAACGGTGGACCCCGCTGCGAAGCCGGCCCCGCCTATACCTATCGGCGCCCCGACGTTAAAATCGTTCTGGACTACATTAATGTCCGTCGATGGGGTCGGCGTGGGAGTCGGCGTTGGCGTCGGCGCGCCGGTGACCGTAAACGTGGCGGTTTCCGTAACTGTGCCCACCATCACGGAGATGGTATGGTCTCCCGCAACTGATCCCGCCGGCACGGTGATGTTGCTCTGGAAACTGCCGCCGGTAGTCTGGAGGCTGCCGGATATGGTAAGCGGGGTACTATCGAATATGACGGCGATATTGCCGGCCGGGAAATTAACGCCGCTGAGGATAACCTGGGTGCCGGCCGGGCCGGAAGCGGGATTGAGCGGGTTAAGCAAGGCGCTGGCGGTGACGGTAAAGCTCGTTTGAACGGACGTAGCGCCAACGGTAACGGTGATGGCGTGGACGGCAGCGGTCGCGCCTGCCGGTATCGTTATGAAGCTGGAAAAACTACCGCCGCTGGTCTGGGTGCTGCCTGTCACCGTGAGGGGCGTCCCATCGAACGTGATGGCGATAGTGCCGGCCGGGAAATTAGTGCCGCTGATGGGAATTTGAGTACCGGCCAGTCCCGATGCTACCGTAAGCGGATTAAGGGTGGCGCTGGCGGTAACGGTGAAGGTAGCTGTGGCCGTGCCCGTTCCTGCCGTTACCGTGATGGTATGGGGACCTGCCGTGGCGGCAGGGGGAACCATTATCGTGCTGAGGAACAGGCCGCCGCTGGTCGTGGCGGTATGTCCGCTCTTCGGCGTCAGCGTCGTCGCATCGAATCTAAAGACGAGCGCGGTGCTGACGGGAAAATTAGCGCCGCTAACGATTACATCAGAACCGGCCGCGCCCGTGGCGGGCGAGAGCGGGTCAAGCGTTGCGCT
>DAIQQC010000025.1:13976-19045 GCA_036787005.1 Dehalococcoidales bacterium | reverse complement strand
CGGTATTGCCAGCACCAGCAGCGACAGGACCAGCGCTATGCTGAATAACTTGACGATTCTTAATCGTTTCATCCGGGGCCTCCTGGGAATTTAGTTTTTGCTTCCGGCAGGGAACAACCGCTGCCTCACCCGGTAATTATTAACGAATGCGACGGGAAAAGGTTGGGATCCTGCCTTTTTCTCCCTTCACTTTATCAGCCTTTTGCGGGCGCCGCGGTTGGGATTGTACGTCCCGGCGAAGTTGTCCAGGACGTCCCGGTTGATAAGCCAGGTGTTATGGAATTTGTTGGCCGGGAGGTCGCCCTGCCGGCAGAGCCGCTTCACTGTCTCCGGGTGGACCTTCAGGCGGCGGCTCGCCTCGGTTACCGTTAGGTAGCTGTCCCAGACCGACATATCTCGCTACTTTCTTTTTCCCCTCTCCTGCGGACAGGAAAGGGGGCCAGGGGGTGAGGTACTTAATATTACGCTGTCGAAACAATTATAGTTCCCGCCAGCTTGAATGTCAAGGTCTCAGGACTAAAGGCTTGTCCTGAAACTGGTCGAAGAGACGACAATTTTCCATTGACAATATAAGAACATGTGTTCTATTATCTGGCTGTTAGGTGATTTAGAGGTGCGATATGGATTTTCTGACCTGTGAGATTGGCGGAGATAGCCTGGAACTGGAAGAAGAGACAGGCCGGCAGGACGGGCAGGACCTGCGCCCGGAGTACTGCAATTATCATGATGAAGGCTGTGAACACGCTGAGTCCTGCCTGGCCTGTCCGTTCCCCCGGTGTCTTTACGACGAACCCCGCGGCCGGCAGCGCTGGCTGAAAGACCTGCGTAACCGGGAGATTAAAAGGCTTTTCTCCGGCGGCTGGAAGATCAGCGAGCTGGCGCCCCTGTTCAGCCTGAGCCCGCGGACTATCCAGAGGGCTTTGAGCGAAGAAAAAGGTTAAGTTGATAGAGAGGAACGAAACATGAATGAAACGGTCGTATCGCAGCTTGCCAGGATGGACACCGAAAGGTTCAGGGCCTACCGGGAGCTCCTCGACTTCTATAACGGTCGCCAGTGGGTGGGCCGCGAAAGGAGGGGAGAAAGACGCCTGATCTTTAACTATGCGCGCGTCTTTGTAGAAAAAATTACGTCGTATTTGATGACCGGCATGACCTTCGATGTAGAACCCGTTGACGATACTCCCGAAGCTAAGGAAGCCGTTAAAAAGGCCGAGGTTGCCCTCTATAAAGTCTATGCCGATAACCAGCTGGAGCAACTCGACCTGGAGACGGAGACCGACTGCGCCGTGCTGGGTGATGCCTGCTATAAGGTTATCTGGGACTCCGCTGAAAAAAGGGTGAAGGTCACCGCCCCGGACATCCAGGGTATCTATGCCTGGTGCTCCGGCGACGATTACTCGCGGGTGTGGCGCCTCGCCTCCAGGTACCGGCTCGAAGCCGAGGAAGTCGAGCTTACGTACGGGATCAAGCCCAATAATAAAACGGCGACGGTCGTTGAGTTGTGGACCGACCGCGACTTCGCCCTTTATCTGGACAACGCCCTTTTAGAGAGCAAGCCCAATCCCTACGGCTTTATCCCTTTCGTGCTCTTCCCCAACCTCCGCGAGCCCAAGAAGTTCTGGGGTGTCTCCGACCTCCCCCAGATCATGGAGTCGCAGCGCGAGCTCAACCGCGCCCTGAGCCAGCTTTCCCGCATCCTCGAGCTTTCCGGCAACCCCATTGCCGTGCTGGAGAACGTCGAGGAGTCCGAGGACATCGCCATCCGGCCCGGCGCCGTCTGGAATATCCCCGAGGACGCCAAGGCCTACCTCCTCGACCTCTTGCAGGGTGGTGGTATCAATCTGCATATCGACTATATTAACCTGATTTATCGCGCCCTGCACGACCTCTCTGAGTCGCCGCGGTCGGCCTTCGGCAGCACCGAGCGCGACCTCTCCGGCGTGGCGCTGGAGATCGACCTCCAGCCTTTGCTCCAGAAGGTGCGGCGTAAGAGAATCATCCGCACCGCCGCCTATAACCGCCGCAACGACATGGTTCTCAGGTTGCTGGAAAAGTACCAGGGCCTGGACTTCGGCCCCGCGGTGGGGAGCCGCCTGCACATCGTCTGGGCCCCGGTTCTCCCCAGGGACGTCGAGCGCCGTGTCAACAGCGAGCAGGTCATGGTGCAGACCGGCATTCATTCCCGGCGCACCGCCATGAATGAGGTTGGTGTCCGCGACCCCGATTTCGAGTTCAAGCGGTGGCTCGAGGAGCGGGAGTCTATTTTAAAAATGAATAAAGAGCTTAATGCCAGGTCGGCGCGGGGCGGGACGAGAGAGAGCGCTTTAGTCCCCCGTTCAGAAGGCATTGAGGAATAGCCAGGAGGAAAGATGGATACGGAAAAGCAGCCGGAAAATATTGCACAGAACGGTAGCAAAACCGACGAAAACCATAATGTGGAAGAAGAACTGAAGTCCCGCGATGCCCGCATCATCAAACTCGAGCAGGATTTGGCGGTTAAAGAGAGTGAGATGGCCGCGCTGAAAAACGAGCTTGATGTGCTGGGACAGGCCCTCGATGGGCGGGATAAAGCGATGGCGCAGGCGGTGGCCGACTTTAAGGAAATGGTCGTCGTAGCCAACCCCGGCCTGCCGCCGGAGCTCATCGCCGGTGATACCATCGCGGCGGTCAAGGACTCGCTGGATAACGCCCGCGCCGTCGTGGATAAGGTCCGGCAGGACTTGGACGCGGCCGCTGTCCGGGTGAGGATACCCGCCGGCGCGCCGCAGCGCCTGGCGCCCGACCTCTCGGGGCTTTCGCCGCGGGAAAAGATCCAGCAGGGCTTGAAGTAAGCGGTTACCCGAGTCGGGGGGGGCAACTTGTCATAATGTTGAAAACGAATACCCGGGAGCTGAAGCTGATTTAAATTAAAGTTGGAAACGAATAACAGCTACAATAAATGGCCTCTCAGCTTCAAAGTAGAAAATAAAAAAACGAAAAACGAATACTGAAAAAAGGAGAAAAATATGGCTTTAACATTAGCCGAAGCATCCAAGCTCTCCAACGACCTGCTGATGCAGGGGGTGGTGGAGACCATTGTCAAGGAGTCGCCCATCCTCCAGAAGCTGCCCTTCGTCGAGATTGTCGGCAACGGCCTGACCTATAACCGGGAGAACACCCTGCCCAACATCGATTTCTATGACGTGGGCGATACCTGGGCGGAATCCACGCCTACCTTCACGCAGGTGACCGCCAACCTGAAGATCATGGGCGGTGATGCCGATGTCGATAACTTCCTGAAGGCGACCCGCAACAATATCCAGGACCTCGAGGCCGCCGTCGTTGAGCTCAAGGCTAAAGCCCTCCAGCAGAAGTTCGAGGACGTCTTTATCTACGGCGACAGCTCCGTCAACGCCAAGCAGTTCGACGGCCTCAGGAAGGTCATCAATACCAGCGCGGCCGGGCCCCAGGTCATCGCCATGGGGGCGACCGGCGCCGCGCTGACGCTCGCCAAACTCGATGAGCTCATCGATGCCGTCAAGGGCGGCAAGCCCGATATGCTCCTGATGTCCCGCCGCTCGCGGCGCAAGCTCAACGCCCTCGTCAGGACGGCCGGCGGCATGATCCAGACCGAACAGGACAAATGGGGCAACTTCGTCCAGCTCTGGGACGGCGTGCCCATCGGCGTCAACGACTGGATTCTCGATACCCACGTCCTCAGCGGTAGCGTGGAGACGGCCACCACCGGCGGCGCTAACTCCACGATCTACGCCGTGCAGCTCGGGGAGGGCGCCCTGTGCGGGCTGACCAGCCCCGGCTTTCTCCAGGCCGAGCCCATCGGCTCGCTGGAGAGCAAGGACGCCTCGCGGACGCGCGTCAAGTGGTACGTCTCGCTGGCGCTGTTCAGCTCCATCAAGGCGGCGGCGCTCATCGGCGTCCAGGACTAACAACAATATCAAAATAATAGGGGGTCCCGATGGTCTCGGGGCCCCCGCCGAGGAGGAAAAAATGTCTAGAAACGAATCAGCCCGGTGGTTTTGCCGGTTCCGGCTCAGCAAGTATTTTGAAAATATCGAGGCCTACCGCGGCAACGAAGCGGAGTTCCACCGCCTTTTCACGCCCTATGAGGTCCTCGATCGCGAGGGCAATCTCCTGCTCAACGCCGGCATCGACGAAATTTGGGACCTGGTCGTCGGCGATTCCGCCAATCACTTCAATAACGCGACTGCCCAGATCGGCGTCGGCGATAGCTCCACCGCGGCCAGTCCGTCCCAGACGGACCTTCAGGCGAGTACCAATAAGACCTATAAAGCCATGGAGTCCGGCTATCCCGCCTCTTCCAGCCAGAAAGCCACCTTCAAGTCCAGTTTCAGCGATGGCGAGGCCAATTACGCCTGGAACGAATGGGTGGTCAAGCAGTCGGCCAGCGGCAAGTGTCTGAACCGTAAAGTCGAGTCGCTGGGCACGAAAGCCAGCGGTACCTGGACCCTGGAAGTTAATATCACTTTATCGTAGCGAAGCAGGTGAAAGAACCCGGAGGTAGGTTTAATGCCGACGATTGATGTGCAGGTAGCTGCTGGCACTAACGATGGCTGGGTAAGAGGAGATGGATATGCCGACCTCACTGGCGCGAACACCGCCGTGGGCACCGGTGGCGGATGGAATGCCCATGCCTTTTACCGCTTTACGGGAATCACCATCCCTCAAGGTTCAACGATTGATGTCTGCTATATCAGCTTATACAGCACGACTGGACTGCAAGGTACTCCTTTAACGAAAGTCCACCTTGAGAAGGCCAATAACCCCGGCGCGGTAACCGGTTACGCCGACTTTATTTCACGGGCATTAACGGCAGGTGTAGACTGGGATACTATTCCTGATGCCAACCAGTGGGTCGATTCGCCTTCACTCGTGACTCCGCTGCAAGAACTTATCGATGCTTACGATCTCAGCGATCAGGCCATCCAGGTTATGCACAAAAACGATGGCTCATCCAATGAGCATTATACCTGGTGCCGGTCTTATGAGTATTCCGGCAATACCCATGGAGCCAGGCTCCACATCGAATATACCGAAGGAGGGGCGACCGC
>DAIQQC010000025.1:6202-13876 GCA_036787005.1 Dehalococcoidales bacterium | reverse complement strand
GCGGGCTGGGGGTTGACTCTGGCTGGCTGGCCGGACTAAAAAGCATCTTGAGTAACGACCTCGGCGTCGGCGGCGACGCCCTGAAAGCCCTGATCGGTACCTCCGGCTCGGGGTCTGATATGAAGCTGCCCGGCCGCCAGGGTCACGTAAGAATACCTTCAAAGGGGGTCAGTCTATGAATCTATCGGATATGATCACGCTGGTCAGGCAGGACCTGCATGACCAGGACAGCGCTAACTACCGCTGGACGGACGGTGAGTTGACGCGTCACATCAATCGCGCGGTAAGAGAGTTCTCCGGTGAAGTGCCTCTGCCCGCCAGGGCCGCACTGCCTACTGTAAGTGACTCGAGAGAGGTCGATATCTCAACCCTGACCGACCGGATAATGATCGAGGCGGTGGAGTATCCTCTCCTTTCTTTCCCGCCGGACTACCAGCAGTTCACGGTCTGGGGGGATGCCCTGACCATTATCAGCGGCAGCGAGCCGGACGGCTCCAATTGCTATATCTACTACGGCCGGCTGCATACCCTGGACTCCGGCGGCTCGACCATCCCGGCCAGTTACGAGGACATCGTCGCGGCCGGGGCTTGCGGCTACGCTGCGGTGGCATGGGCGGTCTACGCCGTCAACCGTGTCAACGTCGGCGGGACGCTGACGTCTAAAGAATACCTGGAATGGGGTAACCGGAAGCTTGATGAATTCCGTCACGAGCTGAAGAGGCTGGGCAGGAAACATCGGGTCAGGGTCAGCTCGCTTTACCAGCCGTATCATCCTTTAGTCAATCAGTCCGGCGATTATGGGGCGCATTGAAGCGTCTGGGGGAGTGAGACATGCGTGAACTAACCTCGACTTTACTGGACGCTCAAAAGCAGGCCACGGCGGTTCCTTACGTCAGAGTTGAAGCCGCCAACATGATCGGGGGTGTGGTCAGGCTGGACTGGACCAGGCTTTATACCGGCTCCGAGTCTGACTACTTCCACGCGCTGGCCATGCCTGCCGATGGCTCCCTCATCCGTGCCAGGATAACCCCGCCCGCCGACTCCCGTAAGCTTTACCGGCAGCGGATAGCTTCTCCCGGTCCGGCTGGCGACTTCTCCCAGTGGACCTATACCGGCCAGTACAACGCCGTCGTGGTGGCGGCCGCCGCGCTGGACACCGAGGCCTCCATTTTCTGGATCAACACCGCCCGCGAGGTCAGGCGTATTAAGAGCACGGACAGCGGCGTTAGCTGGGGCAGCCCTGAGCTTCTCGACTACTCACCGACCACTGCGATTTACGGTATCGCCGCGGCTTATAAGCCCGGCGGTGACCTCGCCCTTTTCTTCGCTGATCAAAGTACGCTTTACGTGAAAAAATGCATCGGCGGCCAGTGGCAATCCAAAGTGGCCTGGGATAAAACTACAGGTGACCTCTCGGGGGTCGCCGTTGTCTATGACGGCGACTTCGCCCTTATGGTCACGGGCAAAGATGCCTCCGGCAATTTCAAGCTCTGGAGCCTGCTCCACGGCGACGGCGCCGCTGTGACCGCCGGAACTTGGTCCGCGCTCCTCGAGCTGGCCGCGGCGCCCTCGGGCGGTGCGTTCGAGTATCGCCAGCCCTTCCTCGTTAAGACCGGTGTTTTTCGCTGTTTTTTCATCGAAAAGTATACCGGCGAGGAGGCCTATAGCCGCCCGTTCCGGTCGCAGGCTATCTCCGGCACTGGTTTTGCCGACGGGCTGTGGCGGGAGCCGGTGCCGTTCAATCTGTCTTCCGAATATGGCCTGGCCATGGCCCACGATAATGATTACGCCTGGCTTTCCGGCCCCGCCGGCGTGTGGCGCGCCCCTCTGGCGGCGCTAACTCTCGACCTTACGGATGATGTCATCAGCCTGAGGCAGGAATGCAGTGAGACCGGCGGTAGTCTGACCGTGGAACTGAGGAACGACGACGGCAGGTATTCTGTTCCCGGCCAGGGTGATTTGTCTGTCCTCGATATCGGCCGCCGGATAGAGTTCAGCCCCGGCTATATTACCTCCGCCGGCAGCGAGTCCAGCGCCGGCCTGAGCTACATTCTGGAGTCCTGCGACCATATCAGCGCCGGGGGTAAAGCCGGTCTCGTCCTGCGCGCGGTGGATAGGTGGACGGCTTTATCTGATTGGAAAGCCCGGCACCAGTTCCGCTGGAACAAGACGTCCGACGATACTAATGTCCTGGGGATTATCCGCTTCGTCCTCGCCAGGGCCGGCCTGGGGCTGGCGGTAAGGTCCCAGTCGGCGGCAATGACCGGCTTTTATCCGGACTTCACCATCAGCCCGGGAGACAGCGGGCGTGAGGTTATCCGGAAGTTGCTGTCTTTCGTGCCCGACGTCATCTTCCTCGAAGGCAACGTCGCCTGCCTCGTCAATCCTCTGGCATCGGATAGCGCTGTCTATAGTTACGGGGATGGGCATCAGGTATTCGAAGGGACTTACCGTCGCGGGGCGATGAAGACAAACCGCGTGCAGGTGGAAGGCCTCGGCGACGGGCTTATCCTTGCCGAGAGCTTTACCTGGGATCAGATCGACCGTCTTTACGACCGTCTGCAGCAGGTGGGGGACAGGGACATTGATTCCGTGTCTGAAGCCCAGCAGCGCGGGCAGGCCTGCTTAAGGCAATCGGAAATTGAGTCGGAAGGCGGCAGTATCCTGGTGCCGGTGAACTGCGGGCAGCAGCTCTACGATGTCGTCGCCGTGACCGATGCGCGGGCCGGACTGGACGCCCTTAAGAAAAGGGTGCTGGGCATCGTCCTGGGTTACTATCCGCGCCGGGGAGAATACCGCCAGCGCCTGGATCTGGGGGCGGTTTAAAATCGGGGAGGATTTTAGCGATGAAATTTAGAAAAGCGGAGCTAAGGAGCTTTGATTCCGGTAGCTATAAGGCCACGGTCCGTCTCGCCGGCAGTTATAAAGTCTATCTGGAGGACGTGACGGTAGCCAGGAACCTGCCGGCTGCGGAAATGGTCGCCGGCCGCCGGTTGGCGGTGTTGTTCTTCGATGACCACAGCCCCGGGGAAGCGGTGGTAGTGGCGGTGTACACTTAAAAAATGCTTTTTACGAAAGCTCGCCGAGCATCGACTTCAGCCGTTCCATCAGCTTGTCTTTAAACTCGTTAAACTCGGCCTTGGTGACGTATTCCACGGGCTTGCCGCCCCTTTTCAGGGGGGTGCGGACTATCTGCGGCAGGCTTCTCTGGGCGGCCTCGATCACCATCTCCGCCTGGTCGTTGGTCACGAGCTTGTTCAGTACCAGTCTCAATTGGCGCCGCACCGCGTCCTCGGTGCTACCTGTTTTAACGGCGACCTGCTCCAGGGTTCCGCCGGCCGCCAGCCCGCCCAGGGCCTGCGTCTCTTTCTGAGTAAGGCGCGCCAGCAGGTTGTCCATGTGCTCGTTCAAAGCGTTCAGGTTCTCGAATTCCGCCAGGGCCATTGCCGCCACTCCCGGCGTCATCAATTCATCGATAATCGGGATGCTGCCTTGGGAGACCACCCGGATAATATCAAGGAGCTGCTCGGCCTCGGAGTCCTTGGTAAGGCAGGCGCTGGCGCCGCTTTTCAGCGCCTCGAACACCGCCTCGTCTTCCTTTTTTTCCATGGTCAGGATGACGGATACCGAGGGCTGGCTCCGCTTGATGCGGCGGGTGATGTCCGTGCCGGCGGATTTTTTATCCAGCATGCTCAGCACCGCGATGTTCGGCGGGTTGGCGTCGATAAGCGTAAAGGCCTCTTCGTTGCTGGTGGTCTCGCCGGTAACCTCGAAGTCTTCTTCACCGGAAAGAATGAAATGAATGCCTTCCCTGAAGAGGATCTGCGGGTCGGAGAGAAATACTTTTACCTTTTCCATTCTGGCCACCGTCATGACGTTACATTATACCATTATTTTTAATTTATCACAGGGACATAAAGATAAGCCTAACGATAGTTAAGTTTTTATAAAATTGTTGTAAACTTCTGATAAAGATTAGGTAAAAATATACAGGTTAGTTGAGGATAAGATAAGCTGTCCGGCGGTATAAAGATCTGGCGGGTGACTGAGGCGTTGGTCTAGCCGCCGGAGGGGCGGATGAATTTGTATCCGATGCCGTGCTCCGTGACGATGATGTTCGGCGATTCGGCGTTATCTCCAAGTTTCTGCCGCAGGTGCTGGATGTGCACCCTGAGCAAGTCCCGCGCGTCGACGTAGGTGTCCCCCCATACTTTAGCGAGGAGGCTTTCGTGGGAAAGTATGCGCCCTTCGTTCCTGATGAGGTGATAGAGCAGTTTCCTCTCGGTGGAGGTAAGCTTGACCGGGTGGCCGCCCAGAGTGACCTCGTTCCGGGCGAAGTCCACCGTCAGCCGGCCGCTGGTGAAGGGCCGCTCCTCGTCGGTAACCGCTAGTCCCTGGGCGCGGCGCAGCACCGCCTGCACCCTGGCGATGAGTTCGATGTGGCTGAAGGGCTTGGTGATATAGTCGTCGGCGCCTAGCTCCAGCCCCTTGGCGACGTCGGTGTCTTCGCCCCGGACCGTTAGCATGATCACCGGCACCTCGGAAAAGCGTCGTATCTCTTTCAGCACCTGGTACCCGTCTATGTCCGGCAGGCCGATATCGAGGATGACGACGTCCGGGCTTTCCGTCTCGACCAGCGCCACGCCGTCGCGTCCGTTGGCAGCGGAGATGACGTTGGTGCCGCTCCAGCGCAGCTGAAAACAGAGGGACACAACCTCGATGATGCCGGGGTCGTCCTCGATGACCAGAACCTTCATAGCTCTCCTTTATGGGCGCGCCGGTTGTTTGACCGCCTGCCGCGGCAGTGAAAATGAGAACGTGCTGCCCTTGCCCGGCTCGCTCTCTACCCAGATCCTGCCGCCGTGCAGCTCCACCACCTGCTTCGCCAGCGCCAGTCCCAGTCCCAGGCCGGGATGATGCTGTCTATCTGAATTCAGTCGACTGTACGGTTTGAATAACCTGGGTTGCTCTTCCCTGGCGATGCCGATGCCGTCGTCTTTCACCTCGATGACCAGTCCGTCGTCGTTCTTCCGCAACCTTACCTGGATATTGCCCCCCTCCGGTGTGAACTTGGCGGCGTTGGTCAGCAGGTTGACCATCACTTGCTCTAATCGTTGTCCATCGCCGCGGATGATGGGGATGGAAGCGGGCAGGTCCGTATTGAGCCTCTGTCGCTTGCCTTGCAGCATGGGACTGATTTGCTGGCACGTCCCCAGGACGATCGACCTCATGTCTACGGGTTCGAACTGTAGCTGGAGTTTGCCGCTGCCGGTCTTGACGATGTCCAGCAGCTCCGCCAGCCTGTTCTCGAGCGTGTTGGCGTTATGGATGATGGTCTGGATTAGTTTCTGGTGCGCATCGTCGCTGGTCTCCAGCTCCTCGGCCAGCAGACCGGCCGCGGCGATGATCGATGTCAGGGGCGTTTTAAGTTCGTGACTGAGGGTGTCCACAAACCTCAGCCATTCTTCTTCCTTGGTCTCCATCAGGTGGTACTCCCGTTGCGGCATTTGTCCGGCAGCGCTTCTCAATAAATGTAGCACTTTCTTTTGAGGTGTGGCAAGTATTCCGCCTGTTTATTTCGTTACGCGCGGGACTACCTGCCCTGTCCCTGTGAGGTATAGACTTGAAGATATGGTGGGAATTATTTGGACATTCCCTTGGCGACGCTTTTCAGGAGGCTGAGGATGCCGATGACCGAGCGTTGTACCTCGGGTGGCTCTTCGGCCAGCATCCTGGCTACGTAGGGGTCGAGCTGGCGGCTGTTGTAGCGCGCGCCTTCTGCAGCCACGCCGGGCGTCTGCGGGGAGAGGAACCCGGCCAGGGTGAAAAGCTCGTCTTCATCGAAGCCGAGTGGCTTGGCGATTTTCCGTAATATTCGCGCCGAGGGAAAACGTTCGTTCCTCTCGATACGCCCCAGGTGCGATGAAGATACGCCGGATGCCGCCGCAAGCTCCTGTAAAGTGAGTGGGATGGTGATGCGTTGCTGTTTAAGTATTTTCCCCAGGTCGCTGTTTGAATAACTCATGGGTTTATTATATTTCGCCATTTGGCAATTGTCAACCTTTCTTGGTACCTTTTCCTACCATTCTGTCCATATTTTATAACGTTCGGCATTCTAAAACGGTGCCCTCTTGACGCTGTCAGGCCTCGACGATATAATTGATGGCGGCATTCATGATAATCCGGCTCGCTTAAAGCTGAGGGACTGGCGGCACGATAGTCTGTCTCGGCTTTTTCATTGAGGGCGTAAAATGACCAGAAAATACGATGTCATCATTATCGGGGGCGGACCGGCCGGCATCTTCGCGGCCCTGGAACTGGCACAAAAGGATGGTCTTAGCGTTCTCCTGCTGGAGAAAGGCAAGGACTTGGATAAACGCCGCTGCCCGGTGCGGGACACCGGCGGTTCCTGCATCGCCTGCCTGCCCTGCAACCTGGTTTGCGGACTCGGCGGGGCCGGCGCTTTCTCTGACGGTAAGCTGGTGCTTTCCTCGGAGGTCGGCGGCCATCTGGGCGAGTATCTTGGTCCGGAGCGCACCGCCGCCCTTATCAAATACGTCGACGATTTGTATCTGAAATTCGGCGCTTCGAAAAAGCTTTACACTGGCGATAGCGCGGTTAAAGAGATCGGCCGTAAGGCCGGCGAAGCGGGACTGCGCCTGGTGCCTACCCCCGTGCGCCATATGGGGACGGAGAACTGTTTCCAGGTGCTCAGGTCGATGCAGGACTACCTTTATCACCGGCTTGAACTTAAGCTAGGCGTCATGGCATCGCGGGTATTGACGGACGGTGGTGTGGTAGCCGGGGTTGAAACCGACAACGGTGAGAAATATTTTTGCCGGTATCTTGTGCTCGCGCCGGGCCGGGAAGGCGCCGACTGGCTTTACCGCGAGGCCGGGCGCCTGCGCCTGACCGTCCGAAACAATCCCATCGACGTCGGCGTGAGGGTGGAAGTGCCGCATGCCGTGATGAAAGAAATTACCGATAAGCTATATGAGATCAAGCTCGAATATATTTCCCCGAGCTTTAACGACCGCGTTCGGACGTTCTGCATGTGCCCGGCCGGGCAGGTGATAATGGAATCGACCGGCGGCTCCGATCCTGTGGTAACGGTCAACGGGCACAGCTATGCTGCGCAGAAGAGCGATAATACCAATTTCGCTTTGCTGGTTAGCACGGATTTTACCCGGCCTTTCCACGAGCCGATTGCTTATGGCAAGTACCTGGCCAGGGTGGCCAACTTATTGGCGGGAGGGGTGCTTGTCCAGCGTTTCGGCGATCTCATGGAGGGTCGCCGTTCGACCCCCCAGCGCATTAAAAATGGTAAGGTAAAACCGACCCTGCCAAGCGCCACCCCCGGCGACCTCAGTTTCGCGCTGCCTTTCCGGCACCTGACCGACCTCATCGAGATGCTGATGGCGATGGATAAACTGATACCGGGTGTCGCCTCGGATGATACTTTATTATATGGCATCGAGGTCAAGTTCTACTCTTTCCGGCCTCAGCTCTCCGCCTGCCTGGAGTCCGAGGTTACAAACATGTTCGCCGTCGGCGATGGCACCGGTGTCTCCCGCGGCCTCGTGCAGGCCTCGGCTTCCGGCGTCGTCGCCGCTTCGGAGATCTTAAAAAGAATAAGTTCGACCTGATATTACCTATACATTGGCCTGTACCTAT
>DAIQQC010000025.1:0-6102 GCA_036787005.1 Dehalococcoidales bacterium | reverse complement strand
TACCTATACATTGGCCTGTACCTATTTATAACGGGGCGTTTAAGAAGGGTGCAAACCCCTCTTCCATTTTCTTCCCCCTCTCAAACAAACAGCTAATCGATTTCCGGGAAAACTCATGTTTGAGAGGGGGATAAAAGGGGGTGAGTAAAAATTAGTTTATTACCGGAAATTATTTTACGTCTCCGTCTAACTTAACATTTTCCTTGACAGTTGTCCCCGTGACAACTACAATAGGTAAAGCGTTTCATTTATCGCGTGGGGCGTTTAAATAGAAGGGGAGTGATGCTCATTGGCTGAAGTCATAGCTGGTCAGGATGAAAACTTTGACAGCTTGCTTAAGCGGTTCAACAGGAAAGTCCAGCAGGACGGGATCCTGGCGGAGTTGCGCCGCCGGGAGCACTACGAAAAACCCAGCATAAAACGAAAGCGGAAAGCAGCGGCTAAGAAACGCGGTTCCGCCCGTCAGGGCCGGCCAATCCGGCGGGCAAGTCCCAGGTAATCAATCCTTAAATACGCGATTATCCCATGGAACAACAAGCGGTCCTCAGGGTAAAACTATCCGATGACCTCAAACAGGCGATGCGGAGCGGCGACACCGTCAAACGCGACACGCTCCGCATGCTTATCTCCTCGGTGAACAACGCCGAGATCGCCAAACAGTCCGCCCTGGTCGATGCCGATATCCTCGGCGTTATCTCTAAAGAGGTCAAGCGGCGCCAGGAAAGCATCGACGCCTTTAAGAAGGGCAATCGACCCGACCTCGTTTCCAAAGAAGAGGCCGAGATGGCTGTCCTGCAAAGCTACCTGCCGCAGCAGATGTCCCGCGACGAAATCATCGCGGCCGCCCGCGAGGTCATCGCCCAAGTAGGGGCTAAAGGCATGGGCGACAAGGGCAAGGTCATGCAGCAGCTGGTGCCCAGGCTCAAGGGCAAGGCCGACGGCAAAGATATCAATGATGTTGTGACAGGACTGCTGAACCAGTAAAATTTAAGTCAGAGCCTTCTCCATCTCCCCGCACAGCCTATCCGTCTTTATCCCCGAATCGATCAGTCCCCACGGCAGCTTTTGCCCCTTATCCCATCTCTGGTTAGCGTAAAAATCCACGTCCAGCCGGTTTCTTTCCACGGCGCTGCGCCACCCGGCCAGCGATACTTCGTCCATATCCGCTATGACTTTGGCCGCCGCCTCGTCCCCTCTTGATAATACCCCCTGTACCTGCGCCCACGCCGGGCTTTCCTCGTTGAGCTTGATGCCTTTTAGTGGCAGCCGGCTCCTGAGTATCGCCAGCCGGCGGTTCAGCGTGTCTATCGAGGCCATCGGCAGCCACTGGAAGGGCGTGCCGGCTTTGGGCACGAAAGGCGTCGCGTTGAGGGTGATCCGCAGGCCGCTCTGCCGTTTTTCCACGCGGTCTTTGATCGCCAGCGCCAGTTTAACTATCTCCTCGATGTCGTCGTCGGTCTCGCCCGGCAGGCCGACGATGAAGTAAAGCTTGAGCTGGTTGAAGCGCCGCGCTGCTATCCTGTCGGTCGCCCCGAGGATTTCGTCCTCGGTGATTCCCTTGTTGATGGCTTCTCTAAGGCGGTCCGACCCCGCCTCCGGGGCCATGGTGATGGTCTGGGCCTTGCCCTTTTCCAAAGCGTTGAGGATTTCGTCCGAGAGTGTATCTATTCGCAGCGAGCTGATGGCTATCTCGGCGTTAAGCTTAAGCAGCCCGTCGAGTATCTCTTTTATCTGCGGGTGGTCGGTGACGGCCGGCCCGATGAGCCCGATGCGCCGGCGCTTGTGCAGTCCTTCCCATGCCTGCTTTAGTATCGCCTCCGCCGCCCGGAAACGCATTGGCGCGAACGCGCCGTTCACCAGGCAGAAGCGGCAGCCCCTCGCGCACCCCCGCTCCGCCTCGATGAGGAACAGGTCGCCGAGTTCCGTGTCCTGGGTGAGGATGACCGACGTAACCGGGAAATCGTCGAGGTTTTTGGCATATTGCCGGACCACCTTCTCTGCCGGTGGGTACGCCGGTACGTAGACCCCCGGTAATACCGACAGAGCTTTAAGCAGGTCCTGGCGCGGGCTGCCGTTGCTTTCGAGAAGCGCTGCCACCACTGCCGGCAGTATGGCTTCACCTTCACCTATTCCCAGGGCGTCGCAGAACGGCGCCAGGGGCATGGGATTGGCGGTGACGCACGGCCCTCCTGCGATGACCATCGGCTGGCTCTCGTCGCGCTCGGCGGCGAAGAGTGGTATCCCCGCCGCTTTAAGGATGCCGACGATATTGAAAAAGTCCAGCTCGTAGGAAACCGAGAAAGCCAGCACGGCGAAGTCCGTCAGCGGCCGGCCCGATTCCAGCGCCACCGGTATGCCCTTTTCCGTGGCATCGAGGAAAACGCGTTCACAGACGACCCTCAGGTTGTTGTTCAGCAGTTTGTAGATAGCATGTACGCCCAGGTTGGACATGCCCAGGTAGTAGGAGTTGGGATAGATGAGCGCTACCGGCAGCCGCCCGCCCCAGTCCTTGACAACAGCACCCTCTTCCCTGAGGGCGCGCGTCCCGGGACGCCCCTTGACCTCCCGGGGTTTTTTGGCTTTATCTTTCATCACCGTTCCGCGGCCGCCGGCTATTTCCAGCAGTCCTTTAACACCCGGGCGGTTATCGGTATCACCATGTCGGCTACCGACCTCAGCTGCTGGGATGTGCCCTGCTTGCCGAAAAGGGCGACCTCGATGTGCTTGCCGTTGTCCTTGACGGCCTGGACTGCCCCGGCGAAGTCGTTGTCTCCGGCTACCAGTATCCCGACGTCGTAATTGCCTTTATAGCTGTGGGTTATCATGTCGGTGGCCAGCTGGACGTCGGTGCCTTTCTCGTAGGGCGGGACGTTGGGCCACTGGTTGGTGTAGACCAGCCGGCCCAGCCTGAGTTCGGTATAGGGTATGGCGTTGACCCCGGTGAAGAAAGCCTGCTGTTGTTTGTAAAGCTCGGGTTCCTGCTTCTGTCCCACTCTGGCGTTATAATAATATATCCTGATGAGCTGGCGCCGGTTTAATAGCTTACGGCAAAATTTACCGATGTCGAGGTCGGTCCGGTGGAAGTAGTTTTTCAGCGAATGATACAGGTTGCTTCCGTCGATAAATATCATTACCCTCTCGCTCATGTTTTCACCTCCTTTCAGTTATTTGAGTATCTTTTATTATATCGTATTTTATGGTAAGAATGCGACCCTGATTCTGGGCTTCGACCGTTGCCTGAGAACGAACGCGGATGTTATAATTGGCTCAATATTCCGGGAGGTCGTTATGAAACTGAGTCGTGAAGAAGTCCTGCATATCGCGCAGCTCGCCCGCGTGGCTTTAACCGAAGATGAGATCACTCGCCTGAGCGAGCAGCTTTCCAACCTCTTAGAGCATTTTGAGGTCTTGCAGCGCGTGGATACTGAGGGCGTGCTGCCGACGGCGCAGTCGGTGACGCTCCAGGGCGTGATGAGAGAAGATGAGGTACTGCCTTCTCTCGCGCCGGAGGATGTCCTGGCTAACGCCCCGCGGCGGGAGGGCGACTGCTTTAGAGTACGCGCGGTGCTTGAGTGAATCGTTACGGGAGGGTATCGTGAAAATGGAAAAAGTGTTTGGTATCATACCGTCGGGTTCGGGCGCTTATATCTTTATCTGGGTTGTCAGCGCGGTGATTCTCCTGGTTCTCGTCGGCGTCATCGGGCTGTTCGCCTTCTTCGGCTATCAGTCCAAACACGCCGCCTTCACCGTCAGCGATGAAGGCCTCCGCATCGGCCCGGGCATCTACGGCCGCTTTATCCCGAAGGAAGATATCAGGACGGAAGAAGTCCGGGCGGTGAATTTGAATATCGAGAACGCTTATAAACCAAAATGGCGGACGAACGGGGCGGGGCTGCCGGGTTTTTCGGTGGGCTGGTTCAAGCTCCAGAATAACGAGAAAGCCTTGCTCTTCGTTACCGACCGTTCGAGCGTGGTCTATATACCTACCACCGATAACTATTCCGTCCTGCTCAGCGTTAAGGACGCGCCCGACTTTATTGATACGCTGCGGCACTGGGACTAGCTGGTTTGCCTTGAGGAGGTTAACTTGCCATCCGATGATTTAACCCACATTCCCATCCATGAAGCAGGCCGCTTGCTCAAGGAAAAGCGGCTGTCCTCGGTCGAGCTGACCGGTGCCTGCCTGGCGCGCCTTAAACAAGTAGAACCGCAGATAAAGGCTTTCGTCACGGTGACGGAAGAGCTCGCTTTAGAGCAGGCCCGCCGGGCCGACGAGCTTATCGCCTCGGGCAAATCCGGCCCGCTGACCGGTATCCCGCTGGCGATTAAGGACGTTATTTGCACTAAGGGCGTGCGGACCACCTGCTCTTCGCGGATGCTGGAAAACTTTGTCCCTCCTTACGACGCCTCGGTCATGGAGAAGCTTAACGCCGCCGGCGCGGTGATGCTGGGTAAGGCCAACATGGATGAGTTCGCCATGGGCTCTTCGACGGAGAACTCGGCCTTTTTTCCCACCCATAATCCCTGGGATCTTTCGCGCGTGCCCGGCGGCTCGAGCGGCGGGTCGGCGGTGGCGGTAGCGGCCGGTGAGGCCGCCGGCGCCCTGGGGTCGGACACGGGCGGCAGCATCCGCCAGCCGGCGGGTTTTTGCTCCGTCGTCGGTCTCAAGCCTACCTACGGGCGGGTCAGCCGCTACGGCCTGGTGGCTTTCGCCTCCTCCCTCGACCAGATCGGGCCTCTAACGCGGGACGTTACCGACTGCGCCCTTATGATGAACGTTATTTCCGGCCACGATAGTAGAGATTCTACCTCCGTGCCTGAGCCCGTGCCGGACTATACCCTGAGCCTGAAGGGCGACCTGAAGGGTATGCGGCTGGGTATACCCAAAGAATATTACGTGGAAGGGATGCAGCCGGGCGTATCGGCGGTCATGAAAACCGCCATCAAAAAGCTGGAAGAGTTGGGGGCAACTTTAGAGGAAGTCTCGCTGCCCCACACCCCTTATTCGCTGGCCGTCTATTACATCATCGCCCCCAGCGAGGCCTCCGCCAACCTGGCCCGCTACGACGGCGTAAAATACGGTTATTCCTACACGGGCAAGACGATGTGGGAGTCCATGGAAAAGACGCGGGAGAACGGCTTCGGCCCGGAGGTCAAGCGGCGCATTATGCTCGGCACCTACGCCCTTTCCGCCGGCTATTATGACGCCTGGTACGTCAAGGCCCAGAAAGTGCGCACGCTGATAAGGCGCGAGTTCGATGCCGTCTTTGAAAAATACGATGCTTTAGTTACCCCCACCTCGCCTACCGTCCCCTTTAAGATAGGTGAAAAGACCGACGACCCTCTGGCGATGTATCTGAGCGACGTCTGTACCTTACCGATTAATATCGCCGGGGTGCCGGGTATCTCTATCCCCGCCGGCTTTGTGGACGGCCTCCCCGTCGGTATGCAGATTATCGGCAAACCCTTCAGCGAGGAGACCTTGCTGTATTGCGCCTACGCCTACGAGCAGGCAACGGAATGGCATAAGAGAAGGGCCGGGATTTAGAGGAAATTCCATGCGTTACGGCGACCTGACATATGAAGAAATCCGCGAGCTTGCCGGACGTGGTTGGCTGGCAATCGTGCCTACCGGCTGTACGGAGCAGCAGGGCCCGCACCTGCCGGTAGATTTCGATACTTGGTTTGCTGAGCAGGTATGCCTGGCCGCGTCGGAGAAGGCTGAAATTGACCTGAAGGTGCATTCTCTCGTTTTGCCGGCTATGCCTTTTGGCCCAACACCGGAACACAAGAATTACGGCAGCGGGTATATAGATTTACCCAAAGACCTGCATGAGGCGCTGCTCTTTGCTGTCCTGGTGTCCCTGGCGGAACAGGGATTTATACGCATTATCGTCTGGCGTGGGTGTGGCCAGCATGACTTTGTTAACACAATTGCAAAATTCAATAATGATTATTCAGGTAAATCTAAGGCCTTTCTACCTGAGCTTCCCTACCATGATGTTTGGATGAGTATTGGTGACCCTAATAATCCTGGCGGTCATGCTGACTCCTTTACGACTTCGATAGCCCTTTATCATCGGCCTAATTTAGTTCGTTTGG